>DYEX01000127.1 GCA_020725525.1 Desulfovirgula sp.
GGGTATTCGATGGAAATGCCGGCGGAATTTGAAAATTATTTTTGTGATTACCGGTTTAAAATGAGAATTTCCTTTGTTCCACCAGTTGGTTGCCCCAATTTAATTTGAAGATTTTCCCCGAATCAATTTGAAAATCTACACGCTACCGGGTGGCGAAAGCGTTCCTCGACTACTTCCGCAAACACCTCGCCATTAATACTCCTTGCCTTCAGGAGACTGTCCAGCAACAGTTACGGAAGCGGGTAAGCCAGGAAATCAACGACCAGTGGTATGGGGAAGATGAACTTTTTTGGCGCGGGAAGCGGTTTATCCTAACCGGCCTCATTGACCCGCAGGCCAATGCCAGGAGCCTCGGGGAGAGAAGCTTAATTGGGCGATATTTACGCCGCGAGTTGAGCCTTTCGCCAGCCACGTACTGGGAGTGTGTTACCCGTTTGGTGGACATTCTCTGCGCGCAAGGATTGCTGGTGAGGTACCGGGAAAAAGAAACAGAGTACGTGCAGCTTGAGGCTGCTGCGCTTGTGTGGCGCCTCGGCGATGGAACGCCCCCGCTACCGGACCCCATATATTCACGCCGTGTGGCAAGCCCGGCTTACCTTGAGGCACAGCGCAAGATCAATGTCTTCTTCCGGGACTTTTATCGCCTGGCGGCGCGGCGGCTGCAGCGCATGAACGGGAAAGAGCATACTGCCCAGATATCTTACGAAGAGCGGCAGAAACGTGAGGATTATTTCCGGAAAGGTATTTTAAAGTGTCTCTTTTGCTCCCCTACAATGGAGCTTGGCATTGACATTTCCGACCTACAAGTAGTACACCTGCGGAATGTGCCGCCTACGCCGGCCAACTACGCTCAACGAAGTGGGCGGGCGGGACGCCGCGGCGATCCCGCCCTGGTGCTGACCTACTGTGCTGCCCGCAGCGGGCACGATCAGTATTTCTTCCGGCACCGGGAAGCGATGGTGGCTGGTGCTGTGCAAAGCCCCCGCATTGATCTCGGTAACGAGGACCTTATCAGGGCTCATGTGCACGCTATTTGGTTAGCTAAAACGGGACTTCCTTTACAATCGTCAATTGCCGACCTTTTAGAGACAGGATTTGAGGGACATCCGCTTAAAGAAGAGGTCAAAGATCAAATAAACTTATCCGAAGAGCGCCTTAAAGAGTGCATAAGGGAAGCTCGCGCGGTGTTGACGACCTGCGAACCGGATTTAGCGGCAAGCGGTTGGTACAGCGATGAATGGCTTGAGGCTACCATTCACAGCGCGGCAAAGGCCTTTGATAACGCCTTTGAACGCTGGCGCGAGCTTTACCGTGCAGCTATGAACCAGTTACAAGAGGCTCAACATATTTACTACCATGCACGCCGCCGCGATCAGCAGGAAGAGGCACGGCAAAAGATGGAAGAAGCCAACCGCCAGCGCAATCTTCTCCTTAATGAGGCTGGCCGCGAAGAATCCGACTTTTATCCTTACCGCTATCTTGCTAGCGAAGGTTTTCTGCCTGGCTATAACTTCCCTCGCCTGCCGCTGCGGGCATACATTCCCCGGGGGGATGGTGAGTTTATCGCGCGGCCCCGTTTTCTGGCTATCAGCGAGTTTGGACCTCGTAACATTATTTATCACGACGGGGCCAAGTACGAGGTGGTATCCTTCATTCTTCCTCCGGGTGGACTTGAGGCACGGCGAAAGAAAGCCAAAGTTTGCCACATTTGCGGTTTTTACCACGAAGAGCCCACCGTGGACCTTTGTACCAACTGCGTTACCCGGCTGGATGCTTCAAATAGCGAGGTTGTGGTTGCCCTGGACATGCCCAGCGTTAAAACGCGCCGTCGCGAGCGCATTACCTGTGAAGAAGAAGAGCGGGCCCGGCGGGGATATCGGATACAAACGTACTTTTCTTTTGCCCCGGGTTCCGGGAGTGAATACCGCATGTTCTCTGCTGAAGTACGTGATGATGCAAACATGCCGGTGCTGCGCATGGTCTACGCTCCCTCAGCATGGCTTTACCGTCTTAATCACGGCTGGCAAAATCGTCCACCCTCGGAGCATTTTCTGATCAATTTGGATACGGGCGAACTCTGGCGCGGGGCAATACCGGGGGAGGAAGAAGGACAGACCGCCTTGCCAGCAAGGCGTGAAACCTTGCGCTTGGTGGTGCGGGATACGAAAAACGTCCTGCTCATCTACTTCCTTAATCCCGACTGGCGCGGCAACGAGAACTTTATGGCTACGCTACAGTATGCTTTGCAACGGGGCATGGAAAAGGTTTTCCAGGTGGAGGAAGAAGAAATTGCTTCTGAGCGCATTGGTGCAGGGGAGTTCCGGGCCATCCTTTTCTGGGAGGCAGCGGAAGGCGGAGTGGGTATTTTGCGGCAACTGGTGGATGATCATTGCGCCCTGGCGTTGGTAGCACAGGCGGCCCTGGAGCGCTGCCACTTTGGCGAAGGTGAAAAAGATACTTGTGTAAGAGCCTGCTACGAATGCCTTCTCTCCTACACCAACCAAAGCGACCACTCCAGGCTTGACCGCCATCTGGTGCGGGATGCGCTAAAGCAGTTGGCCAATAGCGTTACCCATCTACGCACAGGGCAACGTTCTTATGAGGAACAATATCGCTGGCTCCGCTCCTTAACCGATTCCCGCTCTGAACTTGAGCGGCGGCTTGTGGATCACCTTTATCAGACCAAACGGCGCCTGCCTGATGATGCGCAAAAAATGCTTAAAGATTACCCTGCTATTCCTGATTTCTTCTACGAGCCAAATGTCTGCATCTATTGTGACGGCAGTGTGCACGACGAGCCACAGCAAAAAGAAAAGGACCGCGTTGCGCGGCAAGAACTTAAAGAACTCGGTTATCGGGTTGTTGTCGTCCGCTATGATCGGGATCTGGAAGAGCAGGTGCGGGAATACCCTGACGTGTTTGGCGAGGGGAGGAAGTAGCCACGGTGTCTCTTTTTAGTGTAGGTTCCGTTGTGCAGTCCCGGGGACGGGAATGGGTGGTGGTGCCTTCTGAGGACCCGCAAGTTTTGCTCCTCCGTCCTTTAACTGGAGGGGAGGGAGAAGAATGCGGTATTTATCTCCCTTTGGTGAGGCTGGGGCTGGAGCGGATTGAGCAGGCTGTTTTTCCACTTCCCAAAGCCGAGGAAGTTGGTGACGCTGTAGGTATAGAATTGCTCTTTGACGCTGCCCGCCTCATTTTAAGAGATGGGGCTGGACCTTTTCGCTCCTTAGGGCGCGTATCAATTCGTCCCAGAGCCTACCAGTTCGTGCCCCTTTTGATGGCCCTGCGACTTAATCCGGTACGCATGCTTATAGCTGACGATGTGGGCGTGGGAAAGACTGTCGAAGCCCTTCTCATTGCCCGCGAGCTGCTGGATCGGGGAGAGATAAAGCGATTGTGTGTCCTCTGCCCTCCTTACCTCTGCGAACAGTGGCAAATGGAGCTAAAGGAAAAGTTTCATCTTGAGGCGGTGGTGGTGCGCTCTGGAACTGTAAGCCAACTGGAGCGCCATTTGCCGCAGGGTGAATACAGTATTTTCAGCTACTATGAGTACCTGGTGGTCAGTATCGACTACGTGAAGTCCGAACGGCACCGGGATAACTTTATCCTCCACTGCCCCGAATTTGTCATTGTAGATGAGGCACATGGTGCAGCCAAGCCGGGATCTAGCGCGCGGGCCCAGCAGCAGCGCCACGAATTATTGTGCCGACTGGCCGCAAAACCGGACCGCCACCTTATCCTTTTAACGGCCACGCCACACAGCGGCATCGAGGAATCATTTTTGTCACTTTTAGGGCTTCTTAAGCCGGAGTTTTCCCGATTGGACCTTTCGCGTCTCGAGGGGAAAAAGCTCGATGAGCTGGCGCGGCATTTCATCCAGCGGAAGCGCGCGGACATTGTCCATTGGCTAAATGAAGAGACGCCGTTTCCTCAGCGGGAATACCTTGAGAAAACTTACCTGCTCTCTTCCCGTTATCGTGAGCTTTTTGACCGGGTATACCAGTTTACCCAGGATCTGGTTAACACTAGCCAACGCCTCCAGGGCTGGCGCAGGCGCATTCGCTTTTGGGCTGCGCTATCTCTATTGCGCTGCGTGATGTCCAGCCCTGCTGCGGCGGCAGCGGCGCTGTACGAACGGTCAAGAAAGGGCGGCTCCGTGGAGGAAGAAGGGGTGTCCGATGAGCTTTACCTCCCTTATATTTACGAGCCAACCGATGCAGAGACGCTTGATACCCAGCCCGCCCACATCATCGAGGAAAGCGAAGCGGACCTCACCCAAAGTGAGCGGCGCCAGTTGCGTAAATTTGCCCAGCTGGCCGAAAGTATTAAAGGCACGGAGGATGATATTAAACTTACTAGATGCACAGCATTAATTGCGGAACTTTTGCGCGAGGGATATCACCCCATTGTCTGGTGCCGTTACATTGCCACCAGTGATTACGTAGCCGCCGAGCTGGAAAAGCGCCTTGAGCCGCTCTTCCCGGGCTTGAAGGTTTTTTCCGTCACCGGGTCCCTCCCCGAAGAAGACCGGCGGGAGCGGGTGGCCGAACTGGCAAATTATCCTTACCGCGTGCTTGTGGCTACCGATTGCCTCAGCGAAGGGATTAACCTGCAGGATCATTTTACCGCTGTTATCCATTACGATTTGCCGTGGAACCCCAACCGGCTTGAGCAGCGTGAGGGAAGGGTGGATCGTTTTGGGCAGCGTGCCAGGGTCGTAAAAGCCATTCTCTTTTACGGCCAGGATAATCCGGTGGACGGGGCTGTGCTGGATGTCCTCTTACGCAAAGCGCATGCCATTCACAAAACCCTGGGTATCTCTGTGCCCGTGCCTATGGATAGCGAAGCCGTCCTTGAGGCTATCTACAGGGCGCTTTTTTCGCGGGCTTCGAGGTTCAAAGAGCAGGTGGTGCAGTTAAGGCTCTTTGAGGATATGGAGGTAGAGGAGTTTCACCGCCGGTGGGATCGGGCTGCGGAACGCGAAAAGGAAAGCCGGACCCGTTTTGCCCAGCGGTCTCTCAGGCCAGAAGAAGTGCAGCGCGAGCTGTTAGAAATGGATGCCGTATTGGGCGATCAAAAGGCAGTGGAAAGGTTTGTGCTAAATGCCTGCCAGCGACTGGGGTTTGGGATAAAGCCCGGGCCAAACGAAGTATTTACCATAACACCGCCGCCGGGAAACGCCCTTCCCGATTTCCTCCAGAGTATGCTCCCCCGTGCGGACTGGTGCATTACTTTTAAGACACCACCACCGCAAGAAGGAGTGGATTACCTGGGGCGTAATCACCCCTTTGTGGTGGCCCTGGCTCGCTACCTTTTGGAGGCCGCTCTTTCTCAAGGAGCTGCTGCGCCGGCTAGCCGGTGCGGTGTCATAAAGACGATGGTCGTGCAAAGGAGAACGGTGCTGCTTCTCTTGCGGCTGCGCTTCTTATTGGAGCAGCCGGACAAAAGGCCTCTTCTGGCTGAAGAGGTTGTAGTTACTGCTTTTTATGGGTTCCCTCCCGATCGTTTGGAATGGCTAAACGAAAAGGAGACGCTTACTCTTCTCCAGGATGCCCGCGCCGATGCCGCCATTACACCACGGGAACGCCGCGAGGTTTTGGAAGAAGTGCTTGGCTGGTGGCGCGACCTTTTGCCCGGCCTTCAAGAATTTGCCCGGCAGCGGGCTAAAAAGCTGGAGGATGCCCACCGGCGGGTGCGGGCAGCCGCGCGCTTGGCGCGCCGGGGCTTGAGCGTGCGTCCCCAGTTGCCCCCGGATCTTCTGGGCCTTTTAGTGCTGCAACCCGTTCCCAAAGGGGTGAGGAAATGATGCGCTTTCCGTGCCTAAAAGTTGAAGGTGGTTTGCTAGCACCGGATCTACTCGATCAAATTGCCGAGGGATCAGCACCCGGCCAGCAGCCTGCCGACTTTGGCCTTGCCGCAAGGTCGCGGCTTGCCGATGAAATAGCGGCCGTGTGGATGGGGGCCCGCAATCACTGGCATGCCTTTCTGCACCGGTTGGAGCGCCTGCCGGAGTCGGATCCCGCCACCACCGTTACCCGCGATCAGTGGGTCATCCCGCTTTTAAGCCTTCTTGGCTATGATCTTGCCTATGTGCCCCGGGCAGCCGAGGTTGATGGCCGCACCTTTTTTATCTCTCACCGTGCCGGTTCCAATGAAAGTGCACCGCCCGTGCATATTGTTGGTTGCCGGCAGTCTCTGGACCGCCGCCCTCCAGCGGGCCGGTCCCGTCTGGCACCCCATTCTCTGGTGCAAGAATACCTCAACCGCACCGAGCACCTTTGGGGCATCGTGACCAACGGTTTTACCCTGCGGCTTTTACGGGATTCCCAGCGCATAGCCCGCCAGGCCTATATTGAGTTTGATCTGCAGCGAATGATGGCAGAAGAAAACTATGCCGATTTTGTGTTGTTTTACCGCCTGGCGCACCGCACGCGCCTGCCGCAGGATATAGCCGCCAGCGACTGCTGGCTTGAGCGCTACTACAATATCACCGTGGTGCAAGGGGGGCGCATCCGGGATCACCTCCGGAACAACGTAGAAGAAGCCCTTAAAATACTTGGTAACGCCTTTTTGGGCCACCCCCAAAATGGGGGACTGCGGGATAAAGTGCGCGCAGAGGCGCTCACTTCCCTGGAATTTTACCAGCAGCTTCTCCGCCTTATTTACCGCTTTCTTTTCTTAATGGTGGCTGAGGAACGCGGCCTTTTAACCGATAATGCTGTTTACCGCAAATATTACAGCATGGAGCGGTTGCGCCGCTTATGCCAGTTTCGCTCAGCCTATACGGAACATACTGATCTGTGGCTGGGACTTAAGACCATCTTTCACCTCCTGCGAGACGAGCGCCTGGGGGCTGAGCTGGGGCTTCCGCCCTTAAACGGTGACCTTTTTAACCCTACCTTAACTCCTGACTTAAACGATGTGTACCTTACCAACCGTGACCTTTTAAGAGGCTTCTGGTACCTTTCCATGTACCAGGAGAACGCTCACGCCCCCTGGCGGCGTATCAACTATGCAGCGCTTGACGTGGAGGAACTGGGAAGCGTATATGAAAGCCTGCTTGATTTTCACCCCCTTGTGCTATGGCCGGGGGAGTATCCGGAGTTCAGGCTGGAAAGCGGCACGGAGCGCAAGACCACCGGTTCTTATTACACCCCCCGGGAGCTGGTAAATGAGCTGGTGGAAAGCGCCCTTGTTCCCGTAATCCGGGAACGAGTGGAAAAAGCCAAAACTGCGGCGCAAAAGGAAGAGGTCCTTCTTTCCATAAAAGTTTGCGACCCGGCCTGTGGTTCCGGCCACTTTCTCCTGGCTGCCGCCCGCAGGTTGGGCCGTGAGCTGGCCAGGATACGTGCCAGTGGAGATGAGCCTACGCCGGATCAGGTGCGCCTGGCCACCCGCGAGGTCATTGGCCGCTCTATCTACGGGGTGGACAAAAATCCCCTGGCGGTGGACTTATGTAAGGTGGCCCTCTGGATTGAGGGGCACGCTCCGGGTAAACCACTTACCTTTCTCGACCACCGTATCAAGTGCGGCGACTCCCTGGTGGGGGTGCTGGACCTTACCGTGCTTAAAAAGGGCATCCCCGATGAGGCTTTTGAAGCGGTGGCGGGGGATGAAAAGGCAACAGCGCGTGCCCTAAAAAAGCGAAACCGGGAGGAGAAAAGCCAGCTCACCATTTCTTTTAGCCCGGCAAAAGAGCTTGACCAGTTAGTGGATAAGTACCGGCTTTTGGTCGCCTTACCCGACGACACTCCCGCTCAGGTGCGCCAAAAAGCAGATTACTACCGCGAACTCCAGCAGCACGGTAGCGCCTGGTGGCATAGGCACACCGCCTGTAACCTCTGGACGGCCGCCTTTTTTGCTCTGCTTACCAGGGAGGCAGGCCAGGGGAATAAGGTACCCACCAGCGATACCCTTTCCCGCCAGCTGGAAAACCGTGCTCCCGACCCGCGGGCGGTGGGAACAGCCTGGGGGCTGGCCCAAAAGCACCGCTTTTTCCACTGGCCCCTGGAGTTTCCCGAAGTATTTGCCCAGGGCGGGTTTGATGTGGTGCTCTGTAACCCACCTTGGGAGCAAATACAACTTGAGGAAAAAGAATTCTTTGCTGTGCTGGCACCAGAAGTTGCACGTGCTTTAAATAAGGCGGCGCGGCAGCGCCTGATCAACAGGCTGCCTGAAGAGAACCCCCCGCTCTGGCAGGAGTACCAGGATGCCAAGCACACTGCTGAGGCCACAAGCAAGTTTCTGCGCGGCAGCGGCCGCTTCCCGCTAACCGCACGTGGGCGTATCAACACCTACAGCGTCTTTGCAGAGCTTTTCTCCCAGCTTCTCCACCCGGGCGGCCGCGCCGGCGTGGTGCTGCCCACTGGCATTGCCACCGACGACACCAACAAGCACTTCTTCGCCCACCTGGTGGAGACCGGGCGGCTGGTGAGCCTCTACGACTTTGAAAACCGCGAGGGAATTTTCCCTGGTGTACATAAGAGCTATAAATTCTCCCTCCTTACCATGCGGGGCCGAGGGGAAGAAAAAACTCCGCAGCGCTTTGCTTTCTTTCTCACCCGCACCGAGCAATTGCGTGACGGCCGCCGCGTCTTTGAGATGAGCCCGGAAGACTTGGCCCTCTTTAACCCCAACACCCGCACCTGTCCCGTCTTCCGCACCCGCGAAGACGCCGAGCTGACCAAGAAGATCTATCGGCGCGTGCCGGTGCTGGTAAACGAGCATACGGGGGAAAACCCGTGGAAAGTTTCCTTTACACAAGGCTTATTCAATATGTCTACGGACAGCCACCTCTTCCGCACGACGCAGGAGCTGGAGGATCAGGGATACGTGCTCATGCGCGGCCGGGACCTCGGTCGGCCCGACGGCTTCTGTTACGTGCGTGGGGACGAGATCTGGCTGCCTCTCTACGAGGCCAAGATGATCTGGCAGTTTGACCACCGCTTTGGCACTTATAAGGGCGTATCACCAAATACCACGAGCACCCACCTCCCCACGCCGCGGGAAGAGGAGTACGCCGACCCGAATTACTTCGTCCTGCCGCGGTACTGGGTGAGGGAGGAGGAGGTAGAGGCATGCCTTAAGCAGTGGAGCCGTGACGGCACGCAGCTCCTGTGGGAGTGGAATCGGGGGTGGCTGTTGGGCTGGCGGGACATAACAAACGCCACCAATGAACGTACCGTTATAGCTACTGTTGCTCCTCGTTTGGGGTGCGGGGATACCTTCTTGCTAATGTTTCCACCAAAACCTACAAGAGAAGTATGTTGTCTAATGGCTAATTTTAACACATTTGTTTTCGATTATACTGCACGCCAAAAGATTCCAGGTGTGCATTTAAAGTATGTAACTTTTAAGCAACTTCCCGTTATCCCACCCAGCGCCTATACCGAGTCCGACTTCTTCTTCATCGTCCCCCGCGTCCTGGAGCTGGTCTACACCGCCTGGGACCTGGAAGCGTTTGCGCGGGAGGTCTGGCAGGATTGCCCGCGGGAGCTGCGCAAAGAGATTGCCCGCCGCTGGCAGGAATGCTGCGGCAGGTCACCAAAAGTCCACCCGGACGCCGAAACGATCCTGCCCTTCCGCTGGGATCCCGAGCGCCGCGCCATCATCCGCGCCGAGCTCGACGCCTACTACGCTAAACTTTACGGGTTAACCCGCGACGAGCTGCGCTACATCCTTGACCCCAGGGACGTCTTTGGCCCCGACTTCCCCGGCGAGACCTTCCGCGTGCTCAAAGAAAAAGAAGAGCGCCATTACGGCGAATACCGCACCAGACGCCTGGTCCTGGAGGCGTGGGAGAGGCTGGTTGGTGGTGGAAAGTAAGGATTAAGCCTCTTAAGGTTAAGGAAGGAGTGAAATTTACTTGGCGGACTTCCACCTTTTTCGATTGAAGGTATACAAGCCAAGGCAAATGAGACTGTTCGTGCAAGATAAGGGCCGTTTAGAAATTCTTAGGGAAGTTATCTTTTCACTACCCTCCGCCGAGCTAAGAAAAGGTATTACTTGGCATATTGGGAACATTACCTACCTTGATAAGGATGGGTTATACCTCCGCATTGGCAGAATATCCAAGTCTACAATAGAGACCTATAAAGACGGCAATTTCGTTGATCAAGAGTTTGAAACGGCGCCTTATACGCATGTTATCCTTGATACCGGGCTGGAGGTATGCGCTATAGCAAAAAAGACAAAGCTCTCACGAACGGCTACTGGAATCGCGCATCGGTTTATTGAACTCCTATCGAGATCTGAGCGGGCGCAATTCTATGGTGTAGAATTTGAGATTGATGAAATAAATGATCCCGAAGACTTTATCACTCATCTCCGCAAAGCATATCTTATATCAAATTTCTGGGTTGCTTTTTCGCGGCCTAACCCTTTTGATCTTGAATATGATTTTCTCAAACCAGTTGTAAGTTTCTTAGAAAAATCAAATGGGGATAGAGGTAAAGTCGAAATACAAGCTAAAGACGGATTAAATCATGCTAGCTTGGAGGCTGTAGTACGATCAGTTGCTACCATAGGTGACGATGCAGGTGCTTTGATTTTGGAAGAAGAAGGCGGCAAAAAGGTCAAAAAACGTTTGAGTGGCAATCCGGTAGTCATCTCAGAGGAAGACTTAACCGACGATCAGCAGCGTAAGCGATTCTTACAGCGAGTAAGGGAGCTGTACTGGAAAATAAGGGGAAATGGCGGGGCACACGGTGAACGAAGATATTAAAAAAGATATTGGACAGAAGTTGAATTACTGGCGTTGGTTTATTAAAGGGAGCGGTGGCCGACCGGGATATAAAAGGTTGCTTAATAGGTGGATTTTTATTCATATTGCCGCAGGGTTAGCACTCTCTGTATTTGTCCCCGTTTGTCTGGAGCAAGCCGCCACCGCAGTCTTGATTCCTTTGTCTGGTATTTTTGTTGGACTTGCTTTTGCTTGGGCTGTAAATTCGCATTCGTTGATACAAAGTGACGAGATACGAACGCTAGCCGAGTATAAAGAAGGGGGGTTACCTGAATATATTTTCACATATCAAACAGCTATTATGGTAATCTTGTTTACTTTAGTTCTCTGGGGTTTATCTGGTTTAAAAGTATTTGATGCACGATGGCCAACTACAAGTAAGCCATATTGCTATTTTGTCACAAAGGCTATCCTCTTTACCCTTTCGAGTGTAACGCTTCGGGAATGTTGGCATGTTGTTTTGGGAACACATTTGTTGCTTTTAATTCAACAAGAAATAAAGAAGCGGAGAGAAAATAGTGGATAGAGGTGGTAATAGTAAATTAAAATTGCTGGCTAAGATAAGTAAAATGTACCTAACCTGACCAGAATCCTGTACGCTCGTTATAGATTCTCAAATTAATTCCAAAAATTTTTTAAATTACGTTAGGCGAAAATGAGGATAAATTTACTTTATCTCAGCATTTTCGCTTGGAATTATAACAGCTATTAATGTCGGATAAGGATTGATAGACGGACTGACATGGATATCAATACAAAACAAGATCATAATTTCATTCTCAGATTGCTTAATTTGAGAAATTTGACCTAATTTAATTTGAGAATTTACACTCTCGTGAGTAGCCAAACTTTTTGTGTGCATACAGGTACAAATAATCAACAAGAATTATCCCTTTTCATTTAATCTGTCTCATTTCACAGAATTTTGGCTTCTGGCTTAGGTGGCAGGAAAAGAAAGAAGATCGTTAAAGTCCGGGCTTCGGCGGCCAAGATATTTGACCCTTCGAGCCAACCCGCCGGTTTTCGGTGGTCTAATTTGAATAACAGGTTCATGTCATGCGCTTAAACGTCTTTTGCAACGTTAGTTTTCTTTTTTCTGGATTGTTTGGTTGGCAGTTAAAGCAACCATAATAAATAATTTTTTGAATGGTGAGCCAACACCGGTGGTGAAGACTTGTGAGTCAGACAAGGTTGCAACTTCTCCGGTACTTTCAGGAATATGCCAGCATTGTCTATGCCAGCCTTAGCAGGCTTACTGTACGTGAGTCCAGAATAACGCACCTGACCCCGGCCCAGCGTGCCCGCCTGCTGGAGGCAGTGGAATGGCTGGAATCCCAGCCCGTATTCCGGGAGCTAGTGGGGGCTACATGGGATGCTTACCGCGATGAAAAGCATCATTCCAGCAAGTTTTACATAAGATGGGAAAGCGCGGTTAAAAATTTCTTCCGCCGCTCGGGCTTCTACTTGAATTGCTTTGAGGGGGCGGGTACTTCAGACTGGGTAGGGCTTTTCCAGAAGTACGAACAGGCCTTCCAGGCATGTGAGGCGCTAATAACTTACCTTTTGCCCTTAGAGGGTGTGCAGCTGGTGGAATTCCGGGATGGGGTTATTTATCTCCGTCGTGACCCCATAGAATGCGATAGTTTTACAATCAAGCGCTACTCCAAGGAGGAGCTGGAAGAGCTTTCTGGAAACCGGGTCAACAGAACTTTCTATCCGCAATGCGTCTGGGATACCGAAAGGCTTTCCCATTACTGGTATCTGGTAGTCGGCAGCAGGAAGCCGGTTACAGGCATTGGAAAGGTTATTATCGATTTCACTGGCCTAAACAAGATAAAGCGCAGGTCTGCACCTGGCTGGCTAGCACCTTTCCAGATGGTCCTTTACCGGCTTGTGCTTTATGACTGGATACCGGATGGTTTTCAGCTGCACCGGGAGCTGATTGGTACATGGCCGAGAGAACTGGAGGGCTTTTGCTGGCCCGCTACCGGGATCCGCTTCTCAGTGGACTCAGTGGAGCGGTTCGAGAAAGAGCAGTACCTGAGTTGGGTACCCTGGTATGGCTTCCGCTTGCCCTTTCGGCTTGAATGTGACGATGAGTTGCTCCACGAGCCTCCCGTAGCTCAAGGTACCTCGGTGCTTGAAATGGAGTTCCACGGGGAGCTGGGAGTTGAAGAGGTGGAGTGGCCTGCAATATGGTTCGAGCTGGGTGAGAAAGCCACGGCGGAGCTGGCGCGGCTCATCAACAAGGACCTTAGCATAATCGATACCGAACTGCTAGAACAGTGGCCGTTTTTCCAAAGAGCCCTGGAATACCTCCTGAAGGCCTTCCTTACCGATCCGGACAAGGCCCCCGCCGAGCAGCTCCTCTGGCACGTAACTACCCTGGAGGCCCTCTTGGGGAGGAAGGAAGACAAACCCATTGTAGGTGCTATCGCAAGGCGTCTGGGCCGGCTCCTGGGCATAAATGCCAGGGAGAGGGACCGGGTCGGTTATCACTTCCGGAAGCTCTACGAAATCCGCAGTGACCTTGTCCACGGGAACCCCTGGAAGGACTATTCCACTCTCTACCTCTACCTGGCCCGGAACTTGGCCCGGCAGGCCTGCCTGCGGTATGCGGAGCTGGCCACCAGCTGCATCCAGAAAGGCAGACCGTTACCTAATCGTGACCAAATCATCACCGCTCTGGACGAGGGGTGGTTTGATGAGCTGCTAGGAAAGGAGCCTTAGCAAGCCTGTCATAGAAACGGAAAAGCAAGCGACCTGTTCTTTGGCAAGGAAATTGTCTGCCATCCGGAGCATTACCAAGAAAGAGGTGAGACAGTGCGAAACCTCCCGCCAGATGTGTTGAAAAGGATTCAGGAGGAGATGTGTCGCCCGGAGGGGACGCTCGAGTTCGATTACGTTTACGAAAAACTTTTTGATCCGGCTGTGCCTCAGGAGGTCATTTTTGAACTGTCTGCCGGAGCCCACATTTTCCAACTGCTACGCAACGAGCGGCTAGAGCTTGTATTCTACCATTCCTCGCCTGGTACGGGTACCCGCGTGGCTACAGTGGACCTAAATTCTATTACCCCCTGTTCCCGGGTGTACATCGCGCTTGTGTGGTCGCCTTCGGAAACAAGGTTATACGTGGGCCCGAGAATTGCCGGGGGAAAACTGGTGCGAGTTGAGGGAGTGCCCTCTCCGGTGCGGCTCAGGGTTGGCCAGGATGGACGCATTTATAGGATCGGTGATGCTGGCGTGGAAGTGGGCCACTACTCTATGCATCTGGGCGGGCGTTTGGTGTTGCAGCCCACGGCCATAGAGGCTTGGCGGAACACGATCCAGGCGTTGGAGGTGCTTAAGAAAGCAAAGTCGGAAGATGGTTACGCATTTGAAGTGATTCTGAGCAACTTCATAATCGTTGTGCTGGTGACCGGCTTTGAGACCTACTGCAGAACAAGGTTTTTGGAACTGGAGTCAGAGAGAGTAACTCCCGACCTGGAGGCCGTGATGGCCGCTTTTTGCTCCCGCTTGACCTTAGAGGACCTGAAGAGGGAGGCGGCGTCCGAGAACCGCACGGTACTGCAGAAGATGGCTGAGCGGTGGATCAACTTTCAGAACTACGGCTAGGTCAAGAAGGCGTACCGCAAGGCCTTACGGCATAAGGTTTGGCGAGATAGGAGTCTCCTCCAGTGATCTAGCGCTGCTCCAGCGACTCATCCGCCACCGCCACAGGGTGGTTCACTTCAGCCCGTGGGAAGGCCACCTCCCGACGCCCTCGGGGGAACCCGAGTTCTCCAGTCTGAGGCTGGTGGAAAAGGCCATCACCTGCTTCGACCGCTTTGTGGCTAGACTCCATAAGGCCACGCTGGGGCTGCGTCCCTCTAAGTAGGATGGCTTGGACATTATGAGGGTCAGCCGTCAGGCCTCCTTTTTCCCGCGGTAACCGTAGCTTGGCCCGGCACCTCGAAAAGCCGTACCGACTCCTGGGAAGAAGACGTGTATATCTTTATAATATTGGGTATCTTTATATAGAGAAGCTACACCGGACTAGTAAGGAGGCTGAAAACATTCAATGGGACCAGAAGTCCCAATCCGCTGTCACGATAATTTTGGGGATTTATCTCCAGTGTTGGAGTCGAACTATGAGCCGGTTACCATTATATGGTGTAGCTTCGCATGGGGCCCCTAACTAAGTTAGACTAGACACTGGTTGTCCTGTCTGGCCTGCTTTCATCTGCGCCAGCAGCGTACCCGCGAGTCACCAAAAATTATTGTCAAATTACTGATTTTACAGTATAATTTTTCATAAGTACCCTGACGGATGGGGGCCTGATGGCCCTGAACCGGAGGGGTATGACAACGGCATAACAGCCTTCCCTGCGAAAAGGGTTTTTCCTGTACTCAAGGGGGCAGCGAAGAACTGGGCAGCAGCCTGCTTTTCGTGGGAGAAAGGCAGGCTTTTTTATTTACATTAATAGCGTCTTTTAAAAAGGGCATGGGTGCGCTCATTTGTGGACGAATTGCGGGGTGCGTTTAAGCTGCGGCGTGGGGGAGGTGTAAGGTGTGGAAAGGCGCATTGGGGTGGTCGGCATCCTGGTCGAAGACCGCCAGCATGCCGCGGGAAAGATCAACAGCATCCTGGGAGAATATGCGGAGATTATTGTGGGGCGCATGGGCATACCTTACCGGGAGAAGAACCTTTCGGTCATAGCCCTGATTGTTGACGGCACCACCGACGAAATCGGGGCTATGACGGGAAAACTGGGCAGCATCAAAGGGGTGCAGGTGAAAAGCGCCCTGGTGTCCCGCAGGTAAAACCGTTAAGAGAAGGATGCGGCGCTGTCCGGAGCGAACGACTTGCGAAGCGCCGGTAACAGCACCCGGTGAAGCGAGGCCGCCGGCTCGGCTCTCGAGGACGCCAAACGAAAGCACATGGAAGAACACCTATTGGTGACACATCGGGCACTTTAATATGGTCGGGAGGTAACAGTGTCGATGGCAATCCGCAGAGAGCCAGAGCCGGCCCGAAGCAAGCCGCGGTGCGCATCTTACGCGGAGCACTGGAGTGAGCGGGGACAGCGCCGCATCCAACCGGGTTCACTGAATATTTACTTTACTTTAAAGGGTGTTGGGTTGAGGTGTCCTACCGGGTAGAAAAAGATCTGCTGGGTGAAAGGGAAATCCCCCGGGAGGCCTACTACGGCATCCATACTTTAAGGGCCAAAGAAAATTTTGCCGTGTCCGGGATTCCCGTTCATCGTGAGCTCATCTGGGCCCTGGCCCTGGTCAAAAAAGCCGCGGCCATGGCCAACAGGGAGATTGGTTTGCTGGAACCCCGCATTGCCGGGGCCATAGTGCAGGCGGCGGAAGAACTGGCCGGGGGGCAGTGGCATGATCAAATTGTCGTCGACGCCTTTCAGGGTGGGGCGGGCACTTCCACCAACATGAATGTCAACGAGGTCATTGCCAACCGGGCTATTGAAATCCTGGGAGGGACGAAGGGAGATTACTCACTGGTCCATCCGCTGGATCACGTTAACCTGGGTCAGTCCACCAATGACGTTTACCCTACGGCCCTGCGGGTGGCGGCCATCAAACTGGTGCGGGAGTTGAGCCAGGCCATGGCCGTGTTGCAGGGGGCCCTGCAGGCCAGGGAAAAGGAGTTTGCCTCCATACTCAAGATCGGCCGCACCCAGCTGCAGGATGCGGTGCCCGTTACCCTGGGCCAGGAGTTCGGCGCCTACGCCGAGGCGGTAGCCCGGGACTGGTGGCGTTTGTACAAGGCAGAGGAACGCCTGCGGCAGGTTAACCTGGGTGGGACAGCCGTGGGGACGGGACTCAACGCCAGCCGGCGTTATATCTTCCGGGTGGTGGAGATACTGCGGGAGCTGACCGGTTTTGGCCTGGCCCGGGCGGAAAATACCGTGGAAGCCACGCAAAATGCCGACATTTTCGCGGAAGTCTCCGGCTTTGTAAAGACCGCCGCTGTCAACCTGGCCAAGATAGCCGGGGATCTGCGCCTGTTATCTTCCGGCCCCCGGGCGGGGCTGGGGGAAATCGTGCTGCCTGAGGTGCAGGCCGGTTCATCGATCATGCCCGGCAAGGTCAACCCCGTGATACCTGAGATGGTCACCCAGGTGGCCTACCAGGTGATGGCCGGCGATGTGGCCATTAACATGGCCGCGGCTTCCGGGCAGCTGGAGTTGAACGCCTTCCTTCCCCTGATTGCCCACAATTTGCTCCACTCCCTGGAAATGATGACCGGGGCGGCCAGGTTGCTGGCGGAAAAATGCGTCCGGGGCATTCAAGCTGATGAGGCCCGCTGCCGGCAGTTGCTGGAAGCCAGCCAGGGGGTGGCCACCGCCTTTGTCCCTTACCTGGGCTACGAGAAGGCTACCGCCATGGTTCTGCGGGCGGTCCGGAGCGGCCGGCCGGTAACGGAACTGCTGGTGGAGGAGGGGTTGTTCACCAGGGAGGAAATCGAAGCGATCCTGAAGCCGGAAGAGCTGACCACACCGGGTGTGGCCGGCGTGCGGCATTTAAAGCGCTTTTTAACCAGGGAAGGTGATAAGCCATGAGCCTGAATGCTACCCCCCGGGGGCAGCGGCTGCATATTGCCCTTTTCGGCCGGCGTAATGCAGGCAAATCCAGCTTAATTAACGCCATAACCAACCAGGAAGTGGCCATCGTTTCCGGCATCCCCGGCACGACCACCGATCCCGTGGCCAAGGCCATGGAGCTCCTCCCCCTGGGGCCGGTGATGATTATCGACACGGCGGGGTTGGACGATACCGGGGAACTGGGCGCCCTGCGGGTGCAGAAAACCCTGGAGGTGCTCAACAAAACCGACCTCGCCCTGCTGGTGGTGGATCCCGGGCGGGGAATTGGGGAATATGAACGGGATGTGGTGAACCGGGCCCGGGAACAAAAAGTGCCGGTGCTGGGAGTAATCAACAAAATTGACCTCTACCCCGGAGCGGTTAACCGCCCGTGGCAGCAGGAACTGGATGTGCCCTTTGTGGCGGTCAGCGCTTTGACCCGCCGGGGCATCAATGAGTTGAAAATGGCCGTCGTAAAGGCTGCCCCCAGGGACTGGGCCCTTCCCACCATTGTGGGGGACCTGATTGAACCGGGGGACCTGGTCGTACTGGTCATCCCCATTGACAAGGCTGCTCCCAGGGGGAGGCTCATCCTCCCGCAGCAGCAGGTAATCCGGGACGTGCTGGAAAACGACGCCGTCGCAGTGATGGTCAAGGAGCGGGAGCTGAAGCACGCCCTGGCCAGCATGGCCGTGAAACCGAAGCTGGTGGTTACCGATGCCTCGGCCTATCTCAAGGCCGTGGCCGACACCCCGCCGGATGTGCTTTTCACCTCCTTTTCCATCCTGTTTGCCCGCTTTAAAGGAGACCTGCCCACCCTGGTGGCCGGGGCCAGAGCCGTCAAGGATTTAAAGCCCGGCGACAAAATCCTCATTGCCGAGGCCTGTACTCATCACCCCATCCAGGATGATATCGGCCGGGTGAAGATCCCCCGCTGGCTCCGGCAGGCGGTGGGAGGGGAACTGGTATTTGACGTGGTCAGCGGCGGGAGCACCCTGCCCGAAAATCTCCGGGATTACAGGCTGATCGTGCACTGCGGGGCCTGTATGCTCAACCGCAGGGAAATGCTTTACCGGATCATGCAGGCCCAGGAAGCCGGGGTGCCAGTTGTCAATTACGGTGTGTTCATGGCCCACATTCACGGGGTTTTAAAGCGGGCATTATCCCCCTTCCCCCAGGCTTTAGCCGTTCTGGAAGAGGAACAGGTGGATTTTGAAGATGAGCTGGCCCTTTTGCAGCAGGCATCCCGGACATAGGTGGTTTATATGCGGCAGGAATTTATGGAAGTGCTGGAAAAAGCCAGAGGAACCCACGGTCTTGAGCACCATGAAGTAATTGTTTTGCTTCAGGCCAGGGGCGAAGAGGTTGATGCCCTCGGCCGGGCGGCCGACGGGGTAAGGGCGGCATTCCTGGGAGATGAGGTACACTTACGGGGCATCATTGAGTTTTCCAACTACTGCCGCCAGAACTGCCTTTACTGCGGCCTGCGCCGGGACAACCGGAAGCTGCGGCGTTACCGCTTAACTCCCGGGGAAATCCTGGCCGCTGCCCGTAAGGCCGCCGGGCTGGGTCTTCCGACCATTGTTCTGCAATCGGGGGAAGATCCCCATTATACGGCCCCGGTTCTGGCGGATATCATCAGGCGTTTAAAGGAAGAGGTGGGGGTGGGAGCGGTAACCCTTTCCGTCGGCGAGCGTTCCTTTGAGGATTACCGCCTGTGGCGGGAAGCGGGAGCCGACCGCTACCTCTTGAAGCACGAAACTGCCGGCGCCGCCCTTTTTGCCCGGCTGCGGCCGGGTACCACCTTGCAGGACCGGCTGCTGCGCCTGAAGTGGTTGCGGGAGCTGGGCTACCAGGTGGGGTCGGGAAACATCGTCGGCCTGCCTGGCCAGAGTCTGGAAACCCTGGCCGCCGACATCCTGCTCATGCGGGAATTGGACGTAGAGATGGCGGGCATTGGCCCCTTCATACCCCACCCCCAAACACCCCTGGCCGGAGAACCTCCCGGAGAGCTGGAACTCACCCTGAAGGTGCTGGCCGTGTCCAGGTTGCTCCTTCCCCGGGCCCATTTGCCCGCCACCACCGCCCTGGGTACCATCCACCCCGCGGGGCGCCGTTTGGGCCTGTGTTTTGGTGCCAACGTAATTATGCCCGATACAACCCCGCCGCCTTACCGCAACTATTACCAGATCTATCCCGGAAAGGCGGGACTGCACGAGGAAATAGAAACAACACTGGTTTCGTTGAAGAACCTGATCTTTTCCTTAAACCGGCGGGTGGGGAGCGGACCGGGGCATTCTCCAAAAATCCAGGGAGGGATGGAACAGTGAAGTGTGAACCCGCTACCTTTATCAACGAAGAGCAAATTAACGGTCTGCTGGAAGAAGGCCGCCGGGCAAATGTTGCCACGGTCCGGGAGATCATCGCCCGGGCGGAAGAAGCCAGGGGGCTCTCCCCCTTTGAAGTGGCCGTTTTGCTCCATGTGGAGGACCGGGATACCCTGGACCTCATGTATGCCACCGCGCACCGGGTTAAAGAAAGGATCTACGGCAAAAGGCTGGTTCTTTTTGCCCCCCTTTATATCAGCAACTACTGCATCAACAACTGCCGGTACTGCGGTTACCGCCGGGACAACAAAGAACTGGTGCGGCGCCGCCTGACCATGGAGGAAATACGGGATGAAGTGATTGCCCTGGAAGCCATGGGACACAAGCGGCTGGCCCTGGAAACGGGTGAGGACCCCGTCAACTGCCCCATTGATTACGTGCTGGAAGCCATCGAGACCATCTACTCCGTTAAGGACAGGAACGGCAGCATCCGGCGGGTGAACGTGAATATCGCCGCCACCACGGTGGATGAATACCGGCTTTTGAAGAAAGCTGGCATTGGCACCTATATCTTGTTCCAGGAAACTTACCACCGTGATACCTACCGGGCCATGCACCCCTCCGGCCCCAAGCGGGATTACGACTGGCACACCACGGCCATGGACCGGGCCATGGAGGCCGGCATTGATGACGTGGGCCTGGGGGTTTTGTTCGGGCTTTACGATTATAAGTTTGAGGTGCTTGGCCTGCTCTTCCACGCCCTGCATCTGGAAGAGCGCTTTGGTGTCGGCCCCCACACCATCTCGGTACCCCGGCTGCGCCCGGCCTTGAATGTCAATCTGGAGAACTTCCCTTACCTGGTTTCCGACCGGGACTTCAAAAAAATCATCGCCATTTTGCGCCTGGCCGTACCTTACACCGGCATGATTCTCTCCACCCGGGAAAGGCCCGGGTTCCGGGACGAGTTGATTTCGGTGGGTATTTCCCAGATCAGCGCCGGTTCGTGTACGGGCGTGGGAGGCTACCACAGGGCTCTGATGGGCGAGCACCGGGAGGAGGGAGATACCTCCCAGTTCCAGGTGGAGGATCACCGGAGCCCCGATGAAGTGCTGCGCAGCGTTTGTTTGTCCGGGTACATACCCAGCTTCTGTACGGCCTGTTACCGCAAGGGGCGCACCGGCGACCGGTTTATGTCTTTAGCTAAAACCGGCCAGATCCAGAACGTCTGCCAGCCCAACGCCATTCTCACCTTCAAGGAATTTCTCCTGGACTATGCTTCTCCGGAAACCAGGCGGGTGGGTGAGGAAACCATCCAGAAACACCTGGAGTTGATCGAAAATTCCACCGTGCGTGAAGAAACCATAGCCCGTTTGGAAATGATCGAAAAAGGACAGCGGGACCTGTACTTTTAGTTTGTACTTAACATGCCTTATGCGGGTTTGCATCCGGCGGTTCATCAAGTTCCCCTTTGTTACCCTGATCATTAAAGATGTCTTTGGTAGCAAAGGGGGATTTTTTGTGGAATACGTTGGGAGGTGATAAAAAGAGATTTTTGTTAAAAAGCGGCGCTACTGCCGTTAGGCCGTTTTATATGACCGCTTATCCCCTTCAAATGACCATTTAGCAAACTTGTATTGCTTTTTTGAAAAAAAGTATTATTCTGTTGTAATAAACAATTTTGATGACTAACGATAACGTAATATTATTGTGCAGGCCGAATGATCAAAAAAGCTTTTTATGGCAGGTGAACGACAATCAAGCTGCATGTCATTAAAGAGATGCTCCATGCCGATGTGCTCTGCGGTGCCGACCGGCTTGACACAGAGGTCACTTGCGGCTTTGGCTGCGACCTGATCAGTGACTCTTTGTGTTTTGCCAGGCCGGGCTGCCTTCTGCTTACCGGGCTTACCAATGTGCAGATCATCCGTCTTGCGGAAATGGTGGAGGCACGGGCCATCGTTTTTGTGCGGGGTAAGAAGCCCGGTGAAGACGTAATCAAGCTGGCGCGGGAAAAGGGCCTTCCCTTGCTGGCGACCGATCTGTTCCTGTTTGAAAGTTGCGGCATCCTCTACCAGGCGGGACTGCGGAGTTCCTGAAACGGGGGTAAGGTGCCTTGCAGCTGAAGTTTCAGGTGAAGGGGATGGATTTCAGCCGGGCAGGCCAGGCCGCAACAAAGATCAAAAAAGCCTTACAGCTGGCCGGTATGGATCCCGCGACCATCCGCAAGGCCATCATCATTGCCTACGAGGCGGAGATGAACATCGTCATCCATGCCTATCATGGCACCCTGACAGCCAATATCACTCCCCATAAGGTGGAAATCATCGCCGAAGATGAAGGCCCGGGTATTCCCGATATTCCCCTGGCCATGCAGGAAGGATATTCCACCGCTCCTCCCCACATCCGGGAGATGGGTTTCGGAGCAGGTATGGGCCTGCCCAACATCAAAAAAAGCGCCGATGAACTGGATATCCAGTCGGAAGTAAATAAAGGCACCAGACTGTGGGCGGCAGTTTTCAACAATGTAAATATTCAGCAAAACCGTTATGACGAGGATGCGGCGCTGTCCGGAGCGAACGACTTGCGAAGCGCCGGTAACAGCACCCGGTGAAGCGAGGCTGCCGGCTCGGCTCTCGAGGACGCATGATGAACTACCCGGAAGAAGACCTTTTAAGACATATTGTTTCAAGAGGTAATAACGAAGAATGATTAGTGGCGGGCAATCCGCAGAGAGCCAGAGCCGGCCCGAAGCGAGCCGCGGTGCTGTCGGCGCGGAGCACTGGAGTGAGCGGGGACAGCGCCGCATCCAACCGGGTTCACTGAGTATTTACTCAACAATTAGTTAAGGTAAGAGTTGAACGGAGCGAAGCGTTGTAAACAACAATGCAAAGCAGCCAGAAGTGGTGATTAAAAATGCAGCAATATTTCCATTCAGTGCGTCTCGACGAAGAAAAATGCAAAGGGTGCACCAACTGCATCAAGCACTGCCCTACCGAAGCCATCCGGGTTCGCAAGGGTAGAGCCCGCATTATCGAGGAGCGCTGTATTGACTGCGGTGAGTGTATTCGCATCTGCCCCAACCAGGCCAAGCTGGCCATCACCGATTGCCTGGAAAAACTAAAAGATTTTAAATATACCGTTGCCCTCCCTGCTCCTTCCTTTTACGGCCAGTTTAAACCCGAAATTACCCCCTCCCGGGTATTAAGTGCCCTGCTGGCCCTGGGCTTTCATGATGTTTTTGAAGTGGCCCTGGCGGCTGAAGCCGTCTCGTGGGCTATTAGACATTACCTTCAGGTTTGTGTTGACCGGCCGCGGCCATTGATTTCATCGGCCTGTCCGGCTGTAGTTCGGTTGATACAGGTGCGCTTTCCCAGCCTGCTGGAACACATCATTCCCATAGAATCTCCCATGGAAATAGCCGGGCGTATGGCCCGGGAGCAGGCCTGCCGGAAGACCGGGCTTGAACCGGGCGAGATTGGAACCTTTTTCATTACCCCCTGTCCCGCCAAAGTGACGGAAGTAAAACAACCTTCCGAAGGTAGATCCAGTGTCGATGGGGCCATCTCCATGGCCGAGGTTTATGGTGCTCTGCTCAAACGCCTGGAAATGCCTGCACCATACCCGGTGGCTCCCCGGGCTTCAGGAGTGGGCATTGGCTGGGGCCGGGCAGGGGGAGAAAACGAGGCCATTAAAGCCGGGTCGCTGCTGGCCGTTGACGGTATCCACAGCGTGATCAGCGTTCTGGAGGAAATAGAAAGGGGAGGCCTTACGGACATCGATTACCTGGAGGCCCAGGCCTGCACGGGAGGCTGCATTGGCGGCCCCCTGGTGCCGCAGAATCCCTTTGTGGCCCGGGTGCGCATGGGTAATCTGGTCAAGTTGTACCCTGCCGGGGAACCATGGGACTTTCCCCGGGATTTCGACTACTATCGCCTGAAAACACCCATTCCGGCCCGCCCGGCCTTAACCCTGGCCAAAGACCCCCAGGTGGCCCTGGCCCGGCTGGAAGAGGCGGAGCGAATTTGCACCGAACTCCCCGGGCTGGACTGCGGATCCTGTGGTTCCCCCAGCTGCCGCGCCCTGGCTGAAGATATAGTACAGGGGTATGCCCGCCGCAGCTACTGCATCTTTGAACTGCG
This sequence comes from Desulfovirgula sp., assembly GCA_020725525.1. GTDB lineage: Bacteria > Bacillota > Desulfotomaculia > Desulfotomaculales > Desulfovirgulaceae > Desulfofundulus. The sequence continues at coordinate 23,795 of DYEX01000127.1, forward strand.
GGAGCGCCTGCAGCAGCTGGCCGAGGAGATGGTCGAACTGGCCCAGAAACAGCCGCCGGCCATGGGACGGGATTGGAAACAGGCAAGGGACGGGGGTGGTGAAGCTGATTGACTGGCGGGAAATAATTGCCGAACTGGAACTGACGGCCCATCACCACAATGCCCTGGCCCTTCCCCCGGTGTACGGTGCCTACTGTGGTGATATGATGAGCGACGTGCTGGCCCGTGCCCGCCGGGGGAGCCTGTGGATTACCATCCAGCGCCACCGGAACGTGGTGGCTGTGGCTTCCCTGGTGGGTTTAAGCGGGGTTGTTATTTCCGGAGGCCGGGTTCCTCCACCGGATACCGTTGCCCTTGCGGAAAAGGAAGGCGTGCCCCTTTTCTCCACACCCCTTGACAGTTTCCACGCTGCGGGCAGGCTGTATTACCTGCTCACCAGGGTTGGCCTGATCAACCCAACGGCAGATGGTGTGGCTAAACCACAAAATACATAAGGGCGGGGGGTGTCCCGGAGCGACTCAGCGCAATCGGTTCTAACTTGAGTTCGGCCCGGGTCTTTCCTGGCGACGGGGATCCACCGCCGCCCGGTTAATTTTACGGTGTTACCCTGAAGGGAGGTGGTCAATCCCTTTTGGCACGGCTCCCGGTAAAACAGACAAAGCGCAAAGGAGGTTGGTATGATGTCGTTCGGGTGCAAGTGTGGTGGGGAGTTAAACAGTAAACTGGATGCGCTGCTTGAGCAGTATCGCGGGCAGCCCTCGGCGTTAATTCAGGTGCTGCACCAGGCGCAGGGGATTTACGGTTACCTGCCCAAAAAGGTACTGCAGAGGGTAGCCGAAGCTCTCAACGTACCCTTAAGTCAGGTCTACGGCGTGGTATCTTTTTACTCCTTCTTTACCATTCATCCCAAGGGCAAGCACCAGATCGGCGTGTGTAAGGGTACGGCCTGCTACGTGCGGGGAGCGGGGCAGCTCCTGGATCGCATCAAAGAAGAACTGGGCCTCAAGCCCGGGGAGACCACCGAAGACGGCCAGTTTTCCCTGGAAGTAGTGCGCTGCCTTGGGGCCTGCGGCCTGGGACCGGTGATCACTGTGGATGAAGACGTTCACGCCCGGGTTCAACCGGAGCGCCTGTCCGGTATCCTGGCGGCTTACCGGCAATAAGTGATGGGAGGGATTCCCATGATGGAAGAACTGGCTCACCACATTCTGGATATCGCCAGGAATTCCCTGGAGGCCGGGGCTACCCGTATAGAGATTACCGTAGAAGAGGATCCGGCCGGCGACTTAATGCGTTTTTCCGTAATAGATAACGGTTCCGGGATGCCCCCATACGTGCTGCGCCAGTTGACCAATCCCTTTTTTACCACCAAAAGCGGTAAAAAAGTGGGTCTCGGGTTGCCCTTTTTGCAGGCGGCGGTGGAGCGGTGCGGCGGCAACCTGGAAATACAGAGTGATGTTGGCCGCGGTACGACCGTTGTGGCTACGTTTCCTTATTATTGCTGGGACCGTCCTCCTCTGGGGGATATACCCCGGACCATCGTCAGCCTGCTGGTGGGCAATGGCCACCTGGACCTGCGTTACCGCCACATTTACAACGGGCATAGCTATGAGCTGGATACCAGGGAAATCAGGTCCCGTCTCAAAGGGATATCCCTGGATACACCGGAGGTACTTATCTGGCTGCGCCAGTATCTTACCGAAAGTTTAAGCATATTTAGCGGAGGTGGTGGGTATGAAATCGCTCGCCGAGCTGGATAAGCTCAGGGAGAAGCTGCAGGAAGAGATGCGCCTGCGGGAGGGAAAAGAGGAAGTTAAGGTGGTTGTGACCATGGGTACCTGCGGCATTGCGTCCGGGGCCCGGGAGGTACTCACGGCCATCCTGGAGGAAATCGGTAAGCGGGGCCTGAAGGGTGTGACGGTAACCCAGACCGGGTGTGCCGGCCTGTGTCATTGCGAGCCGCTGGTGGAAGTGGAAAGGCCCGGCCGGGATAAGGTTACCTACGGACACGTGGATGAGAAAAAAGCGCGGGAAATTGTGGTTTCCCACCTGGTCAACGGCCAGATAATTAAAGAGTGGGCTATTAAGTAGATGAGTAGGGGGGGGTTGGTATGGAACTTTACAGGGCTCATGTTCTGGTCTGTGCCGGGGCCGGGTGTATTTCCTCGGGGTGCCAGGCAGTAAAATCTGCCCTGGAAGAGAGCATAGACAGGCTGGGTTTAAAGCGCGAAGTTAAGGTGGTTGAAACCGGCTGTATGGGTCCCTGCGACCTGGGCCCGGTAATTGTGGTTTATCCCGAGGGGGTCTTTTACCGCCAGTTAAAACCCGCCGATGCGGTGGAAATCGCCGAAGAACATTTGTTAAAGGGGCGGGTAGTGGAGCGCCTGCTGTACAAGGCGCCCGAAAACGGCAAGACGGCGGTTACCTCCGATCAGATAGATTTCTTTAAAAAGCAGACCCGCATTGCCCTGCGCAACACGGGAATCATCAACCCGGAATCGGTGGAAGAATACATTGCCCGCGACGGGTACCGGGCTTTGGGCAAAGTGCTCACCAGCATGACCCCGGAGGAAGTCATCGAGTGCATCAAAAAATCCGGTTTACGGGGGCGGGGCGGAGCGGGATTTCCGACCGGCTTGAAGTGGGAATTTTCGGCTAAAGCGCCCGGCAAGCCCAGGTACGTGGTATGCAACGCCGACGAGGGTGATCCCGGTGCCTTTATGGACAGAAGCATTCTCGAGGGGGACCCCCATAGCGTACTGGAGGCCATGGCCATCTGCGGTTACGCCATCGGATCCAGCCAGGGCTACGTTTATGTGCGGGCCGAATACCCCCTGGCGGTGCAAAGATTGAGCCTGGCCATTGAAAAGGCCCGGGAATACGGCCTGCTGGGGCAAAACATCTTTGGTACAGGCTTTAGCTTCGATGTGGAGATCCGGGTAGGAGCCGGAGCCTTTGTCTGCGGTGAGGAAACGGCCCTGCTGGCTTCCATCGAAGGCCGCCGCGGTGAACCAAGACCGCGACCTCCCTTTCCTGCCCAGGAAGGCCTTTGGGGAAAGCCTACGGTGATCAACAACGTGGAAACGTGGGCAAACATTCCGCCCATTATACTGAACGGGCCCGAGTGGTTTGCTTCCATCGGTACGGAAAAAAGCAAGGGGACCAAGGTCTTTGCCCTGGCCGGCAAAGTAAACAACACCGGTCTGGTTGAGGTGCCCATGGGCACCACTTTAAGGGAAATTATCTTTGATATCGGTGGTGGCATCCCGGGAGGCAAGCAGTTTAAGGCAGCCCAAACGGGAGGTCCTTCCGGTGGCTGCATCCCGGCCCGTTACCTGGACGTGCCGGTGGATTACGAGTCGCTGACCCAGCTGGGAGCCATCATGGGTTCCGGCGGGTTGATCATCATGGACGAGGACACCTGTATGGTTGACCTGGCCCGCTTCTTCCTGGAGTTTGTCCAGGACGAGTCCTGCGGCAAGTGTTCCCCCTGCCGCATCGGCACCAAGCGCATGCTGGAGATTGTGGAGCGGATCACCCGGGGCGAGGGCCGGGATGGAGATATCGAGCTGTTGGAGGAACTGGGACAGGGCATCAAGTCTTCCGCCCTGTGCGGCCTCGGACAGACCGCACCCAATCCCGTGCTCAGCACCATCCGCCACTTCCGTGAAGAGTATGAGGCCCATATATACCACAAGAAATGTCCTGCCGGGGTTTGCCGCGCCTTGATGGTGTACGCTATAGACGCAGAGAAATGCAACGGCTGCGGGCGCTGCGCCCTGGTGTGTCCGGCAAAAGCTATTTCCGGAGAGAAAAAGAAGCCCCACCGGATAGACGTGGAAAAATGTCTCCGGTGCGGCACATGTATGGAAAAGTGCAAGTTTGGAGCTATTTATACCATTTAAAGCTGGAGGGAGAAACATGTCCCTGGTGACGCTTACTATAGATGGGCGACAGGTTCAGGTGCCGCCCGGCACCACCATCCTGGCGGCGGCCAGGCAGGCTGGGGTAAAAATCCCCACGCTCTGTTACCTGGAGGAGTTGAACGTCATCGGTGCCTGCCGCCTGTGCCTGGTACAGGTAGAAGGTGCCCGCGCGCTGGTGGCGTCCTGTGTAACCCAGGCTGGCGAGGGCATGGTGGTGCATACCAGCTCGCCGGAGGTGTTAAAGGCGCGCCGGCTTAATTTGGAACTGCTCATGTCCAACCACCCCCAGGAGTGCCTGACCTGTCTGCGCAATACCAGCTGCGAGCTGCAGCAGCTGGCGGCCGAGCTGGGAGTGGGAGAAATTCGCTTCCAGGGGGAGATGTCTCCCTACGAGGTGGACGACTCCAGCCCCTCTATAATCCGTGACCCGCGCAAGTGCATCCTTTGCCGCCGCTGCGTGGCGGTGTGCGAAAAGGTGCAGGGGGTCAGCGCCATTGCCGTCCAGGAACGGGGTTTTGATACCGTGGTGGCACCGGCCTTCCTGGCGCCGCTGGGCGAGGTAAACTGTGTCAATTGCGGTCAGTGCTCGCTGGTTTGTCCCACGGCGGCCATTCACGAACGGGATGAAACGGACAAAGTTTGGGCCGCCCTGGCCGACCCGGAAAAGCACGTGGTGGTGCAAACCGCCCCTGCCGTGCGGGTAAGCATCGGCGAGATGTTCGGGCTGGAACCGGGAAGTATCGTTACGGGTAAGCTGGTGGCCGCTTTAAGGCGCCTGGGATTTGATAAAGTCTTTGATACTGATTTTACCGCTGATTTAACGATCATGGAAGAGGGTAGCGAGTTAATTCACCGCCTGCAGAACGGCGGCAGGCTCCCCCTGATTACATCGTGCAGCCCGGGGTGGATCAAATTTATTGAGCACTTTTACCCCAACCTGCTGCCTAACTTATCAACCTGCAAGTCGCCGCAGCAGATGTTCGGTGCCCTGGCCAAGACCTACTATGCGCAAAAAGAAGGTATCGATCCGGCCAGGATCTTCGTAGTTTCCATCATGCCCTGTACGGCGAAAAAATACGAAGCCGGCCGCCCGGAGATGAACTCCAGCGGCTACCGGGATGTGGACGTGGTGCTCACCACCCGGGAATTGGGTAGAATGCTCAAGCAGGCGGGTATTGATTTCGAGTCCCTTCCCGGGGAAGATTACGACGCGCCCCTGGGTATTTCCACCGGAGCGGGAGTCATCTTCGGGGCTACCGGTGGGGTGATGGAAGCAGCCCTGCGGACTGCTTATGAACTGGTCACGGGTGCCACCCTGTTTTCCCTCGACTTTGAGGAGGTCCGCGGGCTGGAAGGGGTGAAGGAAGCTTCCGTCAACCTGGCCGGAATGGAGTTGAAAGTAGCCGTGGCTCACGGGCTCGGCAATGCCCGCAAGGTCCTGGATGCCGTGGTGAACAGGGAAAGGGAGTACCATTTCATTGAAATCATGTGCTGCCCCGGCGGGTGTATCGGCGGCGGCGGCCAGCCCTTCCCCGTGGACAACGAGATCCGGGCCAGGCGTATCGCGGCCATCTACCAGGCCGACCGGCAGATGCCGCTGCGCAAGTCCCACGAAAACCCGGCCGTACAGGCCCTGTACAGGGAGTTCCTGGGCGAGCCCCTGGGGCACAAGTCCCACGAGTTGCTGCACACCCACTATACACCCAGAGAGCGGTTTTAAAACAGCGAACCACCCGGTTTGGCCGGGTGGTTTTGTTATTCCTTCCCCAGTAAACGGCGGCATAGTTCCCTGTCCATGAGGAAGCTTTTGAAGATGCTGGCTGAGAGACCGTTGCTGACCTGCCGGGGCCAGGCCAGGTACAGGTAGTAACGTATTTGCATCCCCGGGATGATTACCCGGGCCACTTTGCCTGTTTCCAGGGCATCGTGGGCTGCGCGGCGGGAAACCGCGGCTATGCCCAGCCCGGCCCGGACCGCCCGCACCATGGACTGGCTGCTGCCCAGTTCCAGTATGCTGGGAAAATGCTCCACGGTGATGTTGTGTTCGGCCAGTTTGGCTTCCACGGCCTGGCGGGTGCCCGAACCAACTTCGCGGATGATCAGGGGTTCGTGTGTCAGTTCCTCCAGGGAGATGTTGTTCCCTGCCCAGGGATGCCAGGAGGGGACGATAAAGATCAATTCGTCTTCCAACCAGGGGTGGTATTCGATACTCTCTCCACCCATCGCCGTTCCCAGAACGCCAATGTCGATCTCCCGGTCCTGTAACCAGCGTGCCACTGCGGCGCTATTGCCCACCTGCAGGCTTACCCGGACTCCCGGGTACTGCTCCCGGAAGCCGCCGATGAAAATGGGGAGCAGGCATTCGGCAGGCATGCTGGTGGCTCCAAGCATCAAATGGCCGCTTTTCAATCCCTGGAGTTCATTAATCATGGCGCGGATTTTCCGGTAATGGCGGACCATTTGCTTGATTTCCGGGTAGAGAAGCCGTCCGGCCTCAGTAAGCAGCACCTTTTTTTCATTGCGCTCCAAAAGGGTGACGCCCAGTTCTTCCTCCAGCGCTTTAATCTGAAAACTTACGGCCGGCTGGCTCATCCCCAGTTGTCCGGCGGTTTTGGTAAAATTGCGCAGTTCAGCGACCAGCAAAAAGGCCTCCAGCTGTTTTATATTCATGGAAAGTTGCAACACCTTTCGGAAGATAATTTCCAAGAATATTCAGACGAAGACAAAAAGGAAGCTTAAGTCAACGCGGCACCATAGCGGGATCACTGAACATTTACGTCGAAAAACTATAAGCTTGTTCTTTCTATATGATATAGTAAAAATCCTGCCGCATGCTTAATCTAAAACACCTTCGGGCCTGCTGTTGTTATTTACCTTTGACAGAACAGTAACGGCAAATATAATTTAGGGTGTAATGTACTCGAAGGGTTAACTTTCGAATGTTCAAGGAGCGGTTCAATCTTGAGCAAAGAGTTTCAGCGGTATGTAGTAACCCGGGTAAAGCGGGCCATTGTTGATTACGGCATGATTGCAGATGGGGACCGGGTGGCGGTAGGCCTTTCCGGGGGGAAGGACAGCAGCGTGCTATTGCACATCCTGAACCTTGTCCGGCGGGTGGCACCCATTAAATTTTCCCTGCACGGCATTTATGTAGATCCCGGCTGGGACATGGAAGTAAACGTGTTGCGGGAATTTTGTGAGCACGAAGGGGTTCCTTTTTACTATAAACCCACCAATATTGCCGAGGTGGTTTTCGATATCCGGCAGGAGAAAAACCCCTGTGCCCTGTGTGCCAACCTGCGCCGGGGGGCCTTAAACAATACTGCCCGGGACCTGGGATGCAACAAGGTGGCCCTGGGACATCACCTGGATGATGTGATTGAAACCTTTTTCCTCAGCCTTTTTTACACCGGGCAGTTTCGTACTTTTTCTCCCATTACTTATTTAAGCCGGAGCGATGTCACCATGATCCGTCCTTTAATCTATTTGACCCAGGAACACGTACGGGAAATGGCGCGGCAAAAAAACCTGCCCATTTTAGAAAATCCCTGTCCCGTTAACGGCAGGACCAGGCGGCAGGAAATGAGGGAGTTCGTGGCAAATCTACTTACCAGATATCCCGATTTACACCTGCGCTTTCTCAATGCTCTTAAGACGGCAGATTTACGCAACCTGTGGCCGGTAGCAAAGTAAAAACTACTGAGGTGACAAAACATAAGGATCTTTTCTGGCTTCGGATGCAACTATTAGTATAGCCTTTTTATTTGAAAAATGCCACAAAACATTAAAATCTCATTTTCGTTCAATTTACAAAATTACTATTTTAATTCGTGCCCGAAGTAGCTATTTACTCACACTTTTCACCCCCTTATAATGAAGAAAAAGAAATTTTTGTGCATTGTATGCTGTATAATTAGTTATTGAGTTTTCGCTCAATTTGCTCCAAGAAGGGGTGAAAATGTGGGACTTCTGAACAATTTTTATAACCCAAATGCGGTAGCGGTAGTTGGTGCGTCAAATAAGCCCGGTAAAGTAGGCCACTCTATAGTAAAGAATTTGATCGAGTCCGGGTATGCGGGAAAAATTTATCCGGTTAATCCCGGGGAGGATGAGATTGAAGGGTTAAAGTCTTATCCTTCGGTTACCGCCATCCCAGAGGCGGTGGATCTGGCCGTAATAGCCGTTCCGGCAGCGAAAACCCTGGATGTGGCCAAAGAGTGCGGTGAAAAAGGCGTGAAAAACCTGGTAGTGGTGACTGCCGGGTTTAAGGAAATTGGCAAAGAGGGTTTAGATCTGGAAAAAGAACTGGTAGCCACCTGTCAGCATTACGGCATGCGTATGCTCGGGCCGAACTGCGTGGGCATGATGGACACCCACACGCCGATCAATGCCTCCTTTACTAGAACTTTCCCCCTAAAAGGTGACATTGCCTTCCTCTCCCAGAGCGGTGCCACCCTGATTGCCATCCTGGACTGGAGCCGCACTGTTGGCCTTGGTTTCAGCAAAATGGTCAGCCTGGGTAACAAAGGAGACCTTTCCGAAATTGATTTTATTGCTGAAGCCGCCGTAGATCCCTATACCCGTGTTATTGCCTGCTACCTGGAAGACGTGGCCGACGGGTCCCGTTTCCTGGAAGTGGTCCGGCAGGCCACCCGTAAAAAACCGGTGATCATTCTCAAGTCCGGCACCAGCCAGGCCGGTGCGCAGGCCGCTTCTTCCCACACCGGTGCCCTGGCCGGTAGTGACCTGGCTTACGATACTGCCTTCCGGCAGTGCGGCGTTATCCGCGCCCGGACCATGACCGAGCTTTTCGAGCTGGCCATTGCCTTTTCCCGTTGTCCGGTTCCCGCCGGTAAACGGGTGGCCATCGTGACCAACTCGGGCGGCCCCGGCATTGTGGCTACGGATAACGTGGAAGCCAGATCCCTGACCATGGCCCGGTTCACCAGGGAAACCATTGAGGATCTGCGTGCGGGTCTGCCTCCCGAGGCCGCCCTGTATAACCCGGTGGACGTGCTGGGTGACGCCAGGGCCGACCGCTACCGTTTTGCCCTGGAGAAGGTTCTCGCCGACCCCAATGTGGATAGTGTCGTGGTGTTAATGTGTCCCACCGCCGTGGCCCAGCCCCTGGAAACCACCCGGGCGGTGATCGAGCTGCAGAAGAAGTATCCCCATAAACCGATCATGGGCGTTTATCTGGGCGGGGAATCCATGGCTGAAGGCGCGCGGCTGATGTCTGAAGCGGGCATGCCCTGTTTTACCTTCCCGGAGCCGGCTATTGCGGCCATTGACGGGCTGGTTAACTACGGTCAATTCCGGAATGCCCCTGAAGGGGAAAGTGATCTGGTTTATTCCGACGTGGACAGGAAAACGGTCAAGGCCGTTTTTTACGATGCCATGCGGGATAACCGCCTGGTGCTGCTGGGCAGCGAAGCCGCAGCCGTTGCCAGGGCCTACGGCATTCCTGCTGCGCCAATATCCCTGGTCACTACTCCGGATGAAGCGGTGGAGGAAGCGGAAAAAATGGGCTACCCGGTGGTACTGAAGGTAGCCTCTCCCAAGATCCTGCACAAGACCGACGTGGGCGGCGTGAAAATTGGCCTTGATTCTCCCGAGGCAGTACGTAAGGGTTTTATAGAGATCATGGAGAATGTCCATCGCCTGATGCCCCAGGCGGTCATTTACGGTGTCGAGGTACAGAAAATGATGCCCAGGGGCGTTGAACTGATCATCGGCATGACCCGGGACGTCCAGTTTGGTCCCATGATTGCCTGCGGTCTGGGCGGTATTTATGTCAACCTGCTTAAGGATGTTTCCTTCCGTCTGGCCCAGGGGCTCACCCGGCGGGAGATTGAGGCCATGCTTTCTGAAACTAAAGCCTATACTCTCTTGCGGGGTTACCGGGGCGAGAAGCCGTCCGATCTGCCGGCGCTGGTGGAAGCCATCGGGCGCACGGCCCGGCTGGTGCTGGATTTCCCGGAGATCAATGAAATCGATATTAACCCCGTCTTTGTCTATAACCAGGGCTTAAGTGCCCTTGATATCAAAATTACCATATCGTGAGGTGTTGGCCTGATGAGAAATCTGTACATTATGGGCACTCCGGCCAGCGGTAAAACGGCCCTGGCCCTGGGCCTGGCTCAAAAATTGCAAAAAGAAGGCTTTCGGGTTGTATACTTCAAACCTATCGGGAGCCCTTCCCGGGGACCGGAACGGGTGGATGAGGATGCCGTTTTAATGCGGGAAGTGCTGGGGATGGACGTACCCCTGGAATTGATTGTGCCCCGGGTGGTCGGCCCGTCCTATCTTTCCGGTAACGGTTGTAAAGACGCCCTTTTCCACGTTCGCACGGCTTACGAACGGATCGCTGCGGGAGCCGATGTGGTGATTATCGGCGGAGCCGCCTATCCCTATGCCTACGCCGCCTGCGGGCTGGACGATATTACCCTGGCGAAAGAGCTGGAAGCCCAGGTGCTGCTGGTGGTCAACATTGAAAATGATTTCAGTCTCGACCAGGCCCTGTTCTTTAACCGCAGCCTGACCGCAGCAGGGGTGAATTTGCTGGGCAACATTTTCAATAACATTCCCCGTCCTTTTTTGGCCAAGACCGAAGGTATCTACCGGCCCATCCTGGAGGAGAATGGTTACCGTACGCTGGGTGTGATCCCCCGCCGTGCAGAAATCGCTTCCCCCACCGTGGAAGAATATTATGAGGTCCTGGGCGGAGAAATTCTCACCGGTGGTGAGAACTTGAAGCGTTTGGTGGAGGATGTGGTGGTGGGCGCCATGACCGCCGAGAGCGCCCTGACCTATTTCCGCCGCACTGCCGATAAGGCGGTGATTCTGGGTGGCGACCGGGCCGACGTGGCCCTGGCTGCCCTGGAAACCAGCACCTCGGTGCTCATCCTGACCGGCGGCCTCTATCCCGATGTAAAGGTTGTTGCCCGGGCGCAGGAAAAGGGTGTACCGCTAATCCTGGTTCATTATGATACGTATACGACCATAGAGAAGATCAGCCAGCTGACCCGTCGCTTAAAACCGGGCGACACCACCGGTATTAAAGTAGCCCTGGAAAACGTGGAACAGTATTGCCAGTGGGAGGCCATTGTGGAGGCGTTGCGCTAATTATAGGCCAGCAGCTGCACCGCCGGCCAGGCAACCGGCGGTGTTTTTAGTGCCATTGAGGGCGGGCTGCCCAGGCATTTGCCTTGACAAAGGGACGACACCCCTATATAATGAGTTTTGTTAAATTAAGGGGTGCTTGACATGCGTATTGATGTGGCGGATTTAAAAAAGAGCCCCGGGGAAAGCATACAGCTGGAACTTTCTTCTCCATTGCCGGAACTGGAATTCCACGGGGAGAGGTTGAGCTTTGATGGCCCTGCCCGGGTGTCCCTGGAGATTGGTAATACCGGGAAAGCCCTTTTGGTGGAGGGGGAGGTCAAGGGTACCCTGGAAGTCCGTTGTGCCCGCTGTTTGGAGCCTTTTCGCTTGCCGGTGGAGGCTATGCTGAGCGAGGTATACTATCCTGCGGACAGTGAAGGGATAGCTGTTGTAGATCCAGCTAAAGAAGAGTACCAGGAATGGATCCCCTTTTCCGGCGATGTCCTGGATATTACGCCGGAGGTGCTTAAGAGTATTTTGCTGGTATTGCCCATGCGTTTCCTTTGTGATGAGGGCTGCCGCGGTCTCTGTCCCCGGTGTGGCCAGAACCTGAACATGGCACCCTGTGCCTGTTCCGGGGAAGATGTGGACCCGCGCCTGATGATACTCAAGGACATGTTTAAGGACAGCAACCGGTAACCTTTGGTTAAAGGGGGGTGGAGTGGTATGGGTGTACCGAAAAGGAAGACTTCTAAGCGGCGGGCCAGAATGCGGCGGGCCCACTGGAAGATAGAGGCTCCGGGATTGGTGCGTTGTCCCCAGTGCCGTGCCCTGATTGTGCCTCACCGGGTTTGCCCTGAATGTGGGTATTACAAAGCAAAAGCAGTGGTTAAAGTTCAGTAGTTATCCGGTTGCAAATATACTCAATAACTCAATGCATTTCTGATTAGAATCGCGGTTCCGGTCAAGCGGGTGCTGGTGCCCCGCCTGCACCGGAAAATTTTTTGCCTTTCAGAGTTGCTTTATTTGCCCATTGCCGCTATACTTATTTTAGTACCTGGTCCTAAATTTTCATGGTGATGGCTGATGTCCAGAGGTCATTCCGCCAAGCTTAATCGCCAGCGATTGGTTTCCCGCTATCTGGCCGGCAACCCTTTTCTCACCGATGAGGATCTGGCCGCCATTCTCGGGGTCAGCGTGCAGACCATCCGGCTGGATCGCAGTGAGTTACATATTCCCGAAAAACGCGAGCGTTTGGAACAGGTGGCCCGGGGTGTTTACGGCCAGCTCCGCGCTTTGAGCGAAGCCGATCTGGTCGGTGAGCTGGTAGAGCTAAACATTGGAAAATCTGGCGTTTCTGTCTTGACCATTACCGAACAAATGACCCTTAAACGTACCCGTGTAGCCCGGGGGCATTATTTGTTTGCCCAGGCCAACTCCCTGGCCGTGGCTCTGTGCGATGCCGAGGTAGCCCTTACCGGTACCACCAAGGTCAGCTTCCGGCGCCCGGTCTACTGTGGGGAAAAGGTGGTAGCCAGGGCGTTTGTACGGCGTAAAAAAGGCAATAAATATATGGTAAGGGTTGCCTCGCGGGTAAATAACGAAATAGTGCTGGAAGGCAAATTTCTCATCTTTGCCATAGCAGAGGAGGTCTGGCGGCGGTGAAAATTGCCGTTGATGCCATGGGCGGTGACCATGCGCCGGCGGAAATTGTACGGGGGGCAGTGGAAGCGGCACGGGAATACCGCCAGGAGATCATCCTGGTGGGGGACCGGGAGAAAATTCTGGCCGAACTGGGCCAGTCACTCCCGGATCATATTGAGGTTTTTCACGCTCCGGAAATTATTGCCATGGGGGAACAGCCGGCCGTAGCGGTCCGGAAAAAGAAACAGTCTTCCATTGTGCAGGCGGTCAGGCTGGTTAAAGAAGGGTCGGCAGCGGCCCTGGTTTCTGCCGGCAGCACGGGAGCGGCCATGGCAGCTTCCCTGCTGGGTTTGGGTCGCATCCAGGGGATTGACCGGCCGGCCATAGCCAGTATCTTACCCCGGCGGGGAGGAACCACGGTCCTTTTAGATGCGGGAGCCAACGTGGATTGCAAGCCCCACCATCTACTGCAGTTTGCCATTATGGGTTCCCTGTATGCCGAAAAGATCCTTGGCGTTCCCCGGCCCCGGGTTGGCCTTTTAAATGTGGGGGAAGAAGAAACAAAGGGCAACGAGCTCACCCTGGCCACCTTTCCCCTCCTGCGCCAGGCTAAAATTAATTTTATCGGCAACGTGGAGGGGCGGGATATCTTTGCCGGCACGGTGGACGTGGTGGTTTGTGACGGGTTTGTCGGCAACATTGTTTTAAAGGCCGGAGAGGGTCTGGCAGCGGCACTGCTTGGGATGATCAAGGAGGAAGTAACCAGGAGCTGGCTGGCCAAAATGGGTACGGTCATGGCCATCCCTGCCCTAAAGTGTTTCGAAAGAAGGATAGATTATGCCGAGTATGGCGGCGCTCCTCTATTAGGAGTGAACGGGGTATCGATTATTTGCCACGGCAGTTCCACTGCCCGGGCCATTAAAAATGCCATTAAAAGGGCCAGGGAGGCGGTGGAAGCCGGGCTGGTAAGCGCCATTCAGAGCAGCATTGAAGAGATTGCGGAGGAGCAGAAAGTGGGGATAAATTAATGTCCGAAAGGGTTCTGCCCGTGGGAATTCTGGGCACGGGCATTTATGTACCCGAACGGGTGCTGACCAACAGGGATCTGGAGCGTATGGTGGACACCAGTGACGAATGGATCCGCACCCGTACCGGTATTCGGGAAAGACATATTGTGGCCGACCACGAAGCCGCTTCCGATCTGGCCATTCTGGCCGCCCGGCAGGCCATACAGGATGCCGGGATCTCCGTGGAGGAAATTGATTTAATTGTCGTCGCTACCAACAGCCCGGACATGCTGTTCCCGGCTACGGCCTGCCTGGTGCAGCATGCCCTGGGGGCAAAAAAGGCGGGGGCCTTTGATGTCCAGGCCGGATGTACCGGTTTTATATACGCCCTGGCCTGTGGAGGTCAATTTGTTGCCACCGGGGCGGCTAAAGCGGTGCTGGTGATTGGTACGGAAGCATTGAGCAGGCTGGTAAACTGGCAGGATCGCAACACCTGTGTCCTGTTTGGTGATGGTGCGGGAGCAGTGGTTATCGGGCCGGTACCGGAGGGTTACGGCATCCTGGCCACCCGTCTGGGTTCGGAAGGAGCAGGGGGGCCGTTGCTCAGCCTGCCGGCCGGGCTTTCCCGTTGCCCTGCCTCACCGGAAACGGTGGCTAACAATCAGCACTTCATCCATATGCATGGCCGGGAAGTATTTAAATTTGCGGTTAAGGTGATGGAGGAAAGCTGTCTGGAAGTTTTGCAGGCAGCCGGTCTTGCCCCGGAGCAGCTGGATTTTTTAATTCCCCACCAGGCCAACATCCGCATTATTGAGGCTGCGGCCAAAAGATTGGACCTGCCTTTGGAGCGGGTGTGGATCAATGTGGATCGTTACGGAAACACTTCCGCCGCTTCCATTCCCGTGGCTTTGCACGAAGCTTTACAGGCAGGACGGATCAGAGACGGCGATCATGTGGTGCTGGTGGCCTTTGGTGCCGGGCTTACGTGGGGAGCGACTTTGTTGCGGTGGTATGATCATCATCAACAACCCTTTGAGAAGGGAGACGGATAACCATTATCCGCACAAAACTTTGTGATTTACTGGGAATTGAATATCCCATCATCCAGGGGGGAATGGCCTGGGTTTCCACCGCCGAGCTGGCGGCGGCAGTCAGTGAGGCCGGCGGTTTGGGGATCATTGGTTCGGGTCAGGCTCCCGGTGAGTGGGTGCGGGAGCAGGTGCGCCTGGCCCGGAAATTGACCGGTAAGCCCTTCGGAGTAAATGTGATGCTGCGCTCGCCCTTTGTGGACGAAGTAATGCAGGTGCTTTTGGAAGAACGGGTTGCGGTAATTACTACCGGGGCGGGCAATCCGGGCAAGTATCTTCCCGCTTTGCAGGCTGCGGGCATCCGGGTAATTCCGGTGGTGGCTTCGGTGGCTCTGGCCAGGCGCCTGGCCAAAAGCGGTGTGGACGCTCTCATTGCCGAGGGGATGGAGAGCGGCGGCCATGTGGGTGAGCTGTGCACACTGCCCCTGGTCCCGCAGGTTGTGGATGCGGTGGATATTCCTGTAATTGCCGCCGGCGGTATTTATGACGGCCGGGGGCTGGCGGCGGCCCTCATGCTGGGGGCGCAGGGTGTGCAGATGGGTACCCGTTTCATGTGTGCTGCCGAGTGTACCATTCACCCGGCAGTAAAAGAAATGGTCATTAAGGCTAAGGACCGGGATACCGTGGTCACCGGCCGGCCCACAGGCCATCCGGTCCGGGTATTGCGCAACAAATTAAGCAGGCAGTTTGAAGAGCTGGAAAGCCGCTGCGCTCCGCCGGAAGAACTGGAGAAGCTGGGCGTGGGGAAGTTGCGGGCGGCCATGGTGGACGGGGATGTGGAATACGGTTCGGTGATGGCCGGACAGGTGGCGGCCATGGTGCGGGAAATTCAGCCCGCCCGGGAAATTGTTCTCGAAGTGGTGCGCGGCGCGGCAGCCCTGCTATCCGCCGCACCCCAGTGGGTGGTGACCCGGGAATGAAGCTGGCTTTTATCTTTCCCGGCCAGGGGTCCCAGTATGTGGGTATGGGCCGTCAGATGTGTGAATGTTTTCCCGCTGCCCGGCGCGTTTTTGAAGAAGCCGATGCCTCTTTGGGCTTTTCCTTAAGCCGCTTGTGTTTTGATGGCCCCGCAGAGGAATTGCAGCATACCGTGAATGCCCAGCCGGCCATCCTCACCGTGAGTGTGGCCTGTCTGCGGGTGCTCCAGGAAAGAGGGGTGGTACCGGCAGTAGCTGCCGGCCACAGCCTGGGGGAATACAGCGCCCTGGTAGCGGCGGGGGCATTAACCTTTGCCGATGCCGTGAGGATAGTGCGCAAGCGGGGTCAGTTCATGCAGGAAGCAGTACCCCTGGGAACCGGGGGGATGACGGCCATCCTGGGCCTGGATGTACCTAAGGTGGAGGAGATCTGCCGCCAGGCATCTGATGCCGGGATTGTGGAGGCGGTTAACCTCAACTGTCCCGGTCAGGTGGTCATTGCCGGGGAGACACACGCTTTGGAGCGGGCATCAATGCTGGCCAGAGAGGCAGGGGCCAGGCGTTGCGTTCCCCTGGCCGTGAGTGCCCCCTTCCACTCCAGCCTGATGCGCCCGGCCGGGGAGAAACTGGCCCGGGAGCTGGAGCAGGTGACCATGGCCGACCCCCAATTTCCCGTAGTGGCCAATGTTACTGCCGATTATGTCACCTCCAGAGAAGACGTAAAAAGGCTTCTGGTGGAGCAGGTTTACAGTCCGGTGCGCTGGGAGGAAAGTATGCGGCGGCTCATTGGGGACGGCATCACAACCTTTATCGAGGTAGGTCCCGGAACGGTGTTATGCGGCCTCCTGCGCAAGATTAACCGTCAGGTAGACTGCTGGTCGGTCCAGGATCCGGATTCCCTGGAAAAAGTCCTTGCATGCCTTAAGGAGGTTAGCTAAAATGTTACTTGACGGTAAAAAAGCCATTGTTACCGGCGCTTCCCGGGGCATCGGCCGCAGTATTGCCCTGGCTTTGGCCCGGGCCGGGGCGGACGTGGTGGTAAACTTTCACGGGCAGGCCGCCGCCGCCGGGGAAGTGGTTTCCCAAATCCGGGAAATGGGCCGGCAGGCAGTAGCCTGCCAGGCAGATGTTTCCATCCCATCTGAAGCGGCAAAACTGGTTAATATGGCTGCCGGGCAACTGGGCGGGCTGCATATTCTGGTGAACAATGCCGGAATCACCCGGGATAACCTGGTGATGCGCCTTACGGATGAGGACTGGAACCGGGTTCTGGACGTGAATTTGAAAGGTGCTTTCAATACCATCCGGGCGGCTTCCCGGTTGATGATGAAAGCCCGCTGGGGGCGAATTATCAATGTCAGCTCAGTGGTTGGTATTACGGGCAACGCCGGCCAGGCCAACTATGCCGCCAGCAAGGCCGGGCTCATCGGGCTGACCAAAGCGGTGGCCAGAGAGCTGGGTTCCCGGAACATCACGGTTAACGCCGTGGCGCCGGGATTCATCCTTACCGATATGACTGACTCCCTGTCCGAGGCTGTTCGGGAAAAGATGCTCAGCCGGGTGGCACTGGGACGTTTCGGCCAGCCCGAAGAGGTAGCGGCGGCGGTGGTTTTCCTGGCCAGCGATGCGGCGGGATATATCACCGGGCAGACCATTGTCGTTGATGGCGGTCTAACCATGTAAGCTGACTACATAAAGTTAGTGAGGGATGCAGTGGAAGGAGGTGAAAGGTTTGTCTGTTTTTGAGAAGGTTAAATCCATCATTGTGGAGCAGCTGGGGGTAGATGAATCCGAAGTGACCATGGAAGCATCCTTTATTGAAGATTTGGGGGCTGACTCCCTGGACATTGTGGAACTGGTGATGGCTCTCGAAGAGGAGTTTGATCTAACTATTCCCGATGAGGACGCGGAGAAGATCCGCACTGTAGGTGAGGCCGTCAGATATATCCAGGAGCATTTATAAGTAAAATCCCAGGTCCCGCGCACCCCGCGGGACTTTTTGAAATATGTTTTTAAATATTGCTTTTATGAATCGCTTAAGGAGGTAAGGTTTTGTCCAATAGAGTTGTGGTAACCGGTGTGGGCATAATATCCCCGGTGGGTGCCGGTGTGGAAACTTTCTGGGCCAATCTCACGGCAGGGAAAAGCGGTGTGGGGCCCATCACCCGCTTTGATGCCAGTGGCTACGATACCCGCTTTGCCGCCGAGGTAAAGGATTTTGACCCCACCCGGTATATGGATAGGAAAGAAGCCCGGCGCATGGATCGCTTTACCCAGTTTGCCCTGGCCGCCACAAACATGGCCCTGGAAGATGCCGGTCTTGACCTGGAGCAGGTGGACAGGGACCGGGTCGGCGTTATTTTGGGCTCGGGTATTGGCGGCATTGAAACGCTGGAAGAGCAGTACCAGGTGCTCTTAAATCGCGGGCCGGGACGGGTGAGCCCCTTTTTCATCCCTATGATGATTGCCAACATGGGGGCAGGGCAGATTGCCATTACCCACCGGCTGCGGGGTTGCAACTTAACCGTCACCAGCGCCTGTGCCTCCAGCAGTCATGCCGTGGGCGACGCCTTTCGCCTGCTCCAGTGGGGCCATGCGGATGTAATGATTACCGGCGGCAGCGAGGCACCCATTACTCCCCTGTCGGTGGCCGGTTTTTCGGCCATGAAGGCTCTTTCTACCCGGAATGAGCAGCCGGAAAAGGCCAGCCGGCCCTTTGATGCCGGGCGGGATGGTTTTGTCATTGGTGAAGGTGCGGCCATCCTGATCCTGGAGACCCTGGAGCACGCCCAAAGACGAAAGGCCCGCATTTACGCCGAGGTGTTGGGTTACGGTACCAGCTGCGACGCCTACCACATTACGGCGCCCGATCCCGAAGGAAGCGGCGCGTCTTTATCCATGGAATTGGCTCTCAAAGATGCCGGCCTGCCGCCGGAAAAGGTGGATTATATCAACGCTCACGGCACCTCCACCCCCCTGGGAGACAGGCTGGAGACAGTGGCCATTAAACGGGTTTTTGGGGCCCATGCTTACCGGCTGGCCGTCAGTTCCACCAAGTCCATGACCGGCCACCTCCTGGGAGCGGCCGGTGGTCTGGAAGCGGTGGCCTGCGTGCTGGCCATTCACCGGGGGATTATTCCGCCGACCATTAACTACGAGGAACCGGATCCGGAATGCGACCTGGACTATGTGCCCAACCAGGCCCGCCAGGTTCCGGTGGAGGTGGCCTTGAGCAACTCCTTTGGTTTCGGGGGACACAACGCTACCCTTATATTCCGCAAATTTCACGGCTAAAAAACGGGTGATGAAATGACGGATATCGAACAAAACATCAGCGCATTAAAGGAACGGCTGGGGTTTTGCTGGCAAAATGAAGATTTATTGCGCCTGGCCCTGACCCATGGCTCCTATGCCTACGAAAAAAACTTGCGGAGCCAGGAAAACAACCAGCGGCTGGAGTTCCTGGGCGATGCAGTGCTGGAGCTGGTGGTCAGCGACTATCTCTACCGCACCTATCCGGGGCACAGCGAAGGGGAATTAACCCGGTTGCGGGCGGCGGTGGTCTGTGAGCCTTCCCTGGCCCGGACGGCCCGGGAACTGGAGCTGGGATCCTGTCTTTACATGGGCCGCGGGGAGGAACGCTCGGGGGGGCGCGAGCGCCCCTCCATTCTGGCTGATGCCTTTGAAGCCCTGTTGGGGGCCATTTACCTGGATCAGGGATTAACGGTGGCCAGGAGGGTGGCCCTTTTATACCTCGAACCGGTGATTAAAGATGTGCTGGAAGGGCGCGTGGAGCGGGATTACAAAACCGAATTGCAGGAAATCCTGCAGAAGGAAGGTAGTGTAAGCATCAGTTACGCCATTTTACACGAGGAAGGTCCCGATCATCACAAAACCTTTACTGCCGCAGTATATTTGGGGGGTAAGGAGATGGGCCGGGGACAGGGACGTTCCAAAAAAGAGGCTGAACAACAGGCTGCCTGCCGGGCACTGGCCAGGCTGGGGTATCTCCAGGGGAAAGAGCAGTAGGAGGGTTGGAGGGATGGGGTTTTTAAACCGCCTGAAAGAGAGTTTAGCCAAAACCCGCCAGGGTCTGGTGGAGAAGATTGAAAGTCTCATTACCGGGCGCCAGGCCATTGATGAAAATCTTTATGAGGAACTGGAGGAAGCGCTGATTGCCGCCGACGTAGGGGTGGAAACGGCCCTGGAGTTGATGGAGACCCTGCGCTGCCAGGTCAGGGAACGGAAGATCAGGGATCCGGAGCAGTTAAAACCCCTCTTGCAGGAGCTTGTTCGGAACACCTTAAGTGCGGGCGAGAACTCCCTTAACCGGGGTGGTCCCCCCACAGTAATCCTGGTGGTGGGAGTCAATGGCGTGGGCAAGACGACCACCATTGGTAAACTGGCACATTACTACAAGTCCCGCGGGGAACGGGTACTTCTGGCGGCGGCAGATACCTTCCGGGCGGCGGCCATCGACCAGCTGGAGATCTGGGGACAGCGGGTGGGAGTGGACGTGATCAAGCATAAAGAAGGGGCCGATCCGGCAGCCGTGGCCTATGACGCCCTGCAGGCGGCCCGGGCGCGCAAGATGGACATGCTCATTATTGATACTGCCGGACGCCTGCACACCAAAAGCAACCTGATGGAAGAGCTGAAAAAAGTCCGCCGGGTGCTGGGCCGTGAACTGCCCGGGGCACCCCACGAGGTCCTGCTGGTGCTGGACGCCACCACCGGGCAAAATGCCATTTCCCAGGCCCGGTTGTTTGGTGAAGCTACCGGTGTGACGGGCATCGTCCTGACCAAGCTCGACGGTACCGCCAAAGGCGGGGTCATTATCGGCATCCGCCAGATCCTGGATATACCGGTGAAGTTCATTGGCATAGGCGAAGGGGTGGAGGACCTGCGCCCCTTTAACCCCCAGGAGTTTGTAACCGCCCTTTTTGAGAGGTGAACAAAATAACCGGGCAAGAGGGCCTGGTTTTTCTTTTTTAAATATTAAGGATAATTTCAGGAAAAACCGCCGTTAATATCCATTACATCCGGGGCCGGATTTTCTGCTTTAGCCGTTCCAGCTGGTCCAGTAAGACAGTGGTGTATTTTAAAACGTCGATGTTGGTGTTGTAAATGAGTTGCCTGATCCCCGGCGCGGTCAACAGGTTGACCAGGCGGTCGTAATCCGCGTTGGTCATGCCGTTGAGCACCCTGCGTAAAGCCAGGGCGTGAATAATCTGCTGGCGTAAATCGTACGTCAGGTTGGTATAAGACTCCCCCCGGGCCAGTGCCCGGCCGGCGTAAATGCCGCTTCTCAAGGCAGCCATGAGCCCGAAGCCTAAAAAGGGCTCCATAAATCCGCCGGCATTTCCCACCAGGATGACATTGCCCACCTGTGGCGGATAGCAGTAACCGCTGATGTGTTGAATGGAAAAACTCTCTACTATTTGGTAATCCAGTCCCTCAACTTCCCAGAAAAGACGCCATTTTTCTTCGATCTCATCACCGTTGCTTTCGCTGACAATCAAAACTAACGAAGCCCGGCGGGAATCAAAAGGAGTGAGATAGGCATAGGCACTGCGGCAGTATCTGGTATTTATCCACATAATCAGCGTATTGGGATCAAAATTCCCCAGGACCACCGCCCCCCGCACCCAGGTTTTCAAAATGTCCTGCCAGCAGCCTAAGATGCGGGGGACCTGCTGTATGCCGTCGCCCACCACTACGTAATCATAGTGGTGGGCTAGAATCCGCCAGTCGGCATAATGGTTATAAAATACCGGGGTTTTCAGGAGTGAATAAAGCTGGCTTTCCGTGGATCCTTCGTCCTGCCCCCGCAAGAAGAAATAGCCCAGATGGCCGGTAATACTGCGGGTGGTGTTGGGCGTGTGCATGATGATTCTCCTTAAGGGTGCCAGGGGTTTTACGGGTAGATGCAAGTGGTTGTGCAAAAAAGCCACCTGGTCCTGGATTGGCCGGCTCATGAGCTGTAACGTACCAGCTACGTGGGAAAAAAGCTCTCCCGGGCGGGAACGCTGCTCAAAAATGGCCGGGGTAATGCCGTGGCGCTCCAGTTCCAGGGCACAGGCCAGGCCGGAAATGCCGGCACCGATAATGGCTATCCGGGGCATGAAGGTCCCTCCCCATAGCAAGTAGAACCTGTACCTTAGTATCCCCATCCTGGTTTCTTAAACACAAAAGCCATGCATAGTTGTAATGGCCCTGACGCACAATATATGGAAATGAGAGGGGGATGTAGCCAGGTGGGTCAGGGGGGAGGCGGTAACCTCATTGTAAAGGAGCAGATTTCCTCCCATCAGATGGCCATGCTGCTCTTTACTCTGGTCGTTTCGACCATTGATGTTTTCGTGCCGGCGGTGGTGGCCAAAGTGGCCGGGCGGGATGCCTGGCTTTCGGTAATTCTCTCAGTCTTTTATGCTCTGATTACCTGGATGGTGGCCTTAGCCCTGGCCTCCCGTTTTCCAGACCAAACGGTGATTCATTATAGCAGACAAATTCTCGGCCGCTGGCTGGGAGGGGCTGTCGGATTGATTTTTATTATTTTTTTCTTTTTTGGGGGGGCAAGCGCCACCCGTATGATGGCCGATATCATGGCCACGGCCTTTATGTCCTATACGCCTCTGGTGGTTTTTGCCGGCAGCCTGGTACTGGTGGCTGGATATGCCGTTTTCGGCGGTCTGGAAGTAATTGCCCGGGTAAACGAAATGCTGCTTCCCCTGGGATTGGGGGTGCTGCTTTTTGTGGGTTTCGGTTCTTTGCCCAATGTGGATTTTGCCCGCTACCTGCCGGTATTGGAACGCGGCCTCGGCCCGGTCAATTGGGGAGGTATCATTATAGCAAGTACTATAGCTGAAATGGTTATAGTGCTGATGCTCTATCCCTGCGTAAATGACCAGCCCCGGGTCGGGATAAGCGGCTTATGGGCGATTCTGGGTTTAGGGGTGGCAATGCAAATTGGCGTGCTGGCCATCGGTCTTTTTAGCCCGGAGGTTACCGCCGTCATGAACTTCCCGGCCCTGGAGATGGTGCGGTCCATCAAACTTGGTCACGCGATTACCCACCTGGATGTGGTGATCATGGCGGTTTGGATGGGAGGTATTTTTTTAAAGCTGGCCCTGATTTACTATGTGGTGGTTCTGGGACTGGCCCAGTGGCTGGGCCTGTCCAGTTACCGCCCCCTGGTGGCTCCGGTGGGAATTTGGATGGTTGTCTTTTCGTTGATGGGCTTTCATTCCTTAAGTGATTTTATTACCCTGGAGATGAAGGTTTTTCCCGGTGACTCTCTGTTTCATACATTGTTACTACCCCTGTTTCTTTTGGTGGCGGCGTGGGTGCGGGGATTTCAACGTAAAAGGTAATTTGTTCAACCTTGAAATAAGGCCATGGACGAAGGGAATTACGTCCAATCCGGAATGATAAACCAGATGCTTTATGCCCGGCATTCCCAGAGCCCATACCAGGCGGTCCAGGTCGTGGTTGTCCAGCCTGTCCAGGCGGAAGCGCAGTTCGTTTAGCTCGTTGATACGCCGGATCAGGGGCGCGATCAACCTTTCATAATCCCCCTTACCGGCTATGGCCCGGGCAGCCAGTACTCCGCTGATCATTCCGGAAAAAAGGCCCAGGCCCAAAAGACTGCTGACAAAGCCGCCGCTGTTGCCCACCAGGAGGATGTTGCCCAGCTGATGACGGGTGGCCCGGCCGCAGTGAAATTCCTGATCATGGGTTTCCACAATGGGATAATGTAGTTTTTCGGATTCCAGAAAAAGTTCCCAGTAATCATCCATCTCCCTGGATTGAATGTCTCCAACCGCAAGGAGCATACAGGCCCGGCCCCGGTCAAAAGGGGTCAGGAGGCCATATCCGTGCCCGGCGTAACGGGTATCCCAGAACATATGAGAGGTGTGGGGATCAAACTGTCCCAGTACCGTGGCTCCCCTAATGGCTACGTTAGAAAATTCCTGCCACAAGCCTAACTGGCGGGCGGGTTTGCTGTCTCCCGTGGCGGCCACCACCCAGTCAAATTCCCGGGCCAGAGCCAGCGGATCGGCAATGGTCTGGAGAATGAACGGGACGGTAAGCCGGGCCGCCAGCTGGTTTTCCAGGGAGAGGGGGGAGCGTCCCCGGTGAACGAAGTAACCCAGGCACCGGGCCTGGATGACCGACCGGTGGCTGTGGCTGTGCATGACGATGGTGCGCAGAGGCCCCAGGGAGGTAACTGGGAGGTGGCAACAACGAGTCAGATAGGCCAGCTGGTCCTTGACCGGGCGCCAGGCCAGGTGCATAAGTATATCCACCCGTTCTACCGGCAGACCAATGCGGTGGTAACGTTCAAAAATAACCGGTTTTATACCCAGCCTTTGCAATTCCAGGGCGCAGGCCAGACCGCTGGGCCCGGCGCCGATAATGGCCACGCGCAACATCGATCATCTCCCAAATGTTATTGTAATACCTGGGGATCAAGCCATAAAAATACAAATTTGCGACTTTTTCATTCACTATACTCATAGTGTTCGTTGCGGCAGGGGATATTATGATATTGAAGGCGAGATTAAAATTTCCTCAAAACGGGGTCGAGTGTGCGGGAAGGCGGGTAGACAGCAAAAAATGAAAGATGCCCGAGGAGGCAGTCAACCGTGCCCTGGCTAATAACCTTTGTGATCAGCTGGCTGGTTTTTTTGGTCCTGGCAGACCGCCGGGGGTATGTGCCCCTTTTGATGGGGGGGGTGGCGGCTGTGGTTTTTCAGCTTTTCACTGATCTTTTAGGCCACCACCTGAACCTGTACCAGGTATCTGAACTCATGTTACCCATCTTTGAATCCTCTGCGTTTTTTACCTTTGGCCCGGTATTTACCATGGGAGCTCTTTTCGGACAGTATCTTCCTTCTACCCGCTTGCTCCAGGGACTGCACATCCTGGCTTTTTCCGGCCTTTTCCTGTTAGAAGAACATATGTACCTGCTGGCCGGCGTCCTGGAGTACGTCCACTGGAGTCACACTGCCAGTTTACTGGTAGATCTGCTGGCCTTTGTCAGCCTGGCCTGGGTGGTGGAGAGCCAGCGGTTGGGCTGGCGTTAGCTCCACCAATGCGGCGCTCCCAAAAGCCGCTGGTTCCCCGTGGACACCAGGGCGAGCCCGGTGCTGGGCGTGGCTTTCTGATTACGCGACGGGAATAGCCGAAACAACTTTGGTCACCGATTTGCATTGGGGGATATTGGGGGATAGTGATGCTGGTCAATCTTTTTACCTTTACCGTTTTTTCTTTGGGAGTGGCCCTGGCAGTAGTGCTGTGGCTGCTGGTAATCAAAAAAATTCAATATTAATGGTGTTTCCCACAAGGATGCAGCTGGTGGGGTTACAGCCGGAAACGCGGATGGGCCTCCAGCCCGGGCAGGATTTTGTTTACGGGAAAAGGATTGGATTCCAGGGCGATTATTTCCGTGCGCAAGGCCAGCACATGCTGGGCTTCTTCATCCCTTAAACGTCTAAAAAGTTCCCGGGCTACCGGATTGACCATCATGAGCATTTGTTCGTTGTAAAAGGTCTGGCTCCACATCTTGTCGGCCAGGACATCGTACAGCAAATCCAGCTTGTTCACTGCTTTTGGCACCTCAACGGATGTTAAAATTCTTCATTTCCGTCTTGAGCATCGCAATATGCCGGCGGCCGGCCACGGCAAAGCTGCCGAAGAGATTCTTTAACTTTTTATCCCGGGCATTGCGGGCCAGAAAGGCATATTTGGCCTGCCGGTGTTGCTCCATGTCCAGGGCCAGTTTGAGGGCATTATTAAGGATTTCCTGTTCGCTTAGAAGAGACAACCAGAACCACCTCAATATTTAGTATTTACGCTTAAAATCCCGGTTATGCGATGCTGTCCCTTGACCTGTTATCTGAAAGAACGGCCGGGTGATGTTTACCCGGCCCGTTACTGGTTCACTTCAAGCAATTCAAGACTTTCATTAAATCTTTAACCAGTTCATTGGTTACGGTGTAACAGATTTCCGTTCCTCTGCGCCGGCCCTGAATGATTCCCCGGGATTTGAGAATGCCCAGATGTTGGGAGACGGTCGATTGTGGTAAATCCAGGCATGTGCGCATTTTGGTCACGTTACATTCATTATTGATCAGCCCGTCTACGATACATAACCGGATGGGATGGGCCAGGGCTTTTAGAAGCTCGGCTTTTTCTTCATATTGCTGAATATTTCCCATAATACCACCTGCTATCGTATAATCGTTATATTACGATTTTAGACCCCACTTTCTGGTGCTGTCAATGACTTCTTTGGTGGGCCAATATTTTCTATGCGTTAAAAAGGAAAGTAAGGGAGAAAGGCGAATAGTAGGTAAGGTTGGAATGAAGGCTAAATACAAACCCCTGTTGGACAGCCGTGTGCTTTCTACCGGGGAATACTACTATGGAGGTCTTGTCATGGCTGTACGCATAGCCATCATTGGCGGGACGGGAGTGTACGATCCCAATATTTTAAGCGATGTTCGCCAAAAACGCCTGGAAACCCCCTTTGGTCCGGCCTGGGTAAAAATCGGTACCTACCGGGGCAGGGAGGTGGCCTTTATGGCCCGGCACGGGGAAGACCACTCGGTGCCCCCCCACCTGGTTAACTACCGGGCCAACATTTGGGGTCTCAGGCAGCTGGGGGTGAAAAACGTCTTTGCCACGGCTGCCGTGGGTTCTTTGAATCTGGAGATGAAGCCCAGGCAGTTTGTTTTTGTCGACCAGTTCCTGGATTTTACCAGATCCCGGGTCCAGACTTTTGTAGAAAAAGGGGTAGTGCACCTGGATATGACTGACCCCTATTGCCCGGAATTGCGGATGACGCTGGCCCGGGCCGCACAGGAGCTGGAACTGGAGCATCATGCCAGAGGTACCTATGTTTGTACCGAGGGGCCGCGGTTTGAAACCCCGGCCGAGATCCGCATGTTCCGGCAGCTGGGCGGGGATCTGGTGGGCATGACCAGTGTGCCCGAGGTGGTCCTGGCCCGGGAGGCGGGTATGTGTTACGCCACCATTGCCATGGTGACCAATTTTGCTGCAGGTATTTCGCCCACCCGTCTCTCCCACCAGGAAGTGGTGGACGTGATGGCCGAAAATGTGGGTAACCTGCGCCGGCTGGTTATGCGGGCCATTGAACTTTTAGACCCGGAGCGTACCTGCCTGTGTCATGACTCACCGCTGGATCCTTCGGCCGTGAAATAATGGAAGGGGTGGGCACCTTGGACACCATGCGCTGGGAGAACGGGACGCTGGTGCTCCTGGATCAAACAAAATTGCCCGGTATGGTGGAATATATCCACTGCCGGGATCACGAAACTGTAGCTGAAGCCATTCGTAGCTTGCGGGTGCGGGGGGCGCCGGCCATCGGGGCGGCGGCGGCCTACGGCCTGGTGCTGGGGGTGCTGGCAGCGGGGGCAGGGAGCCGCGAGGAGCTGATTGCCAGGAGCCGGGAGGTAGCCGCTGCTCTTGCCTCCACCCGGCCCACGGCCGTCAACCTCACCTGGGCCTTAAACCGCCTGCTCACTCGCCTGGAGGCTTCACCGGCTACGGACCCGGAAGAATTAATGGAGCTTTTAATAAACGAAGCCCACGCCATTTACCGGGAGGATCTGGAGGGCAATAAGCGCATCGGGCAATTTGGCCAGGAGTTAATCCCCCACGGGGCGAGAATTCTTACCCATTGCAATGCCGGCGCCCTGGCCACGGCCGGTTACGGCACTGCCCTGGGGGTGATCCGGGCCGCCCACGAAGCTGGAAAACAGGTGAGCGTTTATGCCGGTGAGACCCGGCCCCTGTTGCAGGGAGCACGCCTTACCACCTGGGAGTTGATTCAGGATAATATACCGGTTACCCTGATCACCGATAATATGGCCGCTTATCTTATGGCCCGGGGCATGGTGGACCTGGTGGTGGTGGGGGCGGACCGCATTGCGGCCAACGGGGACGTGGCCAACAAAATCGGCACCTACGGCCTGGCCGTACTGGCTAAAGAACACGGCCTGCCCTTTTATGTGGCTGCCCCCCTGTCCACCATAGACCTTTCCCTGGCCGGTGGTGAGGATATTCCCATTGAGGAGCGGGAGCCGGAAGAAGTGACCCACCTGGCCGGTGTACCGGTGGCTCCCGCCGGTGTTAAGGTGTGGAACCCCGCCTTTGATGTTACCCCGGCCCGGCTGGTTACGGCCATTGTTACCGACCGGGGGGTGGCCCGGCCGCCCTACGGGGAAAGTCTTGCGCAGTTGGTACGGGGTAATGGTGTTGTTCCATCGGTGGAAACATAAACTTTCTAAGGAGAGCAGGAAAATGCAGGATTATATAGTGCGTGATATTAACCTGGCTTCCGGGGGTAGACTGAAGATAGACTGGGTGCGCGCCCACATGCCGGTTCTAAATGCCATCCGGGAGGAATTCGAAAGGGAAAAGCCCTTTGCTGGAGTGCGGGTGGCCATGAGCATTCACCTGGAAGCCAAAACGGCTTACCTGGCCGAGGTACTCAAAGCCGGCGGGGCACAGGTGGCCATTTCCGGGTCCAATCCCCTCTCTACGCAGGACGACGTGGCTGCGGCCCTGGCGGCGGCAGGTATCCATGTCTATGCCTGGCATGGCGCCACCGACCGGGAATATATAGATCACCTGATTAAGGTACTGGAAATTCGCCCCCACGTGGTTATTGATGACGGCGGTGACCTGGTTCACCTGCTGCACACCAGCTGTCGTGAACTGGCCTCCGGGGTGGTGGGGGGATGCGAGGAAACCACCACCGGGGTATCCCGCCTGAAAGCCATGGAGCGGGAAGGAAAACTCCTTTTCCCCATGATTGCCGTCAACGATGCCCGGTGTAAGTTCCTTTTTGATAACCGCTACGGGACCGGGGAATCGGTATGGGCCGGTATCATGCGCACCACCAATTTGCTGGTGGCCGGTAAGACGGTGGTGGTGCTCGGTTACGGCTGGTGCGGCAGGGGGGTGGCCATGCGTGCCGCCGGGTTGGGCGCCAGAGTAGTGGTCTGTGAGGTGGACCCGGTCAGGGCCCTGGAGGCATATATGGACGGCTACCTGGTGATGAAAAGCGAGCAGGCTGCCGGGGTCGGGGATATCTTCATCACCGTTACCGGCTGTCGCGATGTTTTAAGGGGCAGGCACTTCCGGCGCATGAAGGACGGGGCCATTCTCGCCAATGCCGGCCACTTTGACGTGGAGATCAACAAGCCCGAGCTGGCCGCAGCGGCCGTCTCCCGCCGGGTGGTGCGGCAGAACATCGAAGAATTCACCCTGCCCGGCGGGCGGCGCATTTACCTCCTGGGGGAGGGGCGCCTGGTGAATCTGGCCGCCGGGGACGGTCATCCGGCAGAGATCATGGACATGTCCTTTGCCCTGCAGGCCCTGTCCGCCCGCTATATTTGGCAAAATAAAGACCGCCTGGCGCCCCGTCTATACCTGGTACCGGCTGAGTTGGACCGGCAGGTGGCGGAACTGAAACTTTCTTCCCTGGGCATTGAAATTGACCGGTTGACACCGGACCAGGAGGCCTATATCCAGAGCTGGCAAGTTGAATGAACTCAAGGACCGTCCAGTTAGGGGGAGGAATTGGTTTTTCATGACGGTGGCAGCGGAAAAGTACAAAGAACAGGTATATAAAATGGGCCTGCGCATGGCCACCAGCGGGCTGGTGACGGGTACCTGGGGCAATCTTTCCGCCCGGGTTCCCAGGGAAAACCTGGTGGTAATTACGCCCAGCGGCTTACCCTATGCCACCATGCAGGCCCGGGACATGGTGGTTATGGACATGAACGGCCGGGTGGTGGAGGGAGAGCGGCGCCCCTCCACGGAATTCCAGCTGCACCTGGCCATTTACCGCGCCCGTCCCGACGTCTATGCCGTGATGCACACCCACAGTGTTTTTGCCAGCGCCCTGGCCGTGGCCCGCAAGCCTATCCCTCCTATTTTGGAGGACCTGGCCCAGACGGTGGGCGATGGTGTGCCCGTGGCCAGCTATGCCCGGGCTGGTACGGAGGAACTGGCCCGGGCGGCAGTGGAGGCTCTGGGAAACCGGGGGGCGGTACTGCTGGCCAACCACGGCGTTGTCGGAGTCGGGCGCAACCTGGAAGAAGCATTTATGGTCTGCCAGATAGTGGAGAAATCGGCCAAAGTTTATGTCTGGGCCGATCTGGTGGGAAAGCCCGCCATCTTACCGCCGGACGAGGTGCAGGCATTGAGGGATTCTTACCTGAACAGTTACAGCCAGGCCGCCATACGGAATTACGCCGTGAACGACCGGTAAGGTATGGCCGGCCTGCCGGGACGGTATCAAGTTCTGCCCGCGAAAGTTTAGAAAAGTTTTTGGGGTTTGGAGGAGTTAATAATGGGTATGTTGATCCGCGGAGCCGCCGTGCTGACCATGGAAAAACCTGAGTCTCTGTTGCCAAACGGGGAAATAATTGTTGAGGGGCAGTATATTACCCATGTAGGTCCGGCCGGGAGCGTTTCCCCGGAGCGCACCTTCGACCGGGTAATCGACGCCCGGGGTATGCTGGCCATGCCGGGCTTCGTGAACTGCCATACCCACGCGGCCATGACTTTATTTCGCGGTTATGCCGACGACCTGCCCTTAATGCAGTGGCTGCAGGAGAAAATCTGGCCTGTGGAAGAACGGCTCGAGCCCGAAGATGTTTACTGGGGTACCATGCTGTGCTGCCTGGAAATGATCCGGTCCGGGACCACTACCTTTGCCGATATGTACTTCCATATGGACGAGGCAGCCCGGGCGGTGGAAAAGGCGGGCTTACGGGCCAGCCTGTCCCGGGGGATGATTGGGCTTTCCCCTGGGGCGGGGGAGGCCCTGGATTACAGCCGCCGTTTTATCCGTGACTGGCATGGCCGGGCCGGGGGGCGCATTACCACCATGCTGGGACCCCATGCCCCCTATACCTGCCCGCCCGATTTTTTGCACCGGGTTATGGAAGTGGCGGCCGATTTAAAGGTGGGAATCCACATCCACATTGCGGAAACCCGGGCTGAGATCGAGGAAATACGTCAGAAATACGGCAAAACACCTGTTGTGCTCATGGATGAGGTGGGCCTGTTTGAGTTTCCCGTGCTGGCTGCCCATTGCGTCCATCTCGATGAAAACGACATCCGCATTCTGGCCGAAAAGAAGGTGGGTATAGCCCATAACCCTGAAAGCAATATGAAACTGGCCAGCGGTATTGCCCCGGTGACCCGTTTGCTGGCCGCCGGAGCGCTGGTGGGCCTGGGCACCGACGGGGCGGCCAGCAACAATAACCTGGATATGATGGAAGAGATGCGTTCTGCGGCGCTGCTCCAGAAGGTGGCCGCCATGGATCCCACGGCCCTGGCTGCCTTTGATGCCCTGTCCATGGCCACGGCAAACGGTGCCCGGGTGCTGGGACTTCATGATGTGGGCCTGCTTAAACCCGGTTATAAAGCGGATATTATTTTAATTAACCTTGACCAACCCCATTTCTACCCGAAGCATGACCTGGTGGCCCACCTGGTTTACGCAGCCCGTTCGGCGGATGTGGAAACGGTCATCATAGACGGCCGGGTGGTTATGGAGAAAAGACAGGTGCTGACCATGGACGAGGAAGAGGTATACCATGAAGTGCAGAAACGTTCCCAGAGGCTGGTGGGGACAGGTCTTTAAATTACGGAGCAGGGTAGTTGTTCAGCAAAACCGCTACCATCGGCACCATAACGGGGTTACTGAACATTTACGGAGCAGGTGAAGGTGACTGTATGCCAGTAGTTAAACTGACCCGGGGCCGGCATCACCGGGTCTTAAACGGACATCCCTGGGTTTACCGCACCGAGGTGGAGAACATTCACGGTCATTTTAACCCCGGCGATGTGGTGGAAGTGGTGGATCACCGGGGTCGGTTTGTGGGGCGGGGCTATATTAACCCCTCCTCCCAAATTCTGGTGCGCCTCTTCACCCGGGAGCAGGGGGAAAAAATTGACCGGGAGTTTTTTCGCCGGCGTTTAATGGCGGCCCTGGAATACCGCCGCCGGGTGGTGCGGCATACCAATGCCTGCCGCCTGGTTTTTGCCGAGGCCGATTTTCTGCCCGCGCTGATCGTGGACCGGTTTGGCGATTACCTGTCCGTGCAGACCCTGGCCCTGGGAATAGACGTGCACAAAGATACGATTGTAGAGCTTCTGGATGAACTATTAAATCCCGCCGGTATCTACGAAAGAAACGACGTGCCGGTGCGGGAACTGGAGGGGCTGCCCCTGGTGACGGGCTTTCTTAAAGGCCCCTTTAACCCATTAGTGGAGATAGAAGAAAATGGGTTGCGCTTTTTAGTGGACCTGGCCGGGGGGCAGAAGACTGGCTATTTTTTAGATCAACGGGAAAACCGGCTGGCCCTGGAGGGGCTGGCCGGGGGAGCCCGGGTACTGGATTGTTTTTGCCACACCGGCACTTTTTCCGTCTATGCCGCCCGTTTCGGGGCCAGAGAGGTGCTGGGTATTGATGTGGCGGGCGACGCCCTGGAGATGGCCCGGGAAAACGCGGCCCGGAACGGGTTCCGGCAGGTTTGCACCTTCCGGGAGGGTAACGCCTTCGATGAACTGCGGGCCATGGACCGGGCCGGGGAACGGTTTGACTTAATTATTCTCGATCCGCCGGCCTTTACCAAATCCAAAGAGGCGCTGGAAGGGGCCATCCGGGGCTACAAGGAGATCAATTTGCGGGCCATGAAGCTGTTACCTTCAGGTGGTTTTCTGGTTACCTGCTCCTGTTCTTACCATATGACCGAGGATCTCTTCCTGGAAGTATTGCTGGATGCTGCCCGGGATGCAGGGCGGCAGTTGCGTCTGGTGGAAATGCGCCGCCAGGCCAAAGACCACCCCATGCTTCTCGCTTCGCCGGAAACGTATTACCTGAAATGTTTTGTGCTGCAGGTGTGGTGAAGCCTTAAAAATCAAGGCTTCCGGGGTTTTGGAACGAGCTGGAAGTCCAGAACAGTCCAGGAGAGACCCCTTGATTTTACTGGATTTTTGGATAGTCCGTTAGCAAACTCGTTAGCAAACGTTAGCAAGTGGTTAGCAAGATTTACGAACATACTGCACGTATGGTTAAGCAAAATTATTGAGGGCGGAGGGACAGCTGCCCCCTGCCGAAGGCTCAAAAAAAGGCCGCAGGCAGGGGGTTTTGTTTGCCGGATAAGACGTATTAGCCCGGACAGAAGCAGGGTCAGAGCAAAATGGGCGCCAGGCCCGGCAG
The DNA here is from genome assembly GCA_020725525.1 of Desulfovirgula sp. Classification (GTDB taxonomy): domain Bacteria; phylum Bacillota; class Desulfotomaculia; order Desulfotomaculales; family Desulfovirgulaceae; genus Desulfofundulus. Next base: position 56,753 of record DYEX01000127.1, read on the forward strand.
GGGGCGGTGGTTGCAGGAAAATGGCCGAGCCGAAAACCATCTCCAGTTGAGTTTAAAATAGGTCGAGTTGGAATCGAATAGAGGGGCAGGCCAGCAGGAAACACGGCCCGGCTGCGCGGAAAAACGGCCCCGGTTTAAACCGGGGCCGGTGGCCCTTAAAAAGGGGGTGGTTGGGCAAAAAAACCGGGGTAGGTTGGCTCCAAAACCGGGGTGGGTTGACCTTAAAACCGGGTCGGTTTACAAAAAAGGCGGCTAGTTGGAAAAGGCCAACTCCGCCCGGAAGAAAACTCCCGCTGGCCGTACCCGCGAAGGAACAGCTGGCGAGGGTTTTGTTTTTAGGGGGACGGCCCTAAACAAGAATACCACAAAAGGAGTGATAATATGCGGGAAATAAGACGTAGGCCCATCAAACAAAAAATGGTTAGTATGCGGATGGATACAGAAATGTTAGAAACAATAAAACATATTGCGGCACGTAATGGTATACATTATCAACAATTAATTCGGCAATGGATACTTCAAGGCATAAAAAAGCACGCACTTAAATAGTGCGTGCTTTTAAAATTCTATCACCAAGTTTAGTTATTTCTCTTGAAAATTTCTCGTACTCTGAGATATTTGCAAAATTTATAAGCACCACAACGCTGCCGTCAGATTCAAAACTAATGTTTATGGGATTGCTTGACTTCTTTAGTTTATTAAACTTTAAACCGTTATGTTCAATTTTACTAAATTCTGGTTCTTCTGGCCACTCATTAGTTTCCTTAATTATATCTCTAATATGTTCATACAGGTACCAGTCACCATTTTCATTAAAAATTTTAATCCACTCTTCCGAAATTTCTGTGATGATATTTGCATTGATTTTGTTGTTTTCTTGTAACTGTTGATATTTTCTCACTTCTTCAACTTTCTTTAGCGCTTCCTTGAAAATCTCCGTCTTTTTAATAAGTACAGTTATGCCCTTTTTAGGGTCAAGAAATTTATCCGGTATTTTACCTAGTAAAAAAAGAAATTCATCTGGGTCAAAATCAAGTTTTTTAGCAAGGCTAATATAAATAGCAGCCGAATAATTCACTAGAGACGAAGTATACAAATATAAATCCATTGACTTTGGGTTTTCTATATAAAGTACATCGTTCCAAGATAAATTATTCTTTTTTAATAAATATTCCATTAAAGACTTAAAATACAACTCTTCACTAGAATATACAGATAAACGTAATAAGTCCGCAAAATACTTGCCCGCTAACACTATGGAGCCAACCGCCGCCCTGGGAAATAGTTTTCCGAAGGTACTGAGCTTTTTAATTTCCTCATCGCTTCGGACACCAAGATAGCCTGCGCGATATAGCAATTCTACGCAGGATACCTGTAAAGGTATACTTAGCTTTCCTAAGAGTTCTGGTGAAGGGCTAGGCATATCTGGATTATTACAAACCTGGGATAAATAACCAGGATTAATTTTTGCTGCTGCGGCTGTCTGGCGCAAAGATAAACCCAATTCGGACATGCGTTCACGTACAAATTCACCAAGCCTTTCGGAGGCAGGGTTTTTCATTTAACAAACACTCCTTTTTAGATAAAAAACGTTTATTAAAAAATAACACACTGGGTAGTAAAAATCAAGCCAATTCAGCAGGCAAAAATTTAAAAAAGTGTTTGACAAACAGGATATCAAACGTTTATAATACATTTCAGAAGTCCCCAGAGTACCCAGCCGGAGGCGGGGCAACACTGCAACATATCAATCCAGCTAAAATGGCGAGATGGGAGGAGCAGGGGTAAAGTGTGCCCGGAGGATAAACAAAAATCACAAACCACACTAAAAAACCGGACAAGCGATGCGGAAAGAAGGTGGCGGAAGCGCCACGGCCTGCCGCCAGCACGGAAACAGGGCCAGCGCGGACCGGACAAAAAACCTCGGGCCACCCGCGCCGGGTGGCAGGACGCCGTGACCGCCGCGGCGATGGCGCTATCCGTGATTCCCACGGCCAGTGTATATGTCATCGCGCGGATGATTATTGGTGCCTCTCCGAAGAAAAAAGACATGGAACGTGCCCGCCGCGCCCTGGACGACCTGGCTCGGAGACCCTGGCTGGCCGAGAGCATGGTAGAACAGGTGAAAGTAGCCCTGGCCGCCCGGGAAGCGGCGGCAGAACAGGCCCGGCAGGAGCGGGAACGACGCAAGGCCGAGCGGGAGGAACGGCAGCGGGAACGGGAAGAGCGGTTCCGGCAGCAACCGGCACGGGTACTGCTCCAGCGGCTGCTCCGCCAGCCTGAAATCCAGGAAGAAATTGCCAGGCAGGTGCGGGAACTCCGGAAAAACAGGAGCAATACCACTTGGTGGTCTATGGCCCTGACCCCGGACCAGGTAGTGTCACCGTCCCCGCCCCAGCACTACACACCCGGAGCGGCGGGCGCGTACCTGACCAGCCAGGAGGCCACCTGGCGGGCAAACATGGAGCTGGCGATACTGCGCCGGACCGCCTGCCTGCTCACTGTGCCGCTAGCCACCGCTCGGGACATCTTGACCGCCGCGCGGAAACTCCGGCGAGCGCAACGGAAAGGAGACATAAACACAGAAACGGCGGCGCAGGAAGACCTGCGCCTGGCGGTGCGGGACGCGCTGGAGCAGGCGGGGTGGGCGGACCCGGAACTCTGGGCTGCACAGGTACTAGAGGTCCCGGATGCCCGCGCCAGGCGGGAGATGGCCGCGGCGAAAGAGGCCGGGCTGTGGCCGCTGCCGGGGGCGGTGAGTTTGTCGTGGCCCTTGCTTGGGGGCGACTGGCCCGAGCCTTACCGTGGGCCGGAACCGGAACCTCCGCCGGTGGCGTCCAATAACAGCGATGGTGACAGTGACGGTGACGGCGTGGACCCAGAAATCGTAGAGATTTTTTCCGCCAGCGCAGTCGCACTAGCAGGCGGCAGGCGGCGCAGTAAGAAAGGCGGCGCAAAGACCAGCTTCGCCGAGCGTGCGGCGGTACAACAGGAAGGACTGCACTCGATCATGTAACCCGGCCTGAGCCGGGTTTTCTTTTTTCGGGGGCTGGACTTCCCCCATCTGTTACCCCTCTTTCCCCGGCCAGGGATAGGCCGGGGATTTTTTATTTCGGGGCCGCCCGCCTCCTGGCGGCCACTGCCCTCACGCTCCGGCGGAAAGCCGGGGCATCAAAGACCGGAGATCAGAGACCAGAGAGGAAAGGCAGGTGATGACGCATGGCGTACTGTATTCCGCCCGCCAGAGCGGGCAAAAAAGGGGGATGACGACATGGCGGAAAAAGGAAAGGAAAGGGGATGGCAGTGGGAGTGTGGGAGTGAAATTTTACATATAGACCGAAATATAGCGCGTGATCGAAACATGTTCGCTGTGCCCCTGATAGACGACCCACCAATCAGCCAGGGTCAGCTGCACAACGGCCAAGTTGTGGGCGTGGTGGCCTGGCAGTGGCCAGGGGATGATCGGGTATTTTTGGTGCCCGCCGAATTATTTTACGTAACCAGGTTAGGCGGGTTAGTCAGGGATGTCATATCTGCTACGGGACAACTCTACCGGGACCAGGGATTCCCGGCGCAGGTCACTACATCGTACCGAAAAATAGCTGAATTGCTGGGCCTGAGTTTTAATGGCCGGGTGGCCAACGAGATAGAAATGTGTTTTGCGTATGCACGCTGCTTTACCGTACAAAACCATCCTATTATTATCCAATTAGACAAAACCGGTAAGGTGAGAAAACAAGACAAGGTTGTTTTCGGTTTTATCGACTATATAGCTAGGGCTGACATTAGAGACGGCAAAAAAATACCTAAAAATCGAGCACCGATTAATATAGTGTTAAGTAATTTATATGCTACAGCATTACGCGAACTACCACCGGCCCCGCTTCCGGTGGCCGCGCTGGAAGCGGCACACCGCGCACCCTGGAAATTGGCCACGCCCGCAAAAAACCTGGCATATTATCTGGCCGCAAGGGTGCCAATGCGAGAAATCAGGCTACTCTTGCCCACTCTACGCGATATCCTGGGTTTTACCGAACGCAGTGATGGTAAAACAACCCGGACAAGAAAGGCCATAGAAAATGTAATGAACATTCTATACTCAGTAATGATCTCTGATTATCAGTACGCTGACGACGGGTACAATATAACATTATCTGGCAATATTGGAAATAATAATATGTGACGTAATAGGGCCAAAAATGAGACGTAATAGGGTACTAAAATGAGACGTAATAGGGCCATTTTTGAGACGTAATAGGCACCTGCCCGATCCCCGAAAGCCTTGAGCCGCAAGGGTTTCAAGGCTCGGATTTTGCCTTAAGATATCTTAGACAATGAAGATATCTTAGAGGCGGCTACGCCCGGCCACCTTTCAGGGATGGCCGGGGCGGTAGCCGCCTTCTCTCAAAAAAAGCCAAACACCTCCTTATTTTTAAGCCGGTCGGTTGGATCTCGACCGGCCTTTCTTTTTTAGAGAGATTTTTTAGGAGGTGTTTGGAAATGCGGGATGAGCTTACAGCGTGGCTGGACGAACAGGTTTACCCGCGTCTTTCGCACCAGCAGGTTTTTGGCGATCTTCCCGGCTTTAAACGGGTTGGACGGGGGTATGTGGCCGAATGCCCAAACCCGGAGCATGCCGACCGGCACCCTTCTTTTTATATGAAAGAAGGGCAGCCTTTCGGCCATTGCTTTGGGTGCGGGGTGACTGTCAGTTGGTGGCGGGCGCTGGAGTTACGTGGCCTTTCCGGGCGGCAAGTCATACAGGAACTTACCCGCCTGGCCGGTGTCCCGCCGCTGGCCGGTGGCGACCCGGAAAAGGCAGTAAAGTCCCGCGCCGAAGCAGAAGCGGTGGAAAGCTGGTGGCAAACTGCACGGGCCGCCCTTTGGCGCCTTGAAGGCCGGGATGTGCTGGAGTACCTGCGGGAGCGTGGGTATTCTAACGACCAAATCCGGCAGATGGACGTTGCCGCCAGGCCGGACGGACCGCCGCCGGGTGGATTGAAACTACCGCCGGAACAGTATCGCCTACTCATCCCGGCACGCGTCCGTGGCGGGCGGATCATCGGCTTTGCTGGACGGCGAATAGATGGCGGGGAACCAAAGTACCAGTATTCGCCTGGATTCCAGCGTAATTCTCATCTCTGGGGTATGTACCGTCTCCGGCCTGACGATATTCCGCTGATAGTAGAAGGCGTGTTGGATAGCGAGACGATACCGCTCCGGGAAATTGTGGCTTTGGGCGGCACCACCCTTTCATCCGCCCAGGTGCAGGCACTGGCCCGGCACCGGCGGGTTATCCTGGCTCTGGACGATGACGATGCTGGAAAAAAAGCGACAGAAGCGGCGGTGCAAAAACTTACCGCCGCCGGGGTAAAAGTGTACGTCATACCGGGTTTCGGTGGTGTAAAAGACCCCGATGAGTTTGTCCGAGCCAGCGGCCTTGCCGCCTTTGCGGAACTTGCCCGACATGCTGTGGCCGGTCATAAATGGCTAACCGACCGGCTGATTCCTGCCGCAGTACCACCTGCGGATATAGAACGGGACGCGGTACTAGAGAAGGTCCTGGACCTGGCCGAATCTTACCACCGCACCGACCCGGTGGCGGCGAAAGAAGTCCTGGACATGGCCGCCGCCCGGCTGTGCCTGGACCCGGTTGCCCTGGCCCAGGCAGTGGAGCGGCTGGCGGAAAGGCGCAGGGTGCAGGAAGCGGAAAACCTGGTCAGGGCGGCCATCCGGGAAGCCGCCAGCGAAAAGGATTGGCGGGAGGCGGCCCGGAAGGTGGCCGAGGCGCAGGAGCAGGCAGCGGCCATCCTCCAGGAGCCGCCCAAGCCGATAGACCCGGCGGCGCTGGAGTATGAAATAGCGCACGCTCCTGAAGGACTGCTCTTCCCGTGGCCTGCCTTAAGCGGGTTATGTAGAATTGACCTTGGCGGCCTGACGACCATTTATGCGGCGTCGGGTTTCGGGAAAACGAATGTTCTGTATAATTTACTGTTATTCTACCTGGAAAAGTATCCAGGTGCAATAATTCTCTGGTCAGGCGAAATGGCCCCCCGCAGGGTGTATCACCGTTTAGTGTCTATCCTTTCCAGTGTTGATTACGGGGAAGTGGGGCGAGGGTTTCGAACGGGAGAAAAGAAGCCGGAGATGATTGCCGCGCAGGAAAAGCTTCGTGCATACGCCGAAAGGCTGTATATCCTGGAGCCTCCGAAACCGGCTGATGTAGCCGACCTGGAAACAATGGTGGACGCTATTTCCCGGCGGCAGCCGGTTACGGCGGTTATGGTTGATTACCTACAGCAGCTTGCGCCGCCGGGGAAAATAGACGGCACTATAAAATACGGGACCAGGGAGCAGGAAGTTACCACCGTGGCTAAAGAGTTGCACGGGCTTGGGCAGACCCAAAATATCCCGGTCGTGGCCGCAGTCCAGATCAACCGGATGGGGGGATTACAGCGAAAGCCACAGCAGGACGACGCCCGAGAATCTGGTGCGATAGAACAGTATTCGCAGTTGGTTCTCGGCCTCTGGAATGCCGGTCGTGCTGGCGTTCACGCGCTCCGGGACGGCTGCGTTCCCGCCGCGCCGCCGAATGGCTGGTACTGGCAGGATGATGACATTGCTACCCGCCAGGCGGCGGCGATGGCCGAGAGTCACGGCGCGGTGTTGCTGGAGTGCGCTATTTTAAAGTCCAGGTATTATGGTCACGAGAACATGGCCGTGCCGCTGATGTATTATGGCCCCACCGGCAGGGTGGAGCCGCTGCGCACCACGCACGGTAAATTGTACGTACCGGTACCGCCGGGAGGGGTGAGCGGTGAAAAAGGCGGCAAAAAACCGTCGAAGAAGTCAGCCCGCGCGGTTACGGTTTTGGCCGGGGGTAGGTAGTTTAATTAGGGGCGGCATAGTTGTGTCGCCCCCGACATTATCGCCGATCTCCGAACCCGTTTCACCGGAACCCAGACCGCCCCAACCCGAACCTCCCGCTTTGCCGCTCACTCCCAACTCGGAACTCCACCCGGCCGCCGACCGCTTCCTGCTTGAGTGCTGGTTAAACCGCCACCGCCCCGACCTACTGGCCCGGATCCGCCGGGCTGAGGCCCAGGTTGGAGCAGCCTGGTGGGACGCCCGGGCGGAAGCGGCTCTGGAGGCGGCGGTGGCCGCTGGCCAAAAAGCCATGCAGGAGGCCCTGGATGTCGGGCGGGAACCGGCCCCGGAACCGCCGGGACCGGGCGGCTTCGTTTTGGCCGAACGGGAGTTTGGGGGATTTGAAAAGGTGTGGGACCTCACTTCCAGCCAGGCCGCCCGGATGGAAGCGGTGTTTGCGGAGAAGGGGCCAGTGGCGGTGCGGACACGCCGGGGCTGGCATTCTGCTGTGGAGTGGGCGGAACGGATGGGAGGCCGTCCGGCAACCGGGACGCGGCGGTAAAGTTGTATGCGCACGCGCGTGCGCAGGTTGCCAGGGCTGTGTGCCCTGGTTTTTTATTTTAGGGGGGTGATACAATGAACAAAAGGGTGACCGTCCGCGAAATTCGCGGGCTGGCGCGGACGTTATCTGAAGCGGAGTGGGCCAGGACGCATCAGTATCTTAATGACTTGGCGTCGGCGATGTCCAAGCTGTCGCTCCGCCAGCGGGAAGCCACAGCGGAAGCGGTAAAGGCTGCATTCCAGGTGGGCGTGGCTGCGGGTAGCGCCCACGCCCTGGGTTATATGTTGGAAAAGACCGGTATGGGGCGGGAGTTTCAGGATTACGCAGTACCGATCTTCCAATGGGTGGTAAATCGGGTACTGGATGCTGTATACCCGGAGACTGCCGGATATCTCAACTGAAAAAAGGGGGTTAAAATTATGGACGACAAGGTAATCTCCATTTTTTCCTTACGGGAAGAAGCCGCCCGCCGGGCCAGGGAACGGGACGCGGCACTGGACGCCGCATTCAATGAGTTTACCGAAAAATTTTTGAACCTTGTTGACCCCGACCGGCGAAGAACCAAGGCAACGGTGCATGCCGCCAACCATGCCCAAGAATGGCGCGAAACAGGCCGACAACTCCAAAGCCTGCGGGAGCAGGCCGGAGTGACCCGGACGGCCCTGGCGAAGGCCCTGGGGGTGTCGCCGCAGCGGATTGCCCGGCTGGAACAGGGCCTGCCGGTGCGGGACGCAAAATTACTCCGGGCGGCGGTTATGATGTACCTTGAAAATATTTGTAGGGAAGGAAATAAGCCAGGATTATAAGGAGGGGTAGTATAATGCTAAAAAACAAAGGCTGCCAGTATAACTACAGATATTGTTTTGATGGCGATATGCGCATAACTAAATTAGCTTGCAGGTCGTGCCGGATTCCGCTGGAAAGGGTGATGTTAGAAGCGAAGAAGCGGGAGCAGGGGAGGTTGAAGTTGATTGTTACTTAGTGGCCGGGCCACGTGCCCGGCCTTTTTATTTTATGAGAACCTTTTCCGGCCCCAATCCTCCGGCGGGAAGGGGGTGGAGTACAAAGCCGGGTGGGGCGCGGGGGAGGGCGCGGGAGCACGTTGGTTCTTCAGCCAGGTTTTGCACTTGCACCAGACTTTACTGGTGCAGGCTCCTTTTAATTTTAGAGGGGGTGAGATGGTAATGCGCAAGTTGTTTTTTATAACTGCGGTAGTGGCCGGGGTGTTTTTAGCTCTGGCCAAAAGCTGGACGGGTATTTCTGTAGCCGAAGAAACTTATGCGGATGTAACTTTACAGGAATCCCAGGCTGAGCAGATATTACCTTCATCCAGCGGCCCGACGGTGCAGGTAATTGCGGATACGAACCCACTGCCGGATGGTCTGGCTCAAACCTTCGTAACCCGTGCCGAAACTCTGAGCGGGCAGTCTTCCGCCACCTTCGGGCAGAGAGTATATATTTATGCCCAGGTACGGGACGCCCAGGGGCAGGTGGTGCGTCAGGGGGCACAAATCCTGATTGACGGCCAGGAGCGGTTTGCTGCTTCCTGCCCGGCGTTCTATTACTACGCCGTGGCAGAGAAGTACGCCGTGCCCGGCCTGGGACTGGGCGGCGGGACGCACACCGTTGTGGCCAGGACGGTGGTGAACGGGCAGACGGTGGAATCCGCGCCGTTCATGTTAGAAATCAAGCCGTTGGAGGTAGAAACCTCCTGCACTCTTACGTTCGACAAGCAGACGGCGCGGCGCGGTGAGCAGGTGACCGCCACGGTGACGGTATCCCACAGCCTGCCCAGCGCGTTCTGGTCTAACCTGGGCGCTTCCGCCCAGTTCCTGGGGCACGGTGCGGAGGTGAGGCTGGAGCGCGTGGACACCGGTGTGGTACTGGGCACGGGCACGCTGTCCCGCATCCAGGGCCAACAGAAGGGGCAGTGCACTATTACCTTCACCGTACCGCAGGACGCGCCTAACAGCCTTACGGTGCGGGCCGTTTTCCGGGGTAAAGCCGTGGCAGTATCGCAGGTGCTTACGCCGTAAGCACCTGTTATTTTTTAAGGGAAGGGGGTGAAGTCGGATGAGGCGCAAGGCGATGATTTTGCTTGCCATTGCCGCACTTCTGGCACTGGCTACAACACCGTATGCCTTTGCCGCCGGGGAACTGGTGTTTGACGCCGGGGAGGCCCAGACCAATGTAGACATCGCGGGCATCCAGGTGCCGGTGGCGGTCACGGCCACGGTCACGACCGCGCCGCCGTATCGTCCGCTGAGACCGATTACGGTCCATATAGAGGTGGCCTTCACCCTTGACGAAGCCACCAGGACCGGCCTGGGGTTTGCGGCCGACCAGTACCTGCTGGAGGGCAAGACGGTGGAGTTGCGCCACGCGACAACCAACCAACTACTGGCGACTGGGACGCTGACCAAGAAAACTGTCAGCGGTGACCAGAACGTAGGCCAGGTTGACCTGACCTACACCCCGGTTAAGGCTGGTGCGCTGGCATTGAAGGCGGTCCTGCCGCCCACCACGGTGGACGCGCCGTAAAAAAGTTAAAAACGCCGGGTGACAGCGGCAAGGCCGCATCACCCGGCTCCCATCCCAGGGGCGACAGCGGTAAGGCCGCATCGCCCTTTTTTATTTTATCAGGAGGTGGTGATGTGAGGATAGTGAGGATAACAAAAATTGCCGTTGTGTCTCTGTTTTTGCTTTTGCTTCACCTGCCGTTTGCCCGGGCCGCGCCGCAGGGGTGGAGTGAGAAAGTGCAACCTTCCGTGGCCCTTTCCGGCAGGGCCACCTGGCTGGCGGTAAACCACCAGGATGGCTGGGCGAAGGGGGTATGGTATGTTGCCGGTGACGGGATATATCAGGTGTCCTTCAATGATACTGCACCAATGCAGGTGTTTGCTTACACCCGGGGTTCAACCGGTACTTACAACGACCGGGTGCGGTTTATGGGAGGCACCACCTGGTGGTGCATTAGCACAACATCCACGTCCAGCAAATACGGCCTTTACCGGGATGGCACCCGCGTCCTGGCGCAGCGGGTAGCGGACGTGGCCTACGTCAACGGCACCTGGTATGCTGCCACGGGCGCGGGGCTGTACACGTCTACAGACGGGCAAACCTGGGCGCAGGCGGACACAGTACCCACATACGCGCTTGCGCCCTGGAGCGGGACGGTGCTTAAATTCACCAAACCCTCCGGGGGCACCTACCGGGTGGTGCGGCACGACACCGGTGCAGTGGTGTGGGATACCGGGCTGACCGGATTCACCACCGGCGGCGGCCTGCACCTGGAGGCGGACTCGGGAGGGTACGTGCTGGCGCTGGCGGGGCAACAGGCACCCAGGATTATTGCTCCAGGCGGCAGTGTCGTCACATTGTCTTCCCTGCCGCCTGGTATCAATACTGCCTGGGGCTGGCTCTACTGGCGCGGCGCTTCGCCTTTGCCGGGCGGCGGCTGGGCGGTAGCGTATTCGGACGGGATAAACGCCGGAGTAGCGGAGTTACGGCCGGACGGCACCTGGGGTACAGCCTGGGCGACGTGGCCCACATCCGACCTTTCGGGCTGCCCCCCGGCGGTGGACACTTACGGCACGGTGTGGTGCAGCACGTCCAGGGCTTCACCTTACGCGGTCACCAGGTGGGTCCGGGACGTGGACTTCAGTGAAGGTGCCCGTACCGAAGTGGTGTTTACGCCGGAACCTTCCGCCTGGCGGGTCGGGCAGCAGGTAACGGCGCGGATAACTGTCCATATGCCCGTGCCCATTAGGGTACAGGGTATATGGAACAGAGAGCTGTACCAAAACAGGAGTATATACCCCTCGGCAGTTTATATAGAATACGGCCCGGAGGGGAATACATCCAGGGCTTCAGTTGCGGCACTTCCTGTTGGCAACGAAGTACAGGCTAGCTTCACTTTCCAGTTGCCGTGGAGGCGCTGTAACTATGTTTTCCGCGCCGTGCCGCCGAAAGTGCGGGTAGTATGGGAAAACGGCAGCTTAACTACCACGGAAATCCCGCCGTGGTAAGATGGGAGGTGAGAAAAATGCGGCGGCCAGTCGCTGTATTAATAATGGCACTGGCAATATTTGCCAGTGCGACTTATATAGGAGTAATTTTTCCGCCGGGCCGGTCGGTGGCGCAGGACATAATTCTGCGCCCGTCCAGCGCCGAGCATGGCGTCCAGGCCCAGGGGGGAAACCAGGGAGGGAGTCAGAGCGGGAACCGGATACAATTTTCGGGCGCGTCCGCCCCGGTAACGCTGCAGGTGGAGGACGCTGCCCCGACTTCTCCGGCTCCTGGCCCGACTTCTAATCCTGCTCCTGCTCCGACTTCAGCTCCAAAACCAACTCCAACTCCTGCTCCGGCTTCAGCTTCAAAACAAGCTACAACTACAGCGACCGATACAGATACAGTAAAGATAAACGTGTGGGTAGAGGGAAGTGACCCGCGCGTAGACATATCCTTCCCATCTACCCTAACTAAAACGAATAACGTTAGTGTGGATGTCAGGGTAGTGAAGGAAGGTAGGGAGCAATATGCTACATCTCCGCCACCCCGGAGTTAATCCCGGGGTTTTCTTTTTTAAGGAGATTTTTACTTGGGGGGTGGTAATGTAATGCGTGAGGCAGTGAACACGAAAGAGACGGTCAAGGAAATCAGTAAGCGCATGGGCTGCTACGCCAAGGATGTGCGGGAACTCCTGCTGGAGCATTTTCCTGCCGTCCTGGTGGAGGCGGTATCCCAGGGCAAAAAAGTCCACCTGGCGGGGTTGGGGACTTTCTACCCACGCCGGGGAAGGAAGGGCCTGCGGGTGGCCTTCAGGCCCGCGCGGGGTCTCCTGCGGGCCGTACAACAAGCCATAGAAGAAGCAGATAAAAGTGACAAAATTTAAAAAACGAGATGGGAGGATTTTTATGGACGCAAATTTCGGCGCATACAGGGAAGTCGCGGAAAAGACCATTACGGAACTTTCCAGCCGGATAAAAAATGCTTATCCGGAATTGGCTGTGCCGGTAGACGCTTTAATAAATGCCGCACGTCTGGCGGAGTTGTCTGGCTTACTGGTATTTTTCCAAACAAGAACTAATGTTCCCCAGAGTATAGCTGAAGCCATAGATGAGTTTGCGCGTGAAGTAGAGCCGCTGATGCGGGATATATCGTCCAGGTTGAATCCTTTTTCTGGGGGGCATGAGTGATGATAGGAATTGATGTTGGGTACGGCTTTGTAAAGGCTGTCTCTCTTACTGGTCAGAAAGTATGCTTCCCTTCTCTGGCCGCCCCTGCGGGCCACGACCAGGCTCTGGACCTGGGCTTCGGCGGCCCCACCCCCGACCACCGGGTGACGGTGCGTAGGGTCAACGGGCAGGCGCAGGAGTACCTGGTGGGCGAGGCGGCTCAGGACAGCTTCCTGGCGACCGGTTTTCTGGGAGCGGAGAAACCGGCGGAGCTGCATGATTTACTCCTTTTGACCGCGGCCTATCTGGTGGGGGCCGGTTCCACAGGGTTCCCCCCGGCGCAGGTGGATCTGGCTGTAGGTTTGCCGCTGGCGTTTTTCAAAAGCCAGAAGGACGCCCTCAAGGCCCGCCTGGAGGCCCTGGCCGCTCATGTTTCCGTGAACGGCGGGGGAGAGCGGTACATTTCCTTCCGCAAGGTACTGGTGATCCCACAGGGGGCCGGGGTGGTGTTCGCGCAGGGCCTGCCGAAGGGCAGGGGCTACGCGGCGGTGGTGGATGTGGGGCAGTACACCACGGATTACCTGCTGGTAGACCTGCGCACCGGCAGGCCGGTGGTGGAGGCTTCCGGTTCCGTAGAAGCGGGCTGCCATTTAGTGGCCCAAAGGGTGGCCCAGGCTTATCTGGCAAAAACGGGCAGGCCGCTTCCGCCTCGGATGGAGCGGAGAATATTGGAGGACCTGGCCGAGAGCGGGAAGGTGATTTTCCGGGGTGAGGAGCTTGACCTGTCCAGGGAATACCGGGAGGCCGTGGATGACACCGCGAAGGCGGTGGCCCGGCAGGTTTTGTCCGCCTGGCGGGATTTAGTGGACTCCGTGGCAGTGACCTACCTGGCGGGCGGCGGTGCCCTGTTGCTGGGGGAAACCCTGGCGAAAGCTTTCCCCAACCCGGTGCCGATAGACGACCCGGTGTATGCGAACGCCCTGGGATACTTGCGGATGCTGTCCGGTAAGCCGGAAGCCCGGTAATGAAAGGCTTCTACGGTAAATCTTAAGGTGTTTTATCCGGTAAACGGGGCGGGAGTGTCGTGGGGCTATCTGCAGGCCCCGTCGCCCTTTACCGGAAAGGAGGACTGAAGTTGGGGCGTAAAGGCCGAAAACGACTGGAGTTGTGGTTGCCGGACAGTCATTTCATCTGGGGGCTGCCGAAAGGGAGCCGGGCTACTTTTGCAGTGTCCTGCCTGGACCTGGCACCCGTGCTGTCCCGCCTGGAAGAGCGTTTGGCCGCCATAGAGGAAGCCTTAACCCGGCTGGAGGAAGCGGTGCGTGCTGGCCCGGCCAATACTGGCCCGCAGGAAAAAGAGACCGCCACCATACCCGACCCGGACGGCTTTCTGGCGGCGTTCGAGTAGGCTTGCGCCGGGCAGGGGCGCGGTGGTACCATTGTTCCTAACCGGGTCTAGAGGTGCAAAATTTTGCACATCTAGACGCAAAGGTGGTGATAATGGCTTGAAGCCCGAGAGGCGCGAAATTGCCCTGGCGTCCATATTGGGGTTGTTAGCCGGACCGTGCTACCTGGTCGCGGGGCCGGAGAGGTTTTTAACGTGGTACGCCGTGATTCTATACGGGGGGATTTTCTCTACGGCGCACTGGTTGAAGGAGATAAAGCCGTCCCGCTCCGTGCTGTTCACCTGGCTGGCCTGGCCGGCAATGATGATGGCGGGGGCGGCGGCGAGCATGGTTGTCTGTCTGTTTATCCAAAAATTTTTCTTGAGGGGGTAAAGGAAAATGCCGTTCGATATGAGTTTTGTTTACGACCTGCAGAATGCCATATTCCAGTTTGAAAAGATTGCCATCGGTCTACCCGTGTTAATCATTGCTGTTTCCCTGACCCGGATGATTCTATGGGCTTTGCTCACGCCGGTTTTCGGCAGGATGGCCGGACTGATTTCCGGTATGTGCATGTGGGCGTTTGCCGCTCTGCTTTTAGCCAGACCGGACCTGGGGATGGCGGCGTTAAACTACTCTTACGCCGTGGCGTCGCGGTTCATCGGTGCTGGCCTGCCGGGTGTCCCTGATATGGGCGGGTTAGGCGGGCTGGAGGATGCAGTGAACGACGCTGTGAATCAGATTCGCGGCGCTTTTCCGTTTTAAGACCGGCATTATGGCCGGTTTTTATTTAGAAAGGGGGTGAAAACAGCCATGACCAAAGCGGACCTGATTAAAGCCGTGGCCGAAAAGGCCGTCATGAAGCAGAAGGACGCGGCCCGCGCGGTGGACGCACTGCTGGAAGCGGTGCAGGAAGCCGTGGCCAGGGGTGAGGAAGTCCGCATCCCAGGCTTTGGGGCATTCGTGGTGAAGGAGCGGGCCGAGCGCCAGGGCCGGGACGTCCGCACCGGAGAAACTATCACTATCCCGCCCCGGAAAGTGGTAGCTTTCAGGGCAGGTAAAGAGTTAAAGGAAGCGGTGAACTAACCAGCACACCGGCAGCCTGTTCCAGGTTGCCGGTTTTCCTTTTTTATACAGGACTCCCCCTCCGCTCCGCTCCGGCGTCTTACAAAATATCCCCATAAAGTAGAACAGATGTAATACACCTGTCCGGCCCAGCCGCTTGGCTGTCTGGGGTGTCTTACACGCCTTATTTTTACAAAATCGGTGCTGTGGGGGCCTGCGCCGCGCCTGTAATGGTACGTCTTACACCAGGCCCTGGGGCCGGGCGCGTGCCGGGGGCCAGGCAGGTCCAGGAAAAATCCGGGAGGTGATACCTTATGAAAAAGACCGAAGTGGTTTCCTACCGGCTGCCTGCGGGTTTACCGGCCCGGCTGCGCCAGCGGGCCAGGGAGGAAGGGCGGACAATAACGCAGGTACTGGCCGACGCCATAGAGCTGTACCTGGCCGTGGGCGGCCGGGAGGGGGTCCTGGCCGAAGCCAGGGCCGCGAAGGACTACGCTTACCTGGCCGCCGCCCTGGTTGCTTGGCCGAAGAAGCCGAAAGAGCAGGGCATAGACGACTTTCTGGCCGAAATTTCCCGGCAGGTGCTGGGCAGGGGACCGGGTGAGTGAAAAATGCCTTCCCGTGAAGAGAGCAAGAAATGGAAGGTGGTGGCCTTCCCGCTTTACAGCGAAAGGAAAGTACTGCGGCTTTTGAACAGGATTAAGCCGCTCCGCGACGTTCGGGGTGAGATTTCCCCGGCGCAGTGGTGGGCCGGGGGGCACTTCACCCACCCGGCCAGGCCGAAGGTGGTCGTCCTGGTGCTCAAACCGGGGAAGCCGGTAAACCTTGAAAGGCTGGTATTCAGGGCGGCGGGGGTCCTGGCGGAAAACTCGGGCAAAACCCTGGACTGGGCCTGGGGCGAACGCGGGGGCAGGGTGTACCTGGTGGTCAAGACGCTGGCGAAGGACAGGGA
Source organism: Desulfovirgula sp. (assembly GCA_020725525.1). Classification (GTDB taxonomy): domain Bacteria; phylum Bacillota; class Desulfotomaculia; order Desulfotomaculales; family Desulfovirgulaceae; genus Desulfofundulus. The sequence goes on from DYEX01000127.1 coordinate 72,761, forward strand.
GACCGGGAGGAACGTGTTATTCAGGCTGGGCAGAAAGACTCTAGGGGAGCTGGTGGATCTGGTGCCGGGAAAGCCCCGGGGGAGAGAGCGGGAGTTGAGGGGACGGGAAAGGGAAAGGAGGTGACGCGGCAGTGCGCGAGAGAGCGGTAAAAATTTTCGTCGGCCCGCCGGAAGATGTGGAGCGCCGGGCCAACGAGTTCCTGGCGGAGGAAGCGGTGGCCCTGGCCGACCGGGTGACTATCAACCACTGGGGTACCGACCCGGTGTCCCTGGTCGTTTACGTAGAACGCGACCCGGATGGTCCGGGAATAGAGGCGTACTACAGGAGGGTGGTGGAAGCCATTCGCCGGGGAGCTAACTAATCGGAAGGAGGGACGGTTGCATGAGCAAATGCATGAGCAAAGCAAAACTTGCGACCTTCGCCGCCCTGGGGCTGGCGGGCATAGCCCTGGTCGCGGCGCTCCCGGTGGGCGTGCTGGTGGCGGCGGCGGCTTTCGGCGCGTCCCGGTACACCCGCCGGGCGGCGGCCGCCCTGTTCCCCCTGGCCCTGGGGGTGGGGGTGGCGCTGGCGTTCTGGTGCGCGGCCGATTTGATGGGCACTTTAAAGCATTTAGGGGAAGCTAAACCTGCCGTGCCCCTGGACGTGGCCGGGTGGCTGACGATGGACCGGTTGGACCCGGCCAACCGGGCGGCCAGGGCCGGGCTGGTCCTGGGCGCGCTGGGCGGGGTAGTACTGGCCCTGGCCCGGGGGCGGGGCGGAGAATTGCACGACGAGCGGCACGTCCACGGCCTGCGGGTGGCCGATAACGCGGCCAAGGGGACCAGGCGGTGGGCGGGTGACCGGGACATAGCCCACATCTGCGAGTTTGGCCCGCCCAGGATGGGAGATAAGTTTGGCGGCGGCATAGTCCTGGGCAGGCTGAAGGGCCGGATCGTCCGGGCGCAGCCCAGCTTGAAGGGGAAACCGCCTTTGCCGGGTCACGCGATGGTGGTAGCCGGGACGGGTGCGGGCAAGACGTACTCATTCGTTATCCCAAACACTGTCGCGGCGGCCTGCACGGGGGAAAGTATAGTGGTGACCGACCCCAAGGGGGAGCTGACCTGCCTTTTAGCGCCGTGGCTGAAGAGCTTAAAGTATGACGTGTATATCTTCAACCTGTCCCACCCTGAGTACGGCGACCGGTGGAACCCGGTACTGGAGTGCAGGGACAACGAGGAAGTGACGGCCTTCGCCACGGCGATAGTCCACAACGCGGCCAAGGACAGCAGCGGGTATTTCGTCATGAAGGAGATTCAGTTACTCAAAGCGCTGGTCTACCTGCTGCGGGCCGACTTCCCGCCGGAACAGGCGCATTTAAGGAGTGTGCTTTCTCTCCTGGCCTGGCCGGTGGAGGCGCTGGACGAAAGGTTCCAGAACGCATACCGGGTCGGGCGGCTGCCCAGGGAGGGGTTGGAAGAATGGCGCGGTGCGGTGTCCAGCAACATCGACAACGCCATTTCCGGCCTGACGGCCAAACTGGGCGTGATCCGGGCCGAACCGGTGGCGAAGCTCCTGACCGGGATGCCGGGGGACATGATTGACCTGTCGGCCCTGGGCCGCAAGAAAGCGGCGCTGTTCTGCGTGTTACCGGTGAACAGCGGCCACCTGAAGCCGGTGCTGGCGACGTTCTACTATTTCTTCTTCCGGCGCCTGTACGGCCTGGCGGCGGAGAACGGCGGGAGGCTCCCCACCCCGACCCGCTTCCTGTTGGACGAGTTCGCCAACATCGGTCAGGTGCCGGGGTTTACGGAGACCATCTCCACTGCCAGGAGCCTGGGGATACAGGTACAGTTTATACTCCAGAGCCTGAAGCAGCTGGCGGACGTGTACGGGGCGAACGAGCTGGAAGTCATCACGGGCAACTGTCCGGTAAGGCTGTTCCTGGGCGGGGACGACCGGGCGACTACCACGTACTTCTCCCAGCAGCTGGGGGAAGCGGCGGTTTACAGCGTGAACGAATCCAGGGACGTGACCATGCCTTGGGACCGGCTGGACGTTGCGAAGCGCCGGGAGACAATAACCCGCCGGGCCTTAATGGAGCCTGAAGAGCTGGCAGGGATGGACTCCATGGCGGCGGTGTGTCTGCTGCGCTGGTGCCTGCCCCTGTACCTGACCAAATTGGGCTGGGAGGAACTGCCGCAGGCGAAGGAGATAAAGGAGCTGGCGGTCCTCACGCTGGCGGACGTGGCCCCGAAAAAAGACTTCCGGCTTGAGCTGCCGGAGATGCCGGAAATAACCGAAGAACCGCCCAAGGAAAGGGATAGGAAGCGCGGGAGCGAAAAGAAGCCGAAGAAAAAAGATGACGACGGCGAAGGCAGCGGGGACTGGTTAGACGAGTTATTCGGCCCGGCCCAATAAAGGGTCGGGCGTTCTTTTTTTAAAAAACTGGCGGGGTCAGTCAGCTAGCTGACTGATTACTGGAATTTTTAAAAAGGGGTGATTTATACGTGACCGGTTCGACGCACTTCGCGGCTGGGGCCGCCCTGGGCGCGGCGGTGGGCGCTTTAACCGGACAGCCCGTTGCCGGGACCGTGCTGGGCGGCGTGGCCGGTCTGCTGGCCGACATAGACCACCCCGGCTCGAAACTGGGCCGGAAAATCCGCCCGCTGGCGGTTGTGCTGGAGGAAAGATGGGGCCACCGGGACAGCCCCACGCACACGGTGATGTTCTGCCTGCCCGCCGGTCTGTTTTTGGGTATGCTGGCGGGGCTTTTTCTAGGTACTCCAATGCTGGCGATTTCCGGCGTCCTGGGGGCGGTGTCGCATTTAATCCTGGACGCCATGACGAAATCCGGGGTGAGGCCGTTCCGGGTGTGGCTGCCGAAACTTCCCCTGCCCGGCTTCCTGCCGGAACAGGCGAAGGGGCGGCTGGAGCGGTGGAACTCCTGGGCCGCTGAGGTGGAAAAACGAACTGGGAAACGACACTACAAAGGGGAGGTGGTGACCGGGCAGGACTACAGGGAGCATATCATTGCAGCGTTTTCCTGGGTGGTTGTAGCCTTAGTGATAACTATTAGTAAGTAGAAAGGGGAGAAACAATTCATGAGTGCATTCATTCCGAAACCCGAAGGTTATGAAGTTGTGGCTGACCGTTGGGAGTACCTTTATTTCGCTAAGGAGCGCGGCGTCCCGGTTGAAGCGGCGGTAGAGAAAGTTACCTGGCCGGAGAACCTGGACACGGCAGTTTGGGAGCTGGACCTGGGCGGCGGCATTAAAGGCGTGGTGCCCGCCTCTGAGACCGGCCTGGCTGACGTTTCCCTTATGCCCCGCTTCGTGGGCCAAAAAGTCCTGGTCAAAATCAGGGGGCTGGACAGGGAGAACGGCGTGGCGGCCTGCTCCAGGAGGGAGGCCATCGCGGATGCCCAGGAGAGGTTGTTCCGGGCGCTGAAGCCGGAGCAGGTTATTGACGTGGTGGTGAAGGCCGTACTGCCGCCGGACCCGGCGAACAATAAGCCCGCCTCCCTGGTGGTTGACGCGGGCGGGGGTATCCTGGTGGAAGTGCCCCGGAAGCTGGCCACCCGGAGCAGGGCGCACCGGCTGAATGAGCTGTTCCGGCCCGGCCAGGCGGTGAAGGCGAAGGTGATCCATGTGGACCCGCAGGCGGGTGCAATAAGGCTGTCGCTGGTGGACGCTGAACCCGACCCGTGGGATGGTTTAGTGTACAAGCGGGGGGACGTGGTGGCCGGTACCGTGGTGGGCCAGGCGGAGAAGGTGGTGTTCCTGGAGGTAAAACCCGGCGTGGTGGGTATAGCCCCGCCGCCCCTTAGAGGTGTGCTCCGCCGGGGGGACAGGGTGGCGGCTGTGGTCACCAGTTTCGACCGGGAGAAGAAAAAGCTGCACCTGCGGCTGCGGGGCGGCAGGCTGGCGTAAATAACGTCCGGCTGAAAAGGCCGGACTTTTTCTTTTTGTAGTGGCCAGTTTTTCCGGCGGGAAGGAGGGGTGTAATCAAGCCGGGTGGCTCCGGAAAAGTTTTCGGAAGGAGGTGGAAGGGCAATGCAAAAAGCAGTGGCCGTACTTCTCGCGCTCATGGTCCTCGCCCTGGTTGCGGTTCCCGCTTTCGCCACGGAGACCAACGCACAGGCTTCGCCCCCGGTGGTTACCACCGCGCCGCAGCAGACCGATACCGGCGGCTTCCTGCAGGGCCTGCAGGAGCGGCTGACCGCGATAGGCAGCGCCCTGGTGGTTGTAATGCTGATAGTGGCGGGTATAGTCTTTATGGTGGCAAAAGAGACGGGCAAGAAGCTGCTCATTGCCGTGGCGGTGGGTGCCGTGATAATTCTGGGCGGCTGGCAGTTAGTGGTGATGCTTATCCGCGACCTGCTGGGCCGCTAACTTACCCGCCGGGCCGGGTTTTTCCCGGCCCGGCAGAACCACAAAAAAAGGAGAGTGGCTGGAAGATGAGGACTGAAACGGAGATTGGAGCGGTACAGGAACAGCGGCGGGAGCTGGCGGAAACGCCGGGGCCGCCGAAGAAGGGGTTGGGCGGGCTGGTCGGCCTGGGGGCGGCGCTCCTGCTGGCCCTGGTCCTTATTTTCGGCGTGATACAGGGGCAGTCAACCCCGGCGCTGAAGTCCAGCATACAGGCGTCCGGGGGTAGACTAATCGTCACAGTGACGGACGCCAGCGGCACCAGGACGTACCAGGCTCCTTGTGTTTTCCCAGGCCCCAGAAACGGCACTATAACTGTTAGCACGCCGGACCCCGGACCCGTGAGCTACCGGGGAGAAATCTCCATCGGCAGGCACCGGGTCAGCGGTACGGTCACGCCGGGATCCCCGGTGACGTACCGTACCGATGACCGGGGCGACCTGGCGCAGTAGCAAGTAAAGGAGGGAGCGTCATTGGAAGCTGTACGAAAATTTATTCAGGAAATGGTAGACAGGATAAAAACGCTCTGGCAGAAGTCCCCCCACCTGGTTTTTATAGTGGGGATAGGGCTGTTCGCCCTGCTGGTGATAGTGGTAACTCTTATCGGTAGAGTACACCCGAACCCGCCGATCAGTCAACCGGTCAACCAGCCGGTGCGCCAGGAGCAGGCGGCGCAGCGGGAGGGACGGCCGCAGCCGCAGCAGCCGCAACCACAACAACAACCGCAACAGCAGCCGCAACAGCCACAACAGCAGCAGGCACAACAGCAGCAGGAACAACAGCAGTCCGGCGGCCAGGCAGTAGTGAGCTGGCAGGGCATTTACCCGCAGGTTGCCGGTCCGGTGGAGTTGGTCCTGTTCAGCGGAACATCCCTGGCCGGTACGGACTATTCCCATCCCGGCCTGCTGGTACAGCCCGGCAGGAACAGCGGGAGCGACTATTCCGCGTCAATCGTTTTTCCCCTGGGTGGGCGGTATAAGTCCGTCAGCTTCACCCTGGCGCAGCCCAACAGCATGGGCAATTTAAACGGGTACGCCTACGGGGCGGCCCTGGAAATCATTCTTGACGGGGAAAAAGTCCTGAGCCGGGATATCGCAAAGGACAACCTGGTGTCCCGCGACGAGCCGATGACCATCGACCTGACCGGTAAAAGCCAGATGGTGCTCAAGCTGGCCACGTTTGGAAAAAAGGTTGAAAAGGACGGCTACACCAGCATCACGGACCAGTATGGGCCGTTCATGCCGGTAGTCCTGGCCGACCTCAATTTCACCCTGAAACAGAAAGGAGAGAGCGTCAGTGCGGTTCAGAACTAATTTCCTGGCGGCCGCCGTCCTGGTGGCCGCCGCCCTGTCGGTTTTTACGGTACACGTTGCAATGAGGACCGCTTCCACGGCTTCTAAGGCGGCGACCGGCGCGGTGAAGGGCGCGGTCCAGCAGATTCAACAAGTTCAGCAGAATGGTACCGGCAAGCAAACCTATGTCCTGACTTATTCCGGCGGCGACTTCCCCCTGCTGGTAGATATAACGCCTTCCGACCGCACTTCTCCGCCGGAACACGCTAAACTCGACCCGGGGGAATCGTTCACGTTCACTGCGGGGCCGGACGACATGCTCACGGTGAAAAGGGACATCAATAACCCGTACCAATCCGTGGGCCAGCAGTGGACGTGCCAGTATACCATCCGCGAACAGCCGGATGACGGCAGTTTCTATCACGGCGTCATAAGTGAGCTTAACCCGGAAACGAAATGTGTCATGTCAGGGTTGGAATTCAGCATCCCATAAAGGAGGGTGGGGTATGTTCGGATTCGGTGCTCTGCTGGAGCTGATGATGCGGGCATTTATATTTCTTTATATCCAGGCGTGGCCCCTGGGAGCCGGTCTGATAGCGTGGTCCCTGGTTTCCGGGGCCACGCGCAACGACTTCCTGGCGGCCCTGGTCGGTATGGCGGTATTTTCCGTGGCCGTCACGTTCCGGTTTTTTACCCGTTACCCGTCGGCCTGGCCGACGTGGAAGCGGCACTTTAAAATTCTGATTACCAGAAAGGTGGCTGATTAGCGTGAACAGGAATCCCCAGTACGTTCAACCCGACTGGCTGGACACCAGCGCCTACTACGTCCTGCGGGCGGCGGACTTTGCATGCCGCCACTGGCCGGTGTCCTTTTCGGCCCTGGTGGGACTGCTCCTTGTGGCCCTTTTGAAGAACGGGCTGGCGGGCGCGGCGGCAGTGCTCATGGTGGGGGCCGGTGCGTTTTACGAGTACCGGTTCCTCCCGCCCGTCCCGGAGGACGCGTTTTCCCAACCCCAGCCGGAAGGCGTCCCGCAGGGGCAGCCGCTGGCCGGTGGAAACCGGCTGCCTGCAGGTGTGGAATATTTTCCGAAGAAGCAGCCCGACCCTGCAGCCTTTGACCGCATAATCGGCCTGGAGAAGGCGAAGGAAGCCACCAGGGACGCGCTCACTGCCGCCCTGGATCCGGCACAGCGGGAGAAATTCCAGCGGTACGGCATCAGGCCGCCAAAAGGGTTATTGTTGTACGGCCCTCCCGGTACCGGCAAGACCAGCTTCGCGCGTGCGGCGGCGGAGATGTTCGGCACGGCGTTCTACGTGGTGAACGCATCATCCATCATCAGCGGCTACGTGGGCGGGACCGAAGAAAATATCAGGAACTTATTCGCCCACGCCAAGGCCAACAGCCCGTCGGTGATATTTTTTGATGAGTTTGACGCTATAGGCCAGAAGAGAACGGGTCATTCAATCAACAGCCCGTCCGACCTGGCCATTAATACCCTTTTAGCCTGCCTGGACGGTTTCTCCGGCAGTGACGGGGTGTTCGTCATCGCGGCCACGAACAGGCCGGACACCTTAGACGAAGCGTTGACCCGCCCTGGTCGCTTCGACTTAAAGGTGGAGATTGGCAATCCTGACGAGAAGGCCAGGTTGAAGCTGTTTGAATTATACCTGAAAGACCGGCCCAATAATGTGAGCAGAGACGACCTGAAGTACCTGGCCCGCGTCACGGACGGCATATCCCCCGCCGGGATACGGGCGGCGGTTGACCGGGCGGCCCTGTTCGCGGCCAAAGAGGGCGTCGAAATCACCCGCCAGCACGTGCTGGACGCCCTGAAGGACGTCACCGGCAGGGGTGCGCAGGTGAACGCCCGCCCGGTAGAAGAAGTCTTAAAAGAGCTGGACGCCATGCCGGGGCTGGCAGGGGTGAAAGCCCAGGTGAGAAAATTGCTGGCGCTGGCAGAGGCGCAGGTGAAGAGAAGGGAGCAGGGGCTGCCGCCGCTGAAACAAAGCCTGCATATGGCCTTTACCGGCAACCCCGGCACGGGGAAAACTACCGTTGCAAAGCTTATCGGAGAGCTTTTCGCCGGTCTGGGGCTTTTGAACTCCGGGCACCTGGTCACTGCGTCCAAGTCTGACCTGGTGGCCGGTTACGTGGGCCAGACCAGCGGGGCGGCCAGGCGGGTCATCGAGAAGGCCCTGGACGGCGTGCTGTTCATTGACGAAGCGTATGAACTGGCCGACCGGGGTTTCGGCAGTGAGGCAATCACGGAGCTTATCCAGGCTATGGAGAACCACCGGTCCCGCCTGGTGGTCATCGTGGCCGGGTATTCGGACGTGGTGGAAAAGCTCAGTAAGGCGAACGAAGGCTTCAAGTCCCGTATCGGCCAGGTGATAGAGTTTCCCGACTACAGGGCCGACGAGCTGGCCCAAATCGCGGCCCTGGTCGCGAATGGGCAGGGGTTTGCCCTGGATGAACAGGCCCGGACCGCTCTCCTGGCGCATTTCCAGCGGGTGGAGGGGCAAATCGGAAAGCTGGGCAACGGCCGCTATGCCCGGAACGTGGTGGAGAAGGCCATTTCAGCAGCTATTGAGAGAGACCCGTCCGCCAGCGTCATCACCAGGGGCGACATCGCGGCGGCTGTAGGTACCGCCGCCGTCACGAAGCGGACGGCTGAAGAAATCTGGCGTGAGATTAACTCTCTGGTGGGCCTGGGTAGCGTAAAAACCTTCTTGCGGGAAGTGGAAGCGATTGCCCGCGCCAACGTCGCCCGCCGGGAGAAGGGCCTGCCGCCCCTGAAGCAGTCCATGCACATGTGCTTTTTAGGAAACCCCGGTACGGGCAAGACCACCGTTGCCCGCCTGGTAGGAGAACTGCTGGCGGCCCTGGGCGCTTTGCCTTCGGGCCATCTGGTGGAAGTTGACCGCTCCGGCCTGGTGGCGGGCTACGTGGGCCAGACGGCGCAGAAGGTGCGGGAAGTGCTGGACAGGGCTATGGGCGGCGTGCTGTTTATCGACGAGGCGTATTCCCTGGCCCGCGGCGGCCCGCAGGACTTCGGGGCCGAGGCCCTGGACGCCATCATAAAGGCTATGGAGGACCACCGGGACAAACTGGTGGTGATCCTGGCCAGGTATACCCGCGAAATGCAGGACCTGTTCACCCTGAACAGCGGGCTGGAAAGCAGAATTGCCTTCACCTGCGAGTTTCCGGACTATACCCCCGCCGAGTTGGTAGAAATCTCTCGGTTAGAAGCCCGGAAGCAGGGATTTGCCCTGGGTGACGGCACGGAACCCGTCCTGCTGGAGATGTTCAAGCAGGTAGACATCGGGACCGCCGGGAACGGGCGCTACGCCCGGAAGCTGGTGGAACAGGCGGTCAGGAAGGCGGTGCTGGCTGGCAGGGTGGACACGCTGGAACCGGAGGACTTCGCGCAAAGCTAACATCGGTCAAATTGTCCGAAGTGCGCCCGGCTGAAAAGGCCGGGCTTTTTCTTTTATAGGGGCCAGTTTTTCCGGCGGGGAGAAGGGGTGAGGACAGCCCGGGTGGCTGGCAGATACCCCACCGCTGTTGCTGTAAGAATCCCTAGTATGTTTTTCTTACCAGATTGGAGGAATTTGTCCAGTTATGATGAATAATCTGAAAAAAAGGGAGGTCAAGAATAGTGGATAATGCCTGTATTCAATCTTCGCACATTGGGCGTGTAACCCTTAGAAATGAGTATGTGGTCTATAAAGCAACGAATTTGCCTGATACATATATAGTGAAGAAGTATAGCAAGCATCAAGTATTTGAAAGTTATGTACCCGCAAGTAATGTAAAAACTCTTTACAATGCATTAAGGGGTAGATTAATAAGCATAAATGATGTTTGTGATGAATTTTCAAAAGGATTATTGCAAGGCTTAAAATTGCAATCTTTTCGTGATTGGAAACAGCGTTATGAAATTCAAGATATTTTGGTTGTTATGTGTGCTTTAGGTTTAGCAACTGCAGAAAAACAGGGGAAAGGTTTTGTATATTGGATTAAAAGTGATAACGTTGTTTTATGATGGTTTACAAAAGCCTAAATTAGGGAGGTAGGTATATGAGCACAATTACAGCACAAATACTGGTAGGCAAGGAACACCAAAATCATGGTGGCATTATACCTTCACATGTTCTATATCTTACTGAGAATAGCAGACCAACATGGATTCTATTGCCTCATGACATTTTTTCAGGCCTGAAAGGTACAAAAATCAACAAAGTTGTATGGATTCCAACTGTAGATAAAATGCTAGAAGATGCTTTGCTGATGATTGGTTTAATAGTTCTAAAAGATGAACAGCTTTTAAAAATAGCAGAAGAAATCTTTCACGACGCATACTATACAATTGATAAGCCCCTAATGTTATATAATTATGATTTGGATTCACTATATGAAAGATGCAGAGCAATTAAAACTGATTGCAAGCTGGTCATAACAGTTCTCGATGGATCAACAATAAAGAGCCAGCTAAAAATCCTGGAAAAGTATAATAACTTTTATACAGAAGTTTGCATAACGAGTTATTACAGAAGGTATTCTGTATGGAACGAATCTGTAGTAACTGGTGGAAATCTCTAATATTCTAGATGAAAATGTCCCAGAAAAGGGTGAAAGAAAAGTTTTATTAAATCCGGCCTTTTGTGTGGCCGGCTTTTCTTTTTTATAGAGCTTTTCGAGAAGGAGGTGAATATACCTTGCGCGGGAAAACTGTTTTTGCGCTGCTGCTGACCTTAACCGTCCTGGTGACTGCCGTCCCCGCCTGGGCCTACGAAGGCCCCGCGCCGTACACCACGCCCGGGGGCGTTTTCATGGTGCCCCTCCGGTGGGTGGCTGCGGCCAACGGCGCGGACCTGCTGGTGGGTGCTGACGGCAGCGTGGTGGTGACCGCCCGGAAGGTGGAACCGCCCGTACTGGACGAGTTTTACCTGCCGGTCAGGCCGGGCAGGACGCTGGAGCGGGTGACCGTTTTCCGGGTCGGCCAGGCTAAAGCGTGGGTGAGGGGCGTGGAAATACCCATGCCTGCGCCCGCCGAGGTCAGGGACGGCAGGCTCTTCGTGCCGGTGCAGTTCGCGCTGCTGGCCACGCGGATATAGCGGTGAGGCCCGTACGGAGCGATTTCCGTGCGGGCCTCTTTGTTTTTGCGTGGGCCTATTTTTCCGGCGAGAAGGAGGGAGGAATAACCGGACCGGACGGCCCTGGAAACTTCACGAAAGGCCGTCACCATTTTGATGATCCCTTTTAAAAAGCAAGTACAAAAAGCGAAAGGAGTGGTTTACGTGAACCCCACTGTTATCCTGGAAAGCAGGACGCTGCGCGACGAGCTTACGGCAAAAACTTATGTGCTGGAAAAGGTGAAATTCCTGCGGCTGTTGCCGGACAACCAGCACGCCACAACGGAGATGGTTGCTAATTATTACGAGGTACCGGAAAAGACCGTACAATCAGTATTAAGGCGTCACCGGGACGAGTTTCTGACAGACGGGTACAAAGTATTTACCCGAAACGAGCTGTTTAACCATCCAGATTTTGCCACCTTCACAATGAAGGCGGCAAATATTGCCAGTAAGTCCAGGCGTGTTGCTTTGTTTCCCCGCCGGGCCATCCTGCGTATGGGTATGCTCCTGGAAGAATCTGAAGTGGCGGCGCAAGTCCGCACCTACCTGCTAGACGCTGAACACGTCACGACCGCCCAGGACCTGGACCGCGTGAAACTGGAGCTGGCTTTGCTGAAAGAAAAATATGCCTTCAAAGAGCTTGAGATCAGAGAGCTTCAATTGCAGGCTGAACGTGAGAAAAACCAGCGGCTGCTGGAGGCTGTGTTGAAGCTCCCGCTCCCCGCCGACTTCCAGAAGGCCGTTATTTCCCGCCTGGCCGGGCTGGAAGTCCAGCCGACGGTCAAATACTACGCCACGGAAGAGCTGGCCGGTAAGTTTACCTTCGAGTTTGGGACTAAGATTACCGGTATGAGGCTGGCGATGCTGGCGAAGGCCCACGGCGTCCGGCCCAACAAAGAGGCTGGGGAGATGGAGAACGAGTTTGCCGTGGTCAGCGTGGCCCCCGCCGTAAACAGAAAGACCGGCAGGGTCATCGAAGGTAAGGTTGTGGAGCAAATACTCTACAAAGAGGCTGCCGTGCCCGTCCTGCGCTCCCTGGTGCGGCAGTGGCTCGACACCCAACCGGTGAACCCCAGGAAGAAACCCAGAAAATCCGAGGCTTGAATCCGGCCTTTTGTGTGGCCGGCTTTTCTTTTTTTGCGAGGGGGTGCCGACAGTGAAGCAGTTTCAGGACCGCATACAGGACCGCATGCGAGAGTTTTTGGACGCGGGGGACAGGGGGAAGGCCCTGCTCCTGGTGTACCGCGAAGTGTTTCACCCGCTCATATCCATCACTGTGGTCCTTCTTTGGGCGGCGTACTACCACCTGCTGCCCTGGGGCTTCTGGACCAATATGCTGGTCTCCGGCATGGCGGCCAGTACGGCCAGCCCGCTGTTTCGGGCGTACATGGTCGCGGTGTGGGAGGCAGCGAAATGTGAAGGGGTGGACGTCCCGGCGCTTCTAGCCGGACTGGTGGAGCGGGTGCGGTCCGAGCGGGTCTCCGGTGTGGCGGCGGCCTTCGCGCTGCTGGTTTTTGTTTACTGGAGGTGGTGAAGTTGAACCAGACGGCAGCGGTGATTAGCCTTATCAAACCCGGCTCCAGGGTGGCGGTTTTCTACCGGGACACAGGCTTATACCCAAAGACCTTTATCGGCACGGTGGAGAAGGTATACCCGAAATTTGCCGTTGTCCGGACTACCGGCGGCTATAGGACAACCGTTCACGTGACGGACTACGGCCTGGTCAGGAAGGCGGGTGATACTGAATGAAGTTGCCCTCCCTGACGTTCAAAGAACGGCAGGCCCTGGTGAAAGCCTTCGGCTCCAGCCTGCGGGGCCTGGGGTCTCCCGTGGTGGTGGGCAAAAACCGGGATGGCAAAACCTTCACCGTCCACTACCATCTGGGGCGAAGGCTGGACCGGCGGGAGGTGTCGGTCATGCTCAAGCGGCTGGGTGTAACGCCGGAAGAGTTTCTCCGGTGGTACAGGGGGAAGAAGTATGCTAGTACAAAACACTAGTATCAGGAGGTGGGGAGGTTGGTGTTGTGCGACCCGAAGAAAATTGAACCGGGGATAATCTCTTCTAACAAGGCCCTGGCCGCGCTGGAGTTTTTGGAAAGCTGTGGGGGTGCCCCGGAATCCGCCGTGGCCCTGCTGTTCCCGCGCCACTACCGGAAGTCCCTGCGTATCTTGCGCGGCTCGGGCTACGCCCGGCGGTGCTGGACGCCGGGGCAGGACCCTTTCTGGTGCCCGGTGACGTTCCCCGTGCCCAGGACAGTGGAAGAGTACGACGTTCGGTGCGCCCTGGGCTGGCTGGCGGCCAGGCTGGTGGAAGTGGGCGGGAGGCTGGAAGGGAGGCAGGCGGTGCTCCCGACCGGCAGGACGTACAGGGTATGCGTCTGGCCGGGGAAAATACCGGAAGGCCCGGCGCTGGTGGTGTCAGTGACCGGGGAGAAGCCGGGATCCGGGGACCTGTGGGCGGAATACGAATGCCTGAAGGAGAGGGGGTTAAGGGAATGTCTGAAAAGGATTTAAGGCGGTGGGCGGTGGAAGTGCTGTGGTTCCTGGGCAGGGCGTACTGCCGCTTTGCCCTGGCGGTCCTGTACGCGGTGGCGGCGGCTGCCCTGGGCGGCATTATAGCGGCCCTTGCCCGCAGGGAAGCGGCGGAGACGGCCTTCCATCTGGCGTTCTGGCTGGGATGGGCGGCGTTTTGCCTGAGAGGCCCCTGTCCGGAAGAAGGCGAGGACAGGGAGGGTTATCTGTCCCAATTTGCGCTCCCGTGGCTGACCGGGACCGGCCTGGCGGCATGGGCGGTGGTACGCTGTGTTTTGCCTTATGCGGGCAAGGTATTAAAAGTATGGGGCCTGGCATAGTATAAAAATCAAGCAAAACTCCGGTTTTTTGCTTTTTCGTGTTTTGACTTTTTTGGGCTGAAGGGTATATAATTTTTTCAGTGTGATATGCTGGCCCTCCGGGGATGGAGGGAAAGGTTTTTGTTGCCTTCGAGAAGCCAAAAAGATGTCACAATTATGACCACTACCGGAATAACGCCCGCGCACGCTGCAGCGGGCATTAAAATTCCCTGTTGACGGCTTTGATGAGCGGTGCTATAATTGTTCGTGCCAGAACAATCCTTTTTGCGCCTGAGTGCGTATGCCCTTGTGAGGGCTTCCCGTTTACCGCTCTATAAGCGGTCAATGCTGGGACTTTTCCCGGCGAGGCTTCGGCCCGGTTGTGGCGGCAACCGCAAAACTTCCGCCTGTCGCAGGTGAAGGCAGCCGAACAGACCACTTGCGGCAAGCGTTCTCCGGCGGCTGTACGGGGAACGAAGGTTAACCAGGTGAGTTGAAGAGACGCCAGGAAAGGCGTCTTTTTGCTTTTGTCCGGCGGTATTTCCGGCCAAAAGGCCGGTAAATATACAAGCAGGCTTTCTCCCTCAGCCTGCGCCCTTTAAATCTCCTAAAGGAGGTGAACGGGGCGCAGGGGAGGGAGCCTGCGCCGGAAGCGGTGGAAAAGACGCTGTTTCAAACTGCGGCTCTTGTCCTGGCAAGCTGGCACGCCCGTATGGCGATGTGGTTGGTGGTGATTAAAAGAGCCGCAGGAAAGATTGCCGGGGCGTAAGCCCCAATGAAGGCAATAACGGCCCAAACAGGAGAGTTCTCTACGGTGCGCGGTAGAGATTTCCGGCCTCCCCTGTTTCGGGCCGTTTTTGCGTTTACATAGACACCAGGGGCGGCGGCCCCAGAAGTCATCTCATTCAAGGAGGTGATTGAAGGGGCCGCCAGCCGGAAGGCGCGCCCCGGTGTGTCATGGAAGCATTGTTGGATCTTGTTTGGGACTATAGGAGGGGAGTTTACGTCAGCGAACGTCATGCCCCCCTGCGCTACCGGGCGCGGCGCTTCCTGGAAAAGCGGGTTGTTCCCGCTGCCAGGGAGATGGCCGCCACCGTAGCGGCCATAACCGGTACATGGGCGGTGACCTTTTTACTCCTGCTGGCCATCCTGGGCGATTTGAGCCAGCAAGGGGTAAAAAAGCTGGCCAGCCTGCCGCACCACCGCTACCTCAGCGCCGTGGAGCGCGGGGTTTTGCGCGGGTGCAGCGATTGGGAGAAGATCCTGTTTGCTATTTTATTTGTCCTGCCCATCTCGGCGGCGTACATGGCTGCCGTGGCGGGGCTGTTCCTGCTGGCGGGAGTTTTCCTGCTGGCAGGTAGGGGCGCGAGGCAAGTCCTGGCCCGGTTCGGGCTGGACTGTGATGAAATAACCGGCCGTACGATTCGTGCCAGGAGACGCACTGCCCGGCGACACCGGCCTAGACCGGGGCACCGCCGGGCCGCGTAGCAAGCACCCCGCCCGACCGGGCGACACCGGATAAAACCGGGGCACCGCCCGGCGGCGGGGACTCAGGCCGGGGAGTGAAATTGTGATGAAAGGCCGTTTGACGGCCTTAAAAGGTGACAAAAGTATGAAAGGAGATTGGTATAGTATGGAAAAAGTGACATGCGTTGAATGCGGGAAGAGGGCGTGCAAGGATTTTGTGTTTGAGGACGGGACGGCATACTGCACCGCTTGCGCCAGGGAAAAAGGTTTTGCATGCCAATGCGGCCGTCCGGCTGTAGTAGACGTGCCTTCAGATGGCCCGAGATGTCGTTCTTGTCTGGCTGATCTCTACGGCTATGTATTTGCTGAGGAAGTAGAACTGGATGAGTTTAAACCAAAGAAAAACTATTCTGTGGTAAGCGTGTACTTTGCGTATGCACACCATCACCTGGTCGTTCCGCCAAAGCAGCCGAAAGCAGTAACGGAGAAGTTGATCAACAAGCTGCGTGAAGCGCTTCGTGTGGACCGCGATCTGGTGCACGGGAAGGTACGGCAGGAGACCTGGCAGGGCATGGAGTTATTAGAAGAATGGGCAACTAGCTCTCCTGGCTCTCCTGTCCGGAAGTATTTCGGTGTTTTTGATGGTTCAACCGTGCAGGAGTATGTTCAGGAATATGTTTAAAAAGTTGAGAGAGGCCGCCGCAGGCGAAAGTTAACCGCCCGGCGGCCTTAAATTTTAAATAATCCGGGAGGTATGAATATGCAGGATATTGTAAGTGCACTACTTGACACTACCGGGATAGGGTCTACCGCCCACCGTGCCTTTTCCGCGCGCTGCCGGATCTATGATCTGGACGCGCGGATAAAGGCCGCGGAAGCCGCCGTACCCCCGAACCAGCGGGCAAACTCCCCGGAGCTGGCGAAGCTTCACCAGGAGCTCAACCAGGCCCGGGCCGAGTACGCCGCTTCGGAAGCCAGACTGGAGGCGTTAAAGGCCCGCCACGCCGGGGCCGTCGCGCTGGCAAACCTGCTGGCCGCGATGGTACAGGCCGGGCGGGACACCCAGGCGCTGGAGGCAGTCATAGCGGAGACGCTGGGCGGGAAGCAGGCGCAACCGGACCAGCAGGCACAGCCGGACGGCCAGGGGCAGAACGCCGGGGACGGCACGGAGACCGGCACCTTTAAGGTGCTGGAAGTCCGGTCCGGCAAGTCCCCCGGCGTCGTCAGGGCCTACTGCCAGGCCATAGACGGCACCAAACACGCCGTCTACGCCAAAAACGGCGCGGGCCAGGCCCTGGCCGGTGCGGTGGGCAAGCAGGTGGAAATTAAATACCGGCAGGGCGACAAGGGACTGATTGCCTTTAGCGTCCGCCTTGCCGGTTAGACCGGTCTGTGGTAGAATGGAAGTGACGAAATTGCCTGTAATCTGTGAGTTTGCAGGGATCAAGATCTGCATGTACTATCACGACCACCTGCCGCCCCACGTCCACGTCCTGGCTCCCGGTTTCCAGGCGCTGGTTTCCATACCCGGCGGCGAGGTTCTGGCCGGGAAGCTGCCTGGAAAAATAAAGGACCGGGTTATCGACTGGGTGCGGGGAAACGGCAGGGAGCTGACGGAAAACTGGTATAGGGCGCAGAAGGGCGAACCCATCGTGAAGATGCGGCCGCCCCAGGAGAGGTGATAAGTAACGTGTTTGGTCAGGGAGTGAAAAGCGTCCTCCACGCGGTCCGGAGCGCCTACCCGGTGGGGGACCGGTATCTTATCCTGGAGTTCGACGATGGGGAGTACAGGGTGGTCGATGTAAGGCCGTTTATGGTGGGGCCGGTCTTTGAGCCTTTAAAAGACAGGGCTTTCTTCCGACAGGTGAAGGTCGATGCCGAAACGGGGACCGTAACCTGGCCGAATGACGCCGACCTCGATCCGGACGTGCTTTACGCGAAGAGCATACCGCTGGTGCTTCCCGAAGAGGCTTTTGCTTAAGCGGGAGACTGGAGAGGTCGATATACCGGATAAAAATGCTGGCCTTCCTTGCGGGTCAAACCGGCGTCTTGATCCTGGTGATGAGACTGCCGCTGGGCAAGCGGCAGAAACAAAAACCGTGAGCATTTAAAGGCAACTCCCTTTTTTGAGGGGTTGCCTTTTATGTTTCCCAGGCGGCCCGGCCCGCCTCAAACTCACTTCAATCAGGGAGGTGAGAGGGGCGGGCCGCCGGGAGTCCGCCCTTGTAATTATGCCAGCGAAAAGAGTTAATATAGTATCCGTCCGTTTGGTAAGGGAATCCAGCGTGCCCTATGCGGCGCGCAGTGTAAACGGGCCGGAGGAAGCAGTGTTCATTCTCAGGCCTTTCCTGGAAGGTCAGGACAGGGAAAACTTCGTGATTCTCTGCCTTGACACAAAAAACAAGCCGACGGCCATTCATACGGTGTCAGTCGGTACGGTTAACAGCAGCCTGGTCCACCCCCGCGAGGTGTTCAAGGCTGCTATTCTGGCTAATGCATCGGCAATCGTCCTGGCCCACAACCACCCCAGCGGCGACCCGACGCCGAGCAGTGAGGACAAAGAAGTTACCGCCCGGCTCAATCAGGCTGGAAAAATTTTGGGAATAACGGTATTAGACCACCTGATTATTGGTCATAACGACTTTTTCAGTTTTGCAGGAAAAAGGTTGCTATGATTACAAAGGCGGCCCGGCCCGCCTTCACCCAGAAATCTTTTCGAGGGGGTGATTGGGGCGGGCCGCCGGGGGCCTGCCCCGCGATATGTACGAAGTGAGCTACTACGGGGATATGTGTTACGAGAAAATGCTGGTGGAAGCATTCACACCAGAAGATGCTATCTTAAGGACATACAGACACGCGAACACTCTTTATATGTCAGTCCACGGCCACGGCGATTACCGCATTATTATGGGCCTGGACGGGCAGGTGAGAGTGGTCCGGCTGCGCGATTGGGTGCGTGCAAGCTAATGTCGGGTCTTTTCCGGCCCAAACCATTCTCAAGAAAGGAGGAATGGGGCGGGCCGGATGAAGGCCCGTCCCGAAAAGAATGAAAAAGAGCGTACTGTGGTATTACCACCGGCCAGGGATGGTCTATGCGGTGGACTTCAGGTTTAAGCGGCCTGTTTCCGAGCGCGAAGCCCGGCGCTATATTCGAGAGTATTTCGGCTGCCGGAAACTGCCGAAAGAAAGCGCCGTATGGCCCGCGTAAATTCCGGCCCGAGCCATTTCCACGGAAAGGAGGGAATGGGGCAGGCCGGATAAAGGCCCGTCCCGGAGAGAATGAAATTTGAGAGGATTAAGCCGGGGATGCTGTTCCGTACCCCGTGGCACAAGGAACACCTGTTCTATAAGGTCCCGGACCCCCAACCCTGGCCGGAACTCGGCCCCTGCTCCGCGTGCGGCACCATTGCCGTATGGAACGCTCGGGCCGTCGAAACCGACCGCCTGGTGCACTTCTGCCGGGGTGAGGAAGTCATTCCGGTGAAAGTGGAAGGGGGAAGGGAAAATGACTAAGCCCGAGTACCTGCAGGGCGACGACGCGCAGCGGCTTCTTAGAGAGGGGTACTGCGAGGCCTGCCTGCGTCCGGCAGATGAATGGGCCGAAGAGGACCGGTTTGGGTGCGTGAAAGTCCACGGCGATTACGACCGGGACGGCAACCTGTGCGGCTTCTTATGCCCGGACTGCGTGGGAGCGAGTTAACCGGATAATCAGGGCCACCCGGCCCGCAGACCATTTCCACAAAAGGAGGGAATGGGGCGGGCCGGGATGGGCCTGCCCCGGAAGCTATGAAAAACCTTGAAACAGCACCCAAACACCGGTATAATACTGAAAAAAAGGGTGTCAGGCGAGTGTACTGGGTCAACCGGACCAACGACTATGTTTTCAAACGTATCTTCGGTTCTGAAGAAGGTAAGGAGGCCCTGCTGGGTTTTCTCAATGCCGTGTTCAAGCTGCCGCCCGGCAAAGGGTTGACCGACGTAAAGCTGCTGGACAGGGAGATTGACCCGGAATACCTTCTCGACAGGGCTGCCCGGCTGGACGTGCTGGCGAAGGCAGCTGACGGGTCGCTGATTAACGTCGAAGTACAAATTGCCAACAGGTTCGATATCGACAAGCGGACGCTGTTCTACTGGGCGCGGCTGTACGGCGGCCAGCTGAAGTCCGGCCAGCAGTTCTCGGAGCTGCGGAGAACAGTCACTATCAATATCCTGTGCTTTGACTGGTTTGCCGACGAGCGGTACCACCACGTCTTCCGTATCCGGGACATCGAGACCGGGGAACCGATGAACGACCACCTGGAAATTCACTTTCTGGAACTGAATAAGGTGCGGAGACGTGAATGGAACCCGGACGACCCGCTGGAAGCGTGGCTGATGTACCTGAACAACCTGGAAGGGGAGGGGTTGAGGGTGATTGCGGAAAAGAACCCGGCAATCAAGAAGGCCCTGACCGTTGAAGAAATCTTCAGGAAGGACGAGGCGGAACGCCGCTTATACGAGCTTCGTGAAAAGGCCATCCATGACGAGGTGTCTATGATAGCAGGCGCAAAAGCGGAAGGTATGGTGGAAGCCAAACAGGACACCATCATCCGGTACCTGAAGAAGAGGTTCGGGACCGACTGCGAGACCAGGATACGGCAGGTCAAGGACGTCGGGACCCTTGATGAGCTCTTCGACAGCCTGCTCGACGCCGGGACGCCGGAAGAAGCTGGCGAGATTATAGCCCGTGTGCTGCCGCAGTGACGCTCCCCTGCGGGCAGAATAAAAAACTTGTAAGTTAAGGACGGTCCTGTAAAGAGACCGTCCTTGCCATTTTCAGGGCCGACCGGCCCAAACCATTTCCACGGAAAGGAGGAAATGGGGCGGGCCGGTAGGGTCCGCCCCGCAATCCATGACGATTACCGAGAAAGCGCAAGAGGTTTTAAACCGGCTCTTAGAGATGTTTAGGACAGGCAATTTACCCGCCGCCGTGGCCCGGACCGTCATCCGGGCAAAGGCCGGGTACGAGAGGCCGTCCGACAGATGGAGCCTGGGCAACCGGCTGCTGATGTACCTGGCCGGGACGGAGGACGCCAGGGGCTACAGGCAGTGGGAAGAAGTAGGGCGGCACGTCAGGAAGGGCGCAAAGGCGTTCTACATCCTGGCACCCATGACCAGGAAGAAAACGGTCAGGGAGCGGGAAGTGGACCCGGAGACCGGCGAAGAGCGGGAAGTGGAGCGGGAGCGCACGGTCATTACCGGCTTCCGGTGCGTCCCGGTGTTCCGGTACGAGGACACCGAGGGCGAACCCCTGCCGGAAGCGGACTATACTCCCCCGGAACCGCCGCCGCTGTTCGACGTGGCCCGGAAATTTGTGGGTGACGTGAGATACCGGCCCTTCGTGGGCAGGTACTACGGCTATTTCGACCCCGCCAGGGGTGAGATAGTCCTGAGTACCCACGACGCGCATACCTTCTTCCACGAGCTGGCCCACGCCGTCCACCACCAGGTGAAGCCGGGCGGGTTAAAGCCGGGCCAGCACGCGGACCAGGAAATTGTGGCCGAAGTAGTGGCCGCCGCCCTGTGCGAGATGTACGGCTTTTCCGGCTACATCTGGCACGGGTGGGAATACATCCGGCACTACGCCGGGCAGGACGACCGGAAGGCCCTGAAGGCCGTGATGGGCGTCCTGGCCGACGTGGAGAAGGTGCTGGACGTTATCCTTGGCGCGGCGGAAGAAGAGGCGGTGCGGGCGGCATGAGAAACGCCTGTAACGCCTGTTATGTAGAAATCCACTGCGACGGTTCCCACATGCCCCGGGACGGTGCCGCCTATGGGGGCTACGAGGCCAGGGTTGACGGCCAGCTTGCCCGCCGGTGGAAGGGCCGGGTAAAGGCCGCCGATTCCCTGGAAGCGGAGTTTCAGGCGGTCATAAGGGCCTTGAGGTGGGCAGTCAAGAAGGGGTACCAGCACGTGGTGGTCTTTACCGACTGCATGGCGCTGGTGCGGATGGTCCGTTCCGGGCCGAGACCGGGCGGGAAATATGCCCGGTTTATCCGGCGGGTGGCGGCGCTGGTGCAATTAATCGGTCGGGTGTGGTTTGAATGGGTGCCGAGAGAAAGAAACCGGCAGGCCGATGTGCTCTGCCGGATGGCAAGGAAGTACGCTTGAGATTTGGGCCGGGAGGACTTGCAGCCCGGCCCTTTCATTAATTATGGCTATTGTATTGACAATAGCAATATGCGGACTTAAAATGGAAGTGGGTGTTGTCGGTGAAAATAAGCCGGTTTGAGTGGGATGCCCGGAACATCGGGCATATAGCCAGGCACGGAGTTAAACCTGACGAAGCAGAAGGTGCGTTCCAAAACGAACCGGTTTTTCGTAAGGGACGCAGCGGGTTTCATATCGTGTACGGCCGCACCGAGGAAGGGCGTTATCTGTTCGTGGTGTATGTGCGGAAGGCCGGTGGCACAGTCCGAATTATCACGGCCCGGGATATGACCCCAAGCGAAAGACGATACTACCGCCGACAAAGGGGTGAGTGAGTCAATGCCTAAGAAGCTACCTGAATTCAAGGGTGACGAGATACCTGAGTTTGCTACTGAGGAAGAGGCCGCTGAATTCTTTGCCAGCTACAGTTTCGCGGAAGCTATGGAGAAAGGGTTATTTGAACCTGAAGAGGTTGAATTAGACCCCGAACTGGCCGCAAAAATCCGCGAGCGGGCACGGACCAAACAGGTGACCCTGCGCCTGCGGGTGTCCCAAATAGAGGCGGTAAAAGAGATAGCCAGGAGGAAGGACATCCCCTACCAGACCCTGATCCGGTCGTGGATCGCGGAAGCCATACGCCGGGAGCAGGGCAGCGGGGCATAACATAAATCAAAAACCAGAGGGAGACCACTGGCCGGGTATATTAACCCCCTTATCTCTCTGCGAAGAGATGCCGGGAGTTTACGAAAACCCCGGCCTTTCTTTTTTTGAAGATGACGTGGTGGATGGGGAGAGACCTGGAAGAGATTGTCGCTGAACTCATGTCCCGCCTGCCCCACTACCGGGACGACCCGTACTGCCGTGGGGTGTGGGACGGGGCCATGATGGTGATCGCTCACTGCGCCCCGGAGCTGTTTTACAGGTTACTCCGGGAGCGGGCGAAAGCTGAAACAAAGGAGAGTTAGGCCGGTAGGAAAACTTCCGGCCTGTAAAATTAAAATCCAGGGAGGAATGAAGAATGCAGGTAAATGAGTTTTTAGCTGGCGAGATGTCCAGGGGGATGTCTGAACGGAACAAGGGCGTTGTTGCCGTCGCCCATCTTGCGTGCCAGTTTGCGGACACCAGGAAAGTTGCGTCCACGGAAGAAGGTGTTATCCACAACCTGATTCCCATGATAGTAGAGGAAAACCTTTCCGGCAAACAGGTAGCAAGGCTGCTGGTGATGGGGCTGATGGAACTCGGCCAGAAGGCCCTGGACAGGGACGACATGGGCGAATTCCTGCTGGTCCTGTCGGATATTATCGCTGTGGCTACCTACCTTAGAGTTACGGGACGCGCCGACGCGGATTTCCTGGACGAGCTGGACAACAAGATAGCAAACATGGTTATGCTGCTGGCCGCGCACACTCAGCCAGACAGTTTCGTTAACTAGAAAAGGAGAGCTGGGCCGGAAGAAAAAAACTTCCGGCCTTTTTAATTTTTCAGGGAGGGATGCTCGAATGACCGGCTACGAAAAAATTAAAGCCCTGGCCAGGAAAAGGAACTGCCCGGTAAGGGACCTGCTGGCCCTGGCGCCTAAGAACGACCCTTACTACGCGGGAAGCGAGGGGAGCAGGCAGAAAGCGGAGTGGTTCGCCAGCCTGTGGCGCAGTTTCGGTTACGAAGGCAAGACCGGCATTCACCTGCGCCGGGTGCACTACCAGCTTGTGAGCCAGCCGGACCCTTTAAGGTGGGACGGCAGGCCCTACGAGAACACCGAAAACAACTGGAAAGACTTATGCGAGGCGGGCAAACAGGCCCGCTACCTGGGCCTGGTGGACCCGGAAGCCTTCGTGGACAGAAGGAACCCGGAGCCGCACATCTTCCGACCTGCCGATTACCCTGAGCGCCCCGGCTGGCGCTCTACCGGATGCTGGTGGTTCATGCCCGAGATCCGGGCCGACCTTTCCGGGGACCTGGACTGGTCGCTGCCCTGGTTTGAAATTACCGGGCTTGACTACACTGAAGCCATGCAGCCGTACCATTTGGAAATCTGGGTAGAGAAGTCAACGATGGACGACGTGCTTATTCCCCTTTGCCGGGGTTACGGCGTCAACCTGGTGACTGGCCTGGGCTTCATGAGCATTACCAGCGTCATCGCCCTGATCCGGCGGGTTGCCGGGTCGAGGAAGCCGACCAGGATTTTCTACGTGTCCGACTTCGACCCGGCGGGGGACGGGATGCCGGTGGCCGTGGCCAGGCAGATCGAATACTGGCTGAACCAGTACGCGCCGGGCCTGGACGTGAAGCTCAACCCCATCGTCCTGACCAGGGAGCAGGTGGAAAAGTACCGCCTGCCCCGGATCCCGGTCAAGGACTCCGACCGGCGGAAAGCGCACTTCGAGGAACGCTACGGTGAAGGCGCTGTGGAGCTGGACGCGCTGGAGGCCCTTTACCCCGGTGAACTGGCGCGGATAGTGGCTGAGAACATCAGGCGGTTCAGAGACGAAAAACTGGCCCGGAAAGTCCAGGAGGCGAAGAGAGAGTTTGAGCGGCGTTTGGAAGAGGCATGGAAGAAAAACGTCTTGCCGTACCGGGGCAAACTGGACGAGTTGAGGGAAAAAGTAGAAATTGTGGCAAGGTACTACCAGGACAAACTTTACGACCTGAAGTGCCGGATGGAAGATGATTTATACGAGTATTCCCTGGAGCTGGAAGAGTTACGGCAAGCCGTAGAGAAGGCGGTGAACGAAATCAGCGTGGAGGCCCCGGAGCTTCCCGAAGCGGAGACGCCGCCGGAGCCGGAAGATTGGCTTTTTGACAGCTCAAGGAGCTACGAAGAGCAGCTTGCGGCGTACCGGGAGCGGAAAAATGGGAACGCTGAAGAAGAGGATTGAGACCGGCTTTTCCGGCAACTGAATAATAATTAATTAAGATGGCCCGGTCAGGGGATAAAGCCCTGACCGGGCGTCTTTGCTTTTTAAGGACCGGTTTCGGCGGGAAAGGAGGTGGCGTGCAGTGGTTGAGACGTGGGCTTACGGCGATAAGGCCGTCCTGTACTCCGAGGACAGCCGGGTGTGGCAGGCCGCCCTGGAAGCCGGGCTGAAACCGATGGCCGAGTACCGGCGGCCCGATGGGGTGCTGTTCGCGAAGCAGTTTGTGGGAGACAGGGAGGCGGTGCGGGAAGTGGTGAAAAAGTATACCCCCGCGTAATCACTTAGACGAAAAAGACCGGAAGTCGGCTTCTGGAATTCTTGATTTTCAAGGCTTCAGGCCATGTACATTTCAAATTGTGAACCGAGCCTATATAAGAATACCTATCATCAAAAACCCCCTCTTAAAAACCCTTACAGAAAGAGGGCAGGAAAGGGTGAATGCCGGGTGAAGCTGGTTACCTGCCGCTGGTGCGGGAAAGAATTTAAGCCGCGCAAGAACAGCCAGAAGTATTGCGACGAGTGCCGTTCCGACCCGGAAGTGGAGAGGGCGAGGGCGCGGGAGCGGAAGCGGAAGCAGCTGGAGCGAAAAAAGAAAGCCGGTAAAAGAAACGACCGGCAGAAGAAAGAAAAGCGGTGCCTGTACTGCGGCAGGAAGCTCGACCCGTCGAGCAACCGCCAGGTCTGGTGCGAGAAATGCCGGAAAAACGGCTACCGCGACACCCGCGCCCTGTACATGAAAAAGTGGCGGGCAAAGAGCCGGGCAACAGGGTACCCCATCGCGTGACGAATTAGACGAAAACGGTCAGAAACCGACTTCTAGAAGCCTTGAAAATCAAGGCTTCCGGGCATGTACATTTCAAATTGTGAACCAAGCCTATATGATAATACCCGTCAGATTTGTGCCATTTTATACCAATCCGGGAAGCCAGTAAAATCAAGGCTTCCCGGATTCAGTTTTTTAGACGGCTTTCTAGAATGGCCTACAAAGGGCTTTTACCGTAATATCGTGATATTACGATAAATAGCAAGGGGGTGGTTATCCGTGAAAACGCCGGTAATTAGACCGCCTGAAGGTTTTTCCCCGGCTTTACAAAAGGCCCTGGCCTGGTGCCCCTACTGCGGGGAGGAAAAACCTTTCGGCCTGGACAGCCGTTTGGGGTACGCCCGGTGCGTGGGGTGCGGCATTTCCGAGCGGGATTTCTACGTGCGGCAGTTCAACGGCCTGTGGTCTGACGACGCGCTGGACAAATTTGTCCGCGCCGTGGAAAAAAGCCGCCGGAAATACGACAGGCCGTTCCCGTGGGAGACCGGCGTTATTGTAGGGGACCCCAACAAGTCCCAGGTCCCGTTTGACCCGGTGGGACGCGCGGGGAGTAAGTGCGAACGCTGCGGTAACTCTATCGAAGCCGTCAGCAACCGGCAGAGATATTGTCCCGAATGCGCAAAAATCGTCCGGCGGGAGAAAAGGCGCAAAGAGAGGTAATGATAGTGCAGCCGCTCGAACGTCTTGCCGCGCTGATGCGGCCCTGGCGGAGATAGTCGGGTGGGGCGTACCCTGGCTCACCGGTACCGCCGGTCAGGCGTACGCGCTGTTCCCTAAAAACCTTTAAAACCTTTATCCGGGTAAAACTCTTCCGCCAGCGGCCGGTACCGGCGCTTGACGCCGGTTTATTGTACTAGTGTTTAACACTAGTATCCCCTTCAAACATACCCGGCAGTGCATAACGCGCGTTATAAATTTTAAGGCTTTCTCCGACACCTGCCGCCTAGCAACCTGGCGCGATCAGGACCATACTCGCAAACAGAAGTAATAAAAAGAGGGGGTTAAGAGGGACCCAAATTACGCAACCACCACCCGACAAAACCCGGAAGGGGTTAGGAACGGATCCTCCCCATCCGGGTTCTGTTTGGTGCCGAAATTAGTGCACAAAATTTTACTTATGGTTGCTGCTCTCCCGGTCTCAACTCCCGACCCAGGGCCTTTGCTTGGCCTTCCTTCACTAATGCACCAACCGTATCGCCGGGCTTAAACCACTTCGTGAGATCGATCTTCTCGCCAGGTTTGTTCACAAAACGCATGCCGACCTGCACGCTGGTGTACTCGTTGATGGTGATAGTGATGGTTCGTCCCACATCACCACCACCTTTTTCGACATTCATAGTCAGCTTATCTGGTTCGACTGAAATAACCTTCCCATGACGAAACATCTTATTCAGTTCTTCCTGTTCTTTCTTTGCCGCCTCCTGAGCTTTTTCTTGTGCTATTACTTCAGCTGATTTGATATAAACAGCATTCTGTTCGTCGTTCCACTTAACTTCTGCTCCAAGATTTTCTGCAATAAATCTGAGAGGTACGAATACTCTGTTATTTACTATGATAGGCGATGGGTCACAAGAAACTTCCTTCCATTCACCATTCGTTTCGTGAGTTGCAATAAACAGCCTTATCTTTTCATTGGCATAGATATTACCCAGACAAAAACTTAATGACATCAGTAAGACAAACGATGCTATAAACATTAATCGCCGTATACTCTTAAATGCCATAAAATTTCCCTCCAGTTTTTTAATGAAATCGACCATTGATTCCAAAGTTACTTCGTTTACCTATTTCCAGTTTCAAAACAAAACTAACCATTGTGGAGACTATCATAATTTTACATTAACTAGGCGGTGACCTGAGTTTGTGTGAAGAATCTCTGTTAAAGATTTTGCGGGTGCTATCGGCAACTTCACGGGAGCGTAGAATTAATATCTTTCGCATTTTTAATACCTCATTTTTTCAATAAAAACTAGCAATACATCCCTAAGTGAATCTTTTACCAAAATGCGGCAGCAGTTTTTACACTATTTATATCACAAATAGTAAAGAATCCCTTTTTAAGACTTTTTTACGACGTTAAGAATGTAAATCCTTTGTCAGTTTAAACAAACTTATCGACATAATTCGCAAAAAACGACAAAGAAATGGCTGTTAACTTTTCACAAAACGGCCCTTTTGTGAATTAATCACCCCGAAAAGGACGCAAAAGGGAGGCTGTAGAAAGCATTTAAGGCCGGAATTTCAATTCGCAAAAGGAAAATGGAGGGAAACGTCGAATGGATATACTGACCAGTTTCAAGAACAGCCTGCTGGCCAGGGGGCTTTCCCCCGGCACGGCGGAAATATACTCCGGGCACCTGCGCCGGTTCTTCGCCTGGGTGGAAGGGACCTACGGCGAACCCGACCCGGCGGCGGTCACTCCCCTGGACGTGGCCGACTACAGGCGTTATCTTCAGAACAGGAGCAGGAAACCCTCTACGGTGAACAACGCCCTGGACGCCATCGGCAGCTTCTTCGCCTGGGCGAAGGAAGCCGGTATCGTCCAGGCCGACCCGACGGAGGGCGTGAAGCGGCTGCCGGAGCAGAAACCGGCCCCGAAGTGGCTTTCCAGGAGAGAGCTGGGCGCCCTGGTGCGGGCGGTCCAGAAGTACGGGAGCAGGAGAGACCAGGCACTGGTCACGCTCCTTTTGCACACCGGGCTGCGGGTTTCCGAAGCGGTTTCCCTGCGGGTGCAGGACGTGGTTATCCGGGAGCGTTCCGGCCACGTCGCCGTCCGGCAGGGCAAGGGCGGCAAGTACCGGGAGGTGCCCCTGAACGCTACGGCAAGGCGTACCCTGGGGGAGTACCTTGCGGGACTTTCAGGTGAATGGTTCTTCCCCGGCAAAAACGGCCCCATGACCCGGCGGGCGGCGGAAAAGGTTCTGGCGAAGTACGCCCGATTAGCAGGGGTGGAGGCGACCCCGCACCGGCTGAGGCACACATTCTGCAAGATGTTGGTGGACGCGGGGGAGGCGCTGGACAGGGTGGCGGTGCTTGCGGGCCACGAGAACATGAACACCACCGCCAGGTACACCAGGCCCGGCAGGGCCGACCTGGAGGCGGCGGTGGAGAAGATAGCGTGGGAGTGAAAGATGGAAATGACACGCAAAGAAAGAATCGGTCTTTTAATGAAAACAGCTCTTCAGGGGATTAAAGAAAACGGCGGGCAGCTTCCTGTTCGGGATGTTTTGCGCTACGTGGAAGAGCATGTCCAACTTACCGAACATGAAAGACAAAGGTACGAGAAATCAGGGTATGTAAGATGGGAAGCACTTATCCATTT
The DNA here is from genome assembly GCA_020725525.1 of Desulfovirgula sp. Classification (GTDB taxonomy): domain Bacteria; phylum Bacillota; class Desulfotomaculia; order Desulfotomaculales; family Desulfovirgulaceae; genus Desulfofundulus. The sequence continues at coordinate 101,145 of DYEX01000127.1, forward strand.
TTATTCCATTGATTGTCTGAAGGCTGGCTGGCTAAGGAAAAATAAGGGGATATGGTACATTACGGACGATGGGATAGATGCCTTAAGGTTATCTCCAGAAGATTTTATTAGACAGGCCCAGGAAAAATACCGCGAATGGAAAAGCAAACATTCGATTAAGGAAGATAAGGAAGAATCAACTGAATTGGAGCAAGAAACCGAAGTTATACGCAGGACAGCTTACGAACAAGCCGTTTCTGTAGCCAGAAAAGAAATAGAGGAATATATCTCTCAATTGGGAGCTTACGAATTCCAGGATTTAGTTGCTGCTTTACTACGGGGGATGGGTTATTATACTCCCTTTATCTCACCGCAGGGGAAAGACGGCGGGTTTGATATTCTGGCATACAAAGATCCCTTTGGAAGCACAACTCCCAGGATAAAGGTCCAGGTGAAACACCGGAACCAAAAAGTGACCGTTAAAGAAGTAAGAGAGCTTGCCAGTCTCCTTAATAAAGAGGGTGAAATGGGACTGATCGTTTCCTCCGGAGGATTTACTGCGGATGCAGAGGTAGAAATTCGCAGGTCAGCTCGCCACATTGAGAAAATGGACTTAAATGATTTTATTGGACTCTGGGAGGAATATTACGATAAGATGCGCGAAGAGGATAAGATTTACCTGCCATTGCGGCGCGTCTCTTTTTTGGCCCCGCCGAAGGAGTGATTAAATCATGGTTACTCGGCTTTTATTTTTATGAAACTGCCCTATCTAGTTGAACCCATGTTTAAAAATCACGTGAATATCAGGGGGCAAAAAAAGTGAGTTTACAACCAGGAGATATAATAACTGGTTCTATTTTCTCTGAGCCTGTGAAGGTGCTGGCGTACAGAACCATCAGCCCGTCGCTGACCAAGATCGAGGCTGTCGGCCTTCACTCAAAGAGGTACTACGATCCCATCCTTAATCCCGCCGAACTGGCCGCGCTTACCAAATCTTCGGAGCAACACCTTGAGTTTACAGGCGAAGCCGAAAACGTCTTTCTATTTCTTGAGGGCATGCGCGTCCGCAACGCCTTCCAGTTTGACCCCTTATACGGGGTAAGCATTTCCCAAATTCACCCGCTACCTCACCAAATTGAAGCAGTGTACCACCACATCCTGAAAAACCCGAACATTCGCTTTCTTTTGGCTGACGACCCTGGCGCGGGCAAAACCATTATGGCCGGGCTTCTCTTTAAAGAGTTAAAATACCGGGGCTTGGTCAACCGCGTTCTGATCGTCGTTCCCGGCCACTTAAAAGACCAGTGGCTCAGGGAAATGAAAGAGCGCTTTGGTGAAAAATTCCTGGTCGTCGACCGCGGCGTGATGAACGCCAGCTGGGGGCAAAACATCTGGACCGAAAATAACCAGATCATTACCTCCCTGGATTTTGCCAAACAGGAAGACGTTATGTTTGCTTTAAAGGACTCCTCCTGGGACCTGGTAATCGTGGACGAAGCCCACAAGATGTCCGCCTACCGGTACGGCGACAAGATAAGCAAGACGGCCCGTTACCAGTTTGGCGAACTGATTTCCCAGATAACTAAATACCTTCTTTTCCTTACGGCCACGCCCCACCGCGGAGACCCGGAGAATTTCCGTTTGTTCCTGGACCTCCTGCAGCCCGGCTTTTTTGCCAGTTCGGAAATGCTGGCCGCTTCCATTCAAAACAAAGATAACCCCCTTTTCTTAAGGCGGCTCAAGGAGGATTTAAGGAATTTCGATAACGCCCCTCTCTTTCCACCCCGGCAGGTGGAGACCGTCAAATACAAGCTGAGCGAAGCCGAAATGGAACTTTACAATGCCGTAACCACCTATGTTGAGCAGAACTTCAATAAAGCCCTCCAGAAAGAAAAGCGCAACGTCACCTTTGCCCTGACCATCCTCCAGAGGAGGCTGGCCTCCAGCGTCAGGGCCGCCCGCAAGTCGCTGGAGCGTCGCCGGGACCGGCTGCAGGAACTATATAAAAAGGGGCAATTGCTCCAGGACCTGGGCTACACCGAAGATTACGTGGAAGACCTGGAAGAGAACATCCGCTGGCAGAAAGAAGAAGAACTTTTAGAAAAACTTACCTCCGCAGAAACTTTAGAGGAACTGAAAGAAGAGATTGAAAAGCTAGATGAGCTCGTGCTCCTGGCCAAAGAAGTGGAAAAGCAAGAAATCGAAACCAAACTGAAACGCCTAAAAGAAGTTGTTGAAGAGGAAAGGCTCCGGGAGACCGGCACCAAGCTCCTCATTTTCACCGAATCGAGGGACACGCTGGAGTACCTGGCCGAAAAAATCGGCAAGAAGTGGGGATACTCCGTTGCTACCATTCACGGCGGCATGGGTATGGACGCCCGCATCCGGGCGGAGCACGAATTTAAAAACCGCGCCCAGGTGATGGTGGCCACCGAGGCGGCAGGAGAAGGGATCAACCTGCAATTCTGCTGGTTGATGGTGAATTACGATATTCCCTGGAACCCGAACCGCTTGGAGCAGAGGATGGGGCGCATTCACCGCTATGGGCAGCGCAATGAGGTGCACATTTACAATTTGGTGGCCGCAGATACCCGGGAAGGAAGAATTCTAGAAAAACTTTTTGAGAAACTGAACCGCATGAGAGAGCACCTGGGTTCCGACCGGGTTTTTGATGTCATTGGCGACATCCTGCCGGGGGTCAGCTTAAAAGACCTTATCCTGGAAGCAATTGCAGGTAGGCGAACGATGGAAGAAATCCTGGCCGAGATAGAGCGGGTGCCGGACGAAGAGGCCATCCTCCGGGTAAAAGAAGCGACAATGGAGGCCCTGGCCACCCGCCACCTCGACCTTTCCCGGATCATTGGTGACCAAAGGATTGCCAGGGAAAACCGGCTGGTGCCGGAGTACATCGAAAAGTTTTTCCTGCGGGCGGCCCAGAAGCTCGAAATAAAGTGCGAAAAACGTCAGGACGGTTTCTGGCGAGTAAGCTCAGTTCCCTTTGAGGTGCGCAACCAGCCGTATGAATTCAAAATTAAATACGGAGAGGTGCATCGAGAATACCTGAAGGTGGCTTTCGATAAAGAAGCGGCCTTTAACGCTCAGGCAGAGTTTGTCACGATGGGGCATCCTTTGATGGAAGCCGTACTGGAAACCGTATTTAAAAAATATCAGCAGGACGCTGCCCGGGGTGCGGTCTTTATCGACCCCGACGGCAGGAAGAACGGCCTGTTGTGGTTTTTAACCGGCGAGATTAAAGACGGCAGAGGGGAAGTTGCCGGCCGCCGTTTGCTCTGCATCTATCAGGCAGTTGACGGCAGATTTTCTTCCGTCAACCCTTCGGTGATCTGGGACCTCAAGCCGCGTGATGAAGGTGGGCCAGTTGAACAGGAAACAGCGGCCTTGTCTACTTCCAAAGAAGACGTGATTGCTTTCGCTTTGAATCACCAGCTGCTTCCGTACCGTGAAGAATTATTGCAGCAAAGGCAGCGGGACGCCGCCCTTAAGGAAAAATACGGGCTTAGGTCCATCGAATCTATGATTTTAGAGTCCGAAGCCAAACTTGCCGACTACGAAACGAGGAAGATAAAAGGTGAGAATATTCCGGAAGTAACGATTATCCAGGAGAGCCGCAAAAGGGAGGAGCTGGAGCAGAAAAAAATCCGGCTGCAGGACGAAATCCGCGCCCAGACCAGCCTTTACCCTTCCGAACCGGAGGTTCTGGCCGTAATCCGCGTATTGCCGGGAGTGTCCCTGCCGGACGGGATGGCTAGCGACGAATCAATCGAGCAGGTGGGGATGGAGCTGGCCATGAGGTACGAGCGGGAGCAGGGGAGGGAACCCGAGGACGTCTCGGCGCAGGCTTTGGGTTACGACATCCGCTCGGTTGACGCAGCCGGGAACTGCCGCTACATCGAGGTGAAAGCCCGGGCAAAAAGCGGTGCCATAGCCTTGACGCCGAACGAATGGCTGTTGGCCAACCGCTTGGGAGACGAATATTGGCTGTACATTGTGGAGCAGGCTGCTACTGCACCGGTACTATACACACTACAAAACCCGGCAGCACACCTGAAGCCGGAGGAAGTGGTAGAGATTGTGCGGTATGTGGTAAAGGATTGGCGGAACGTGGCAAGGAGAGCAGAGACAAATTGATTGTGTTTTTCATTGTAATGCTCACTTTCACCCTTGTTTCATTATGTATCTATCGGCCATTCTGGCAACCCTGGTCATCTTTAGCTAGCATCATAATGGCTGGGGTTACTGCAATAATGGCTTTTTACACTAAAAGGATGGCAGATGAAGCAAGGTTGAGTCGCTTGGAAGGCGAAAGATACAAGGAGAAGGCCGCTTTTCAGAGAGTGCTGGCCATTTTAGCTTGGGATATTCAACGGCATGACCGGTGGTTTAAACAGGCTACTGCTTCCTCTATAGATCGGTTTTCTGTATTTCTTCCGGACCTGGAGGCAGTTTTCCGTTTAGGCCAGGTACATCATAGTCTGTTAAGCTTACTTGACGAGGTTGTGTTACCTTCTCCCCTTCTCAGGAGATTCATGGGGTTATTGTTGTATACACAGGAATTAAACGCGAAGTTGTTAAATGATTTGGCATTGTTAAAGGATGAATTAAGAGAATCTATGAATGTAGAGCTACAGAATAGATTGGAGCGCTCTCTCCATGACTTCAAAAGGGAATGGTTAGTCCTCCGGTTTTACCAGCGAGAGTTTGCCTGTTACATCGTGGCGGAGACAAAGAGACGAGGTTTCCAAGAAATAGCGGAAGCGTTTGAAGTAACTTCGGTATTCGAGCCCACTCCAGACATGGCTAAGTTAAATTCATTAGAAAGCCAGTTTTCTTTATTGCCACCGGAACCAAACGAGCCCGATTACCTAAAATGTAAACGTGAGGAACTTCTCATAAAAGCTAAGCAGAGAGCCGAAGAAGAAGCCAGAACTGTGAAAGAGTTGCTCGATGCGGGGGGTGTGTGAGATTAGAAACAAAGCTTTCATCGAAAGCTCTTTTCCTGTAAAAGAGGTCAGCCGGGAGTCGGCGCGGGAGAAAAACATCCGCCACGGGCACATCTCCACCCTGCACATCTGGTGGGCGAGGCGGCCACTGGCAGCCTCCCGGGCGACAATTTACTCGGCGCTTGTTCCGGAGCCAAATGACGAACAGGAGCGACTCACCCGGGCAAGCTTCATCCATGAACTATGTAAGTGGGAAAACTCCCTTAACCCCTATTACATTGAGCGGGCCAAGAGAGATATTATTGCGGCAAATAGCGGTAAGCTTCCGAGGATTATCGACCCCTTTTCTGGCGGAGGAAATATAGCGTTAGAGGCCCTGCGCCTCGGATGCGAAACCTATGCTTCCGACCTCAACCCGGTGGCGGTATTGATTGAAAAGGCTACTTTGGAGTTTCCTCAAAAGTACGGCAGGCCGGTCAAGCGTAAAGAAAAGACACCACTGGGTGAAGTGGAGCGCGAAGTCAACCCCCTTTTAGAAGACGTTAAGCGCTGGGGGGAATGGGTTCTGGAGGAAGCGCGTAAGGAGATGGGGTGTTTCTACCCCTCCGATCCCGACGGTAGTATTCCGGTAGGGTACATCTGGGCAAGGACGGTTAAGTGCAATAACCCGGCCTGTGGGGCGGAGATACCTCTCCTGCGCCAGACCTGGCTAGCCAAAAAAGACAATAAACAGGTGGCCCTTAAAATTATCCCATTGGGGAATAAAATAAGGTTCGAGATTATGGAAGGAGCGGCCATCAACTTCGACCCCGGGGAAGGGACCGTTGCGCGGGCCAGAGTGATCTGCCCCTGCTGCGGCAGCGGTTTGACCGACAAAGAGGTTCGGAAGCAGTTTCAGAAAGGCCGGGTCGGTCAGCGGCTGGTGGCGGTAGTCTTGCACCACCCGGACCGGCAGGGGAAGACTTACCGCCTGGCGACGGAAAAGGACATGGAGGTTTTCCGGAAAGCCGAGGAGTATCTGGAACAAAAGCGGGAGGAGTTGTGGGGCAAGTGGGGCTTTGACCCGGTACCGGATGAACCTATACCAACTCCTTGTCATGACGTTGATCGCCCACCAATGTACGGAATGTACACTTGGGGCGACCTCTTCAACCCCCGCCAGAAGCTGGCGCTGATCACTTTTGCAGAGAGGGTGCGGCAGGCACACGAGTTGATGCTGGCGGAGGGGTATAAGGAGGAGTATGCCAGGGTGATAGTGACATATTTGGCACTGGGGTTGGATAGATTAGCGGATTATAATTCTGGAATCTCAACATGGGTCCCTCATGGAGAGTTTGTTGGACATACCTTCACCAGACAAGCTTTACCAATGGTATGGGATTATTTCGAACTAAGTCCCTTCAGCGAAGCTACGGGTGATTGGAACTCAGGGTTGGATTGGATCTTAAGGGTTGTCGACCATTGCTCCCAAACCAACTCCACCCCCGCCACCGTCACACAGGCCTCCGCCACTGCTCTGCCCTATCCCGACAACTACTTCGACGCCGTGGTCACTGACCCGCCGTACTACGATAATGTTGGATACGCCAATTTATCGGATTTCTTTTATGTATGGCTAAAGAGAACCATAGGAGACTTTTATCCTGAGCTTTTTGCCACTCCGCTAACCCCAAAGAGTCAAGAATGTGTCCAAGATCCTTACCGATACGGAAGCAAGGAGCAGGCCAAAGTCTTTTTTGAAGAATGCATTACTAAAGCCTTTAAAGAAATCCACCGAATTTTAAAACCCGAAGGTACTGCTGTCATTGTCTTTGCACACAAGACCACCGCGGCCTGGGAGACCATCATCAATGCACTTTTAAACTCTGGTCTTTACCTTACCGCCTCCTGGCCGTTACACACAGAAATGAAGGCTCGCTTATTGGCCAAGGAATCGGCGGCCCTTGCCTCCTCCATCTACATGATCTGCCGCAAGCGTACTACCAGGGAAACTGCCTATTATAACGAGATCAAACCCCTGGTAGAAGAGAGGATCCGGCAAAAGCTGGATCAGTTCTGGAACGAGGGGATCGGTGGCAGCGACTTCTTCATCGCCGCCATCGGCCCGGCTTTAGAGGTTTTCGGCCGTTACGAGAAGGTGGAGACCTACGCGGGCGAGGAAGTTTCGGCTCAGGACCTGCTGGAATTTGTCCGCAAGACGGTGAGCGAGTACGCCCTGGCCAGGATTCTTAAAAACGGCAACCTGGGAGGTATTGACGCCACCGCCCGATTCTACCTCCTCTGGCGCTGGACCTACAACGGGGCAAGGGTTCATTTTGACGAGGCGCGTAAGCTTTCTTCTGCCTGCGGCGTCGAACTGGAGCAGTACTGGAACGGAGGCCTTGTTAAAAAAGACAAAGAGTACATCAGCGTCTTGGGGCCAAAAGAGAGGGATAGAAAGTTTTTGGAGAAGGAAAAGTTTAACAGTATGGTGGACGTCCTTCACGCCTGCCTGTTGCTGTGGGAGAAGAGCCAGCGCATGAAAATAACCGAAATCCTGCAATCATCAGGCAACCTCCACAACAACGCCTTCTGGCAACTGGCCCAGGCCGTTTCGGACATTTTGCCGGAGGGAGACAAAGAGAAGCAAATGATTCAAGGTTTCCTTTACGGTCGGGATAGCTACCACAAAGCAGCAAACGGCACCGGGCAGCAATCCTTCGGTTTTTAGAAAGGGCGATAGTTAAATGATGGTCATTTTTCTCCCGTGGTGCCCATTAAACAAAGAATATGCGAGGAAAGGAATTAAGCCATTACCATATTCTACTGATTTGGATGAAGCAAGAGCTTAATGAAGTCTGGGGATTTGTGTTTTTCTGATCTGGCGAAACGCGAGCTTTTTAAGGCTTACGGTTCTTACTGTAACCGTGACAATTCGACGGAAGTATTTCCAGAAAGTAATTGAGAAAGAAGTGTTAGCGTTTATGGGTAAGTTGTCCCCAGGGGGAGAGGGACAGAATGACTGATCAGAATAATGAGGTAATAAAATCTTTTGATTCACTTCTTACCAAAATTGATGCTATAGGCGAATGGTTTCGCCAAAGAGGGATAAAGGCGCTCAATACAGGGGACTACGAGACGGCGGAAAAAATAATTAGCCAGGCCAAGAAGATGGCTACTTTTCGGGAAAGGATTATGGAGCTAAAAGTTGAGTGGCAAAAGAGTTTTTCCCAGGAAGTCGATGAAACTGCTACAGATAAAAAACTAACAAGTACTTTACCCAAAGGGCCGGAACCGGTTCAAGGATTAAACATACGCACGCAAGAAAAGGAATTTCGCCGTCCGATTCTGGAAGCGCTAGAAGAACTTGGCGGTGCGGCTCATCCTAATGAAGTTCTAAAGCTCGTTTATGAAAAAATGAAGGAGCGGTTGAGCGAGTATGACCACCAGTTGCTTCCTGGGGGGAGAGAAGTGCGCTGGCGCAATACGGCTCGATGGTGTCGTAAGCACATGGTAAAAGAAGGGTTATTAGCTTCCGATTCTCCGCCTGGTATCTGGGAAATCACTCCTGCAGGACGGATAGAGTTGGCACGTCTACGAAAAACTGAAGAGTAATTTTACTGGGTTTCTGAAACAGTTCTCGATCTAGGGGAGGGAGAAAATTGGCCTTACCAGCTTGGTGGCAGGTGGTTACGCCCCACAAGGACATTAGGGAGAAGTCTTTCACGGAGGCGGTTTTCGCCGCCGATCTGGGCGATGTGTTAAGCGGTACGGCACCGGAGGAGTACCGCGACCCGCGCCTCTTTTTTGCCAAGACATACCTTACGGCGGGGCTGAAAAACCTGGCCCGCAACGTAATAGAGCGTTTAACCTCCGGCCGGGGCAACCCCGTGATCCAGCTCCAGACCCCCTTCGGCGGCGGCAAGACCCACGCCCTGATCACCCTTTACCACCTTGTAAAATCTTTTTCAGAAATAAATCACATTGAACAGGTGAAGGAACTGGTGTCGGAGACCATCGGGTTTACCGGGGTGCGGGTGGCAGCCTTTGTAGGCACGGCGGCTGACCCCGTAAAGGGAAAGACGCCCTGGGGAGAAATTGCCCATCAGCTCGGCTGCTATGAAGTGGTCAAGGATCACGATGTGCGTCGGGTGGCACCGGGCAAGGAACGGATCAAAGAAATCCTCCAGAAAGGCGGGCCAGCCCTTATCCTCATCGATGAGCTGCTGGAGTACATCGTCAAGGCCAACCGGGTGGAAAAGGTGGAAAGGATCACCCAGGGCCAGACCCTGGCGTTCCTTCAGGAGCTTTCGGAGTCGGTGGCCGCTTCGGGAAAAACGGCTTTAGTTTTGACGCTTCCCGCAAGCATCCTGGAACATTATGACGAAGAAGCCGAAAAGGCCCTTGCTCAGTTGCAGAAGGTTTCCGGAAGGGTAGAGAGCATATACGTCCCAGTAGAGGGAATGGAAGTCTACGAAGTGATCCGGAAGAGGCTATTTGAAGACCTGGGCGACCAGAAGGTCCATCGCCAGGTAGCAGAGCAATATCTCAAGCTTTACCAGGGGTTGGGTACCGAGGTTCCAGGTGAGGTAAAGGAAACAGCCTTCCGGGAAAAAATCGAGCGGGCCTACCCTTTTCACCCGGAGTTTATCGACGTTTTGTACGAACGCTGGGGGTCGTATCCCACTTTTCAGCGGACGCGGGGCGTTTTAAGGCTCCTGGCCCAGGTGGTGGGCGATCTTTACGAACGGAAGGTTTCTGGTCCCCTCATTCAATCGTCGCTGGTAAACCTGTCGTCCCTTCCGATCAGGCGGGAGTTCGTCAAGCACATCGGCAACGAATACGATAGCGTCATTAACTCCGACATTCACGGTAAAGCAGCACGGATCGACCAGGAGATGGGCAGCGAATACGAAAAATACGGGATTGCCAGAGGGCTGGCCACTGCTGTTTTCCTTTACTCTTTCAGCGGTGCCCAGCGGCGCGGCGTGACCCTGCCCTGGCTAAGGGTAGCCCTCTTGCGGGAAGGGATCCCTACCACTATCGTCGGCGATGCGGTAAATAAACTGGAAGAATCGCTCTGGTATTTCCACGCGGAAAAGCACGTCTACAGCTTTAAGAACCAGCCGAACCTCAATAAAGTCATCACCGACAGAGAAGAAACGATTGAGGAAGGCCAAATCCGGGAGGCCCTTTCCGAAAACCTGACCAGGTTGGCAAAAGAAGGGCCTTTCGAGGTATATCTGTGGCCGCGGGAAGCAACTGGCGTATCAGATAACAGGCGGCTGAAACTGGTGGTGTTTGACCCCGAGCTCAAGGAAGGTGCGCCGGAGACAAAGGCTTTTGCAAAAGAGCTTTTGGAGAAAGCCGGAGCTACTTTTCGGGTTTACCGCAACATTGTTTTTGCCCTGGCGGTAGATCAGGACGCCTACACTGGGCTAAAAGGAAAGCTCAGGCGGTACCTCGCCTTAAAAGATATAGCAAAGGATACCTCATTGTCTTTAGCACCTGCTTCCCGCGAAGATCTGCAGGCTAAATTAAAGCAAGCAGAAAAAGATATCCCTTTCCAGGTCATCAACGCCTACCGTCACGTAGGCTGGGGCGGCAACGGCGGCGTTGTCTGGCGGGACATGGGGCTGCCGTCAACTGGGGAAGGTTCCCTTACGGGACGGGTATTCCGCTATCTCAAGGACGAAAAGCCGATCTTGTCCTCCATAACGCCAAAACTGGTTTTGGAGAAGGGTATAGGCCAGGACGAAGAGGAAAAGAGCATCCAGGAGATTTACGACATCTTCTTGAAAACGCCCGGCTTTCCCTGCTTGGAAAACGAGGAGGTATTACTGAAGGCCGTCAGAGAGGGGGCCGAAAAGGGCGTTTTTGGTGTTCGCACGGGAGACAGACTGTTTTTCAGGGAATCTCCTTTAAATCCGGAATCTGATTCCCTGATAGTGCGACCGGAAAAGGCCGCCCAGGAGAAAAAGTCTTCGTCCGACAAGCCGGGATATGAGAGAGAAACCGTTCCTGGTGGTACAGAAGAGGTGAAAGAAAAACCTGAATCGGAACCAGGAAGTTCGCCGAGTGGCGATAAAGAAAAGCGGCCGCGTAAACTTGTGATAAAAGCAAGCGTCCCCTGGGACAAACTTTCTTCTATCGTCACCGGCGTGATCAGGCCCTTAAAGACGTCCGGGGCAGAACCGGAAATCACCATTGAAATCAAGGCCGAAACCCCCGGTGGTTTTGACCGTACCACGTTGGATACTAAGGTAAAAGAAACTCTTTCGCAGTTGGGGGCGAGGATCATGCAGTGGGATGAGGAATAACTGTTTATTTGGTTCTTTGCTAATTCGTGTGGGTAAACATTTGTTCTTGTTTAATTCATACGGCCATTCACCGGAGCGAAGCAAATGCCCTTGACATGGAGAATGCCCGCGTTAGCCTTGATTGGCAAGGAACCTGAGTAAAGCGGGGCTCCCTCCCGGCTCCTTAGAAACACAGTGCGAGGCTCCATGTCAAGGGCGATCGCAGGTATGGAAAGTGCCCTCTCAAAAAAAAGCGAAGAGCCAAATTATAAGTGAATCTACGAAGAAATTAATATTTGGCGGATAAATAAGCTTTAAATATTAACTCAAGTATCTAGTTGATCCTGTTGGTTTACGACGGTTTCATAAGATGAGCTATATCGCGTGCATTAAGTTGCGAAGTGATCCCTGGTCCTACATAAATGCTTACAGAATCTCTGGAGTTACCGAGAAGATCACGGAGCTTGTCTTTGACAGGCTTTGGTTTAACATCTAAGATGATTATTCTCTTAACATTCTTTATCGAATTCTTCAGCAAATCTTTCACAGCCTGGTCATAATCAGGTATGCTATATCCACAGAATATCCATATATTTGCAGCTCTAAGAATCTGCCCAGCGTGCTCCCATACAGGTTGCAATTTATCATGTTTTATGCCTGCTCCTGGAGGAATGAGTAAAACTTCGTATCTCCGGCCTCGGCTGGGCCGAGAATCAATGTACTTTAAAATTTGACCGTCTGAAGAAAGAGTCCAATTCAGCGAGCCGTTTAGTTTAAGGAGAGGGATCTTACCAGTAACAGTGATGGGTCCATAAGTCCACTGAGAACTGAGAGGATGACGCCCTAGAAGATGTTCTCCAACTTTACCATAATTGAAGCCACCGAGTCTTCCACTAGACGTGGGACCTAGTAATTTCTCAATGACTAGGTCGTAATTGGTAGTGACTATTCCAATTAAATCCACATTCTTTAAAACCTTGAGAAATTCCTGATAGCATTTTGGTACAACTTGCTGTTTCCGGATATGGTCGCCTGTGCCCCATTTGGTTTCATGGGCTGTTCCCACTTTCCAGTGCTTCGAAGATAATCGAAGCGCAAGAAACGACGCAAATTCTTCAAAAGAGAGTTCGTATTCAAATTGCTGAAGCATTCTTGCGAATTCATCCACCACTCCTTTATGTGTAGGTTTCGTGGCATCCCAAACAGCCTTAACCTTGTCAATGAGCTTTCTCTGCCACTTCCCAGGAAATAAGTTAGTGCGAATATCTCGCATATCCATAATCTCACTTGCAAGTGGTAATCCCCAAGCCTTTGAGAAACCTGCACCTATGAACATGGCAATTTTCATTATCGCATCGACCCCCTAAAATTGAACAATTAGCCTTTTTACCAATCATCTTGAGTACCTGCGAAACTTCAAAGCCTTGATTTCCAAGGATTTTTTGGACCCATGATGCGAGCTTTACCTAATTCCTTCTTAATTTGCTTTAATTCCACACGTTTCCACTCCATTCCTCTTTGGGCGGTGCGTTTCGGACAGAGAGAACAAAAAAAACAACCCCGCATAGCAACGCCCATTGATTTTTGATTTTGTAGTCGGTTCTGCTAAAATAAGCCAAAAAGAAAGCCCGCTAAGGGTAGGAAAATCGCACAAGGCAACCCGAAAAAGTGGAGGGAGGTGCCCGTCCCGCGGCCAGGAAAGTGCTGCGGGCCTGGCTTGAGGCGCGGGAAAAGAAATACCTCGGTTCGCCGTGGCTTTTCCCCGGCGCTTCGGGCGAAAAGCCCCTGACGGAGTGCGCCGCCTGGCGGGTGGTGAAGAAGTACGTATACCGCGCCAGGATACCCGGCTTGCATCCGCACACCCTGCGACACACCTGCGCCACGAACATGCTCCGGGCCGGGGCGGACCTGGTGACAGGGGCCACGGCGCTGGGATACTCTCGGCTGGATACGGTGATGGCCTACACCAAGCCGAAGGTAGCCGACATGGAAAAGGCCCTGAAGAGGGCAGAAGCGTAGGACAGTATTTTATGCGGCAGCACTAATGCGGCGAAAGCAACAGCGTTCTAAGGCTTTAAAACGACAGTTCTAAAATCGGTACCGTTGCTGCGGCGGTTCTATAATACATCCTCCCAAAAGACCAAAAGGCACGGTTTCACCCCCGTGCCTTTCGCTTTTTCAAGGGAGGTGACGTGACCGTGCGCGTAAAGCTGGCCGCCGGGCGACACTTTTTTCAGATTGCCGACACCGGCAGTTTGCCCCGCCGCCCGCGCCCCGGTATAATACTAGTGTAATATACTAGTACAGGGGTGGCACTGGAACATGCGGGACAGAAAAGTGATGCTGTACCTGGAAGAATTCGAGTACCGTCGGCTGAAGGAGCTGGCCGGGCGGGAAGGCAAAAGCATGAACGCTTTCGTGGTTGGGCTGGTCCGGAATTTCGACATGCCGAAGCGGAAGGCGGTCGAGTGCAGTGAATACCGGTGCCGGGAATGCGGCAGGTCCACCTGGGCGGACATGTGGCAGACTGCCGCTCCCCCGGCCAGGTGCCCCTGGTGCGGCGGGGAGCTTGCCGACTGCGGACGGTGGGGCACGGTGGTCCTGGGAAGGGTGGAGTAAGTCCCCGGGCGGGGCGGCGCGGGCGACGCTCCGGCTTTCCGGCCTTCCATAAGATATGGGACAAATAGGACGAAAAAACAGGCGAAAACCGCCGGACTAACGACCGTCCGGCAACCAGATACTATCAAAGGGCAATAATTGCCCTTTGGTCCCGGGCTGTAAACGCCCGGCTTTTTTTGTTTTGTGGGAGGTGATTCGTCCATGCTCACCGAGCGGGAAATTGAATCCATGCCCGCTTTCCTCACCGTGGAGGAAGCGGCTGGAATCCTGCGGCTCAAGCGGTCTACGGCTTACGAGTACGTGCGGCAGGGGATTATCCCCAGTATCCGCCTGGGCAGCTTCATCAGGGTGCCCAAGGCACGGCTTGTGGAGTGGATGAAGGCGGACGGGCAGGAAGAGGGCGGGAGGACGGCGAATCTCTAACCCGTCCCTCCGCCCGCAGTCAATGCGGGAGGTGTAAATAAGTCTTGCGGGGACATATTAAAAAACGGTCAAAGGACTCCTGGACTGTGGTCATTGAACTGGGACGCGACCCAGAGACTAACAAACGGCGGCAGAAGTGGATCACGGTGAGGGGTACCAAGCGCGAAGCGGAGGCGGTTTTAGCTGAAGCCCTGGTAGCCGCTGCACAAGGAAAATTCGGCTTGGCCCCCAACACCCTGACCGTAGCGGGGCTGTTGTCGGTCTGGCTCGATGCTTCGCGGCGTAAGTGGAAACCGACGACAGAAGCATGTATGCGGTCGGGTGTTGACGTATGGGTGGAAGTCCTGGGGACAGTCCCTGTAGCAAAACTGACCGCCGCCGACATAGAGCGGGCGCTGACCCTGTTTGAGAAGGAGAGAAAATACGCGCCCAAGACCTGCCGTCGGCTGTTCGCGACCCTGCGGTGCGCCATGCACTGGGCGGTTAAGAGAAAACTTGTGGGGAGCAACCCGGTCGATGATGTGGAACCGCCCGCTATCCCGCGCCGGGAAGTGCGGGTCTGGACAGAAGAGGAAGTGTCGCGTTTCCTGGCGGTGGCTGTAAGGACGGAAAAAGCCATGCTGTTCCGTATGGCGCTGGCAACGGGAATGCGCCTGGGAGAACTCCTGGCCTTGAGGTGGGAGGACGTGGACTTTAAGTCAGGTGTGGTCTATGTACGCCGGACACTTGCAGACAAGGCTGCAGTTAAGGGGATAATCTTTCAGGAGCCGAAGTCAGCGGCGTCCATCCGGCGGGTACCGCTTGACCCCGGTACAGTGCAGGCACTGAAAGAGCACAGAAAAAAGCAGGCCGCAGTCCGGCTAAAGGCGGGAGAAAAGTGGCAGGACTACAGCCTGGTTTTTTGTACAAAAAACGGTACGCCTTATGCTCACAGTGACGTGCGGCAGGCCATGCGAAGGCTCGTCAGAGAGGCAGGTGTACCGCGTATCCGTTTCCATGATATTCGACACACACATGCCTCACTCCTGCTACGGCACGGCGTACACCCGAAAGTAGTGGCTGAACGGCTGGGACATGCCAGTGTAAAGACCACACTGGATATATACTCCCACCTGCTGCCGGACACCCAGGCAGCGGCTGCCGCAGCTATCGGGGAGGTATTGGGCGACGGCGTTAGCAAGCGTTAGCAAACCGCCAGGAGCGGGCCTGGAACCCTTGCGGCGCAAGGGATTCCGGCCCTACCCTTGATGCGTATTATTTGAAGTGTTTTGTGCTTCAGGTATGGTGATAAAATTCTCAAGCGCCTGTTGAAATAAGCAGCAATGGAAAAAAGTTGGCCCTTCACCCCTTAAAACTGACTGGCCAATCGTATAAAATGTACGAAGCAATAAACAAAAGAATGGAGGGTGGTTTTATGAAGGGGTTGAAAAAGTTTTTCTCCCTGGCACTGGTTATTGTACTGATCTTTTCCCTGGCGGCCGGTGCGTGGGCCGCGCCAAAGGGTGGGGGGCAGTCCGGCCAGGCCAGAGGACATGTTGAACGGAACATGGAGCATGAACATGAAAGGAACATGAATGAAGGGGCCACGGTTGAGGAAAAAGAGCGGAACCAGAATAAGGAAAGAGAACGGGAAATGCATGAACAGAAGAAAGATCTGGAACAGGAGAAAAACGGGCTAAAAAAGCAGGAAAAAAAGAAGAGTGTGGCAGAACACGTTTATAAGGGTGTAGAAAACGCCCTGCATCATGTGAAAAACCCGGTGGCCCGGGCCGCTCTGCAGGCCATTTTGGAAGGGAGAAGCGTTGCTCAGGCGGTTTATGAAGCAAAGCAGTGCCTTAAGGATTGGAACGACCAGAATGAGATCGTCATCGTAGCCGGGGAATTGAAAGAGGCGCTGGAAGAGGATGTGTCTGCCGATAGCCTTACCAGGGCACAAGGCTATAAGCACCTGGGCGAGATGTTCATTAAGGCCGGAAAAATGGAGGATGCCCGTTCGCTGTTGGAGCAGGCCCTGAGGAACAACCCGGGTGACGATGAAATCTATTCTGTCTTAAATAAGGTTTTTGCTAAAGTAAAAGATAATAATAAGGTAAAAGTGTATATAAAAGGAAACATCCCCATGTTTGATGTGGCCCCCGTGGTTGAAAATGGTCGCGTCCTGGTGCCGCTCCGGGTACTGGCAGAGAGCCTCGGTGCCGCCGTTGATTACAAGGATAACACCATTAACATTCAACTCAACAACTCCACCGTGAAACTGGTAGTGGGCAGCGGGAAGGCATTGGTTGACGGAAACCCGGTTATGCTGGAGGTTCCCGCCAGGGTTGTTGACGGACGGACACTGGTACCTCTGCGCTTTATCGGGGAAGGTTTGAAAGCTAAAGTAAATTACTACCGGGAAGGCAACCTTGTGGCGGTAGAATAGTAAATAAAATGCTCGCAAAAGCCACCCTATCGGGTGGCTTCGATATTATGATCCCCTGAACTGGGGCCAGGTTGCCCCACGATGAGAACCGCCGGGGTAAGTGGCCTATGCTGTGTTTACGGCCACTCACCCTTTATCCGGCCTTTTCCGCATCCGCTTCCAGGCTATGATATGTGGCTGCTTACCGCCATTTTTATCTCTCCGGTTATAATTCCTGGTTGTCCGCTTCCGATGGGGCGGTCATAAATTTTTACCAGGGGCATTACCATCATTAAAGAATTGGTCAGGAAACACTCGTCGGTATCAAGCAGTTCATGCGGGGAGACCGGCCGCTCCTGTGCCGCAATGCCCAGCCGGCGGCAGGTTTCCAGCACCACCTGCCTCATGATGCCGGGCAGCAACCCCTGATCCGGAGAGGGAGTAACCACCTGGCCGTTTTTAACCAGGAAGATATTGCTCACCGCTCCTTCTGCCACATAGCCGGCGGTGTTCAAAAAAAGTGCCTCATCCCACCCTCTTTCCCGGGCTTCCTTTTTGGCCAGCACATTTTCCAGGTAGTTTAAAGTTTTGAATTTTACCAGAGGAGATTGTTCATTACGCCGGAAAGATGACCAGCCGGCCCGAAACCCCTTCTGGTAGTCCAGGGTGCTGTAAGGCAGGGGGCGGGTGGAGATGACCAGGTTGCCGGCGGCTTCGCCCGGGGCCGTTCCGGCGGAAAGGGTTAGACGCAGGGCGCCGTCAACGGTATTGTTTAGTTTTATTGTTTGATGTACCAGGCTGCCCAACTCAGTCAGTAACAGGGGCAGGGCCATCCCCAGGGCTGTGCATCCCTTCTCCAGCCGTTTCAGGTGTGCTTCCAGCAACACGGGTTGACCCCCACGTACCAGGATGGTCTCAAAAAGGCCGTAGCCATAAAGGAATCCCTGGTCCAGTGCGGGAATTTGAGCGCGGCTTGCCGGCAGAAACTGGCCGTTTATACATATCACGGTGTTCAATTATCTATCACCTCACCGCATCCTCGTCATTACGGTTTTGCTGAACATTCACTGGTATTCGATCACCTGGTTGATCGATGCTCCTCAGGCACCACCGGCCTGACGGCCAGGGAAGCAAAAGCCTGCCGGTCATCCAGACCCAGCGCCCGTACCAGTGCCCGGGCCTTGTCCAGCGTTTCTACATACTCCATGTAAGGATCTGAATCGATGGTAATGCCACCGCCAACCTGGAAGTAGATTTGTTCCCCTTTAAATATCAGCGTGCGGATCACTATATTTAAATCGGCGTTACCGTCAAAGCCGATGTAGCCGATGGAGCCGGTGTAAATACCCCGGCGTACCGGTTCCAGCTCCTCAATGATTTCCATGGCCCGGATCTTTGGCGCCCCGCTGATGGAGCCGCCGGGAAAGGCCGCCGCCAGCAGGTCCACCACATCTTTATCCGGGGCCAGTTCCCCTTCCACAGTGGAAACCAGGTGAAATACGGTGGCGTACTCCTCCAGCCGGTAAAGTTCCGGCACCCGCACCGATCCCGTCCGGCAGACCCGTCCCAGGTCGTTGCGCTCCATATCCACAATCATCACCAGTTCGGCCCGGTCTTTTTCACTGTTCCACAACTCCTCCCTGAACCGCATATCGCTGGCCGGGTCTTTTCCCCGGGGGCGGGTTCCTTTTATGGGGCGGGTTTCCACCCGCCTGCCGGTTACCTTGAGGAAGCGTTCCGGTGAAGAGCAGACCACCTGGAATTCTCCGAAGTTCAGGTAGGCCGCCATGGGAGCGGCATTGATGGCCCTCAGGCGCTGGTACAGGGGCCAGGGCTCCACCACCCGGGGCAGGGAAAAGCGCTGGGACAGGTTGACCTGAAAGATGTCCCCGGCGGCAATGTAATCTTTGGCCCTCTGCACCGCCCGGCAGTAGCTGGTTTCGTCAAAATGGGCAAAAAGGACGGGCGCATTTCGTTTCCCGGAACGGCTTCCATGGTGAGAGCTGTTTGCCCGCGGTATACCTGTGTCGCCGGCATGTGACCACGGTCCCCGGCTTGTTTCTACGGGAACGGTTACCATTTGTTGCCGCTGCAGACCGCTGGCCAGCAAACTGCAGGTTTCAGCCAGCCTTTGCCGCGCCCGCCGTACGGCAGCTGCGGGACCGGTTTCCGGAAAACCGGTGGAAACCACCCATACTTCTCCCGTAACACGGTCCACCACCGTGACCACGTCGTAAAACCCCAGGCAGAGGTCGGGGGTCTGTAAATCGTCCACGGCCAGGGAAGGCATTTTTTCCAGTACCCGCCCCAGGTCGTAGCTGAAGTATCCCACCGCGCCGCCGCTGAAAGGAAGGGGACAGCTGCCCGGGGGCAGGCGATAACGGGCCAGTAAATCTTTGAGCTTTTCCAGAGGGTGGCCGGCTAAAAGAGTAGTTTCCCCTTCCCGTTCCAGCCATAAGCGTTTTCCCCGGGAGCGCAACACCAGAAAGGGATCTGTCCCCATCAGGGAGTACCGGCCCAGTCCCTGGACGACCAACCCGCTGTCCAGCAAAAAGCTGTAGGGGCGGGAGGATAGCCCTTCGAAGAGGGCCAATACGTCTGCTGTTACCGGTATTTTCTTTATTAGAGGTAAACACACCGGCATAATCGATCCGCCCTTTCATTGGGATTCAGGCCAGGGTCAGGAAATTTGCCAGCAGTTTTTTCCCCACCATCGTTAAAATGGATTCCGGGTGAAACTGTACCCCCTCCACCGGATATTCCCGGTGCCTCAAACCCATGATTTCCCCCTGATCGGTTTGGGCGGTAATGGTCAGGCAATCCGGGAGGGTTTCTCTTTCCACCAGCAGGGAGTGGTACCGGGCAGCGGCAAAGGGGTTGGGTAACCCGCGGTAAATACCCGTGCCGTCATGGTAGACCAGGGAAGTCTTGCCGTGCATGGGCCGGCCGGCCCTTACTACCCGCCCGCCAAAGGCCTGACCGATGGCCTGGTGGCCCAGGCATACGCCCAGGATGGGGATGCGTCCGGCAAAGTGTTTGATTGCTTCCAGGGATATTCCTGCTTCATCTGGTGTGCAGGGACCGGGAGAAATCACAATGTGGCTGGGAGAAAGAGCTTCCATTTCCTCCAGGGTCACCCGGTCGTTACGGAAAACCCGTACCTCTTGCCCCAGTTCCTGCAGGTACTGGACCAGGTTGTACACAAAGGAGTCATAGTTATCGATCATGATGACCACAGTTACAACCTCCGGTATCGGTTATCCCGCTATGGTGCCGCCCAGCACTCACCACAATATGGCTCTGCTCCTGATATTTCAGGTTCAATTGGTACCTCTGGTTTTACGAAGACCTGGTATTTCCAGTGAGTGCTGGGTCCACGCTCACTCCAGTGCTCCGCGCTGACAAGTCACCCCGTACCGTAAAAACAAAAAACCAGCCCCTGGCTGGTCCTCACCCCAAAATCTCCGAGTCGTCTCAAGCTCCCCCTGGCTCTTCCCTGCTCAGCTCAAACTCAGCTTTCAGTTGTCAAAGTCAGCTTAGCACAGGTTTTAACGGTGTGTCAAGGAGGTTTAACGTAAAAATTACAAGGGTTTAATGTGAGCTTAATTTGTATTTAACAGGTTCATGCCATAGTAAAAGTAAAATACGAAAATATAAACCCGGTTCTTATGAGCCGGGGAGTTTTGTTTTAAGGGGAACGTATCTAGACATCTATATCTCTCGGATGTCCAATTTGCTGAGTTGATATCTCATTTGCGGGTCTAAATGATAAATGAGGTGTAAGTGTATGCTGGATAAGGCCAACGGCATTCCTTACTACCGGCAAATTGCACAGGATTTAGCAAGACAAATCCGGCAGGGGGCCTTCAGTGCTCAGGAGCGGTTGCCCTCTGAATCGGACTTAAGTACGTATTACGGGGTCAATCGCCATACCGTGCGTCAGGCCATTGCCGAGTTGATAAATGCGGGCCTGGTTTACCGCCTTAAGGGGAAGGGAACCTATCCCGTACGGGGAGCGGAAAGGCAAATACAGTATAAGGTATCAAGCCGCACCTGTTTTACCCGAAACATTATGGAACTGGGGCATTCCCCTGCTGCAAGGATTTTGAAAGCGGTGGAGATGCCCCCCTCTCCCGAAGTGATCACAGAACTGAACCTGGATCTGAACCAGCGGGTCGTGGTTCTGGAAATTTTACGCTCCGTAGACAATGAGCCCTTTTCCGTAGCCACCTCTTATCTCCCAAGCCATCTGGTGCCGGGCCTGTTGAATTTTCTGGAAGGATTCACCTCTCTTTACCACCTCCTGGAAAAACACTATCAGCTGCGCCCCATCCGCGCTCGCTCAGCTTTGCGCGCCGTCCTGCCTACCGCTGATGATGCAGCAATATTGGAAATTTCACCCAATGTACCGGTGCTGCAGGTGAAAAGTACCATGCTTACGGAAGGGGGGGTGGTAATAGAATACTGCGTCTCGCGATTCAGGGGAGACAGGAGTTGTTTGCAGGTAGATTTTTCCCGTGATCAAGAGGTTCGTAAGTAGGATGAGACCACAAACCCTGTGCAAGGAGGACAAAAAATGATGACCAGGCTGTGGAGCAAACTTATAGTATTGCTGGCCCTGGGCAGCCTTCTCCTGGCAACTGCCGCCTGCGGCAGAAGCGGGGAAAAGAATCAGGGTTCCGCCGCCTCGCAGGTGACTGAACTTAGGATTGGGCTTATTCCGTCAGAAAATGCGGAAGAGATTATGAAGCGATATCAGGGGTTAGTCGACTACCTGAGCAAAGAGCTGAACATTAAGGTAACCCCCTATGTGAGTACCGACTATACGGGGGTAATAGAGGCTATGCGTGCAAAACATTTAGATGTAGCATTCTATGGCCCATTTTCCTATATCCTGGCTGCGAAGGAAGCTGGCGCCGAAGCTTTTGCCATTGGTATTGGCGAGGATGGAAAGGATACCTATCATTCTTTATTTATCACGCGAAAGGACAGCGGTATCAATTCCATCGCTGACCTAAGGGGCAAAACCTTCACCTTTGGTGACCCGGCCTCCACTTCCGGTCACCTGATTCCCCGTTACATGCTGACCAAAGCGGGGCTGGATCCCGATAAGGATATGAAGGTGCAGTTTTCCGGCGGTCATGATGCCACTGCCCTGGCGGTAAAGAACAAAAAGGTCGATGCAGGAGCCATGGCCAGTGAAATATGCGAGAAGCTGGTAAAGAACAACATTATCAGCCCCGATGAGGTTATCGTCTTTGCTAAGTCCGATCCGTTACCTCACAGCCCCTGGGCTTACCGGAATGACCTGCTCCAGGATCTCAAGGACAAAGTGAAAAAGGCTTTACTGGAAGTTGATCAGAAGGCTCCGGATGCCCTTAAGGGAACTAACTTTACCAAGTTCAAAGAGGTGGATGACAGCCGCTACGATATAATCCGGGACGTGGCCAAAACCCTTAACCTGGACCTGAGAAAGTTGAAATGACCAATGATGAACATGGGTGGCGGTCGTCACCAGGTGACGGCCGCCAGCCCAGGATTTTGGAGTAATATTTTGCAGTCAGGTAAGGTACAAGATAACAATTTATCAGGATGGAGGCGATAATAGTGATTCGCATAACTGACTTATCCAAGGAGTATCGGGGCGGCGTGAAGGCCGTGGTGGATGTCAACCTGGAGGTGCAGAGAGGGGAATTTGTGGCCCTGCTGGGTTTAAGCGGAGCCGGCAAATCCACTCTTTTACGTTGTATTAACGGGCTGGTGCAGCCCACCACCGGGGAGGTGACGGTGGCAGGCCTTCGTGTCAACGGCCGGTCCAGAGAGCTTCGCGAACTGCGCCGCCGGGTGGCCATGATCTTTCAGCAGTTTAACCTGGTGAAACGGCTGACCGTACTGGACAATGTATTATGTGGGCGTTTGAGCTATTGCGGTATATTTTTCAGTTGTTGCCGTATTTTTTCAGCCACCGACCGGGAACTGGCCTGGCATGCACTGGCGAGGGTGGAACTGCAGGACAAGGCCTTCCAGCGGGCAGACCAGCTAAGTGGTGGGCAGCAACAAAGGGTAGGTATTGCCCGGGCACTGGTACAGCAGCCAGAAGTACTGCTGGCCGACGAGCCCGTGGCCAGTTTAGATCCTAAGTCCTCTCGGCGGGTAATGGATATTCTTGCCAGCATCAACCGGGAAGATGGCCTGACTCTCCTGGTCAGCCTGCACGATGTGGACCTGGCCCTGGAATATGCTTCCAGGGTAGTAGGCCTGCGGGACGGTCGGGTGGTGCTGGATAAGCCCGCCCATAACGTAAGCAAGGCCGACCTGGAATGGCTTTACCAGCAGCCCGGTGATTCAGCAGAGTTTGATACGATAGCGGAGGTTGCCTATGCCTAGGCTTATTGAAGGTGCATCTATAAAATCAGCAGTACCGCGGCGGGAGAGATTTTTTACCTGGCAGAGGGTGCTGGTGGTGGCGCTAGTGGTGGTCGTCTACTGGCGCAGCGCAGTGGATTGTGAATTGAGCCCCGTGACCCTCATTCAGGGAACGCCCCATCTTGTGGATATTGTGAGCCGGATGTTACCCCCGAATTTTTCGATTATGGGATCACTCATACGGCCCACATTGGAAACGGTAGAAATGGCCATCTGGGGAACTACCCTGGCGGTAATAATAGCGATTCCCCTGGGGGTATTGGCAGCTCAGAATGTGTCTCCTCACCCCATTCTATACGCGCTTTCCAGGCTGATCCTGAATGCCCTGCGGGCCATCTCGGAGATGGTTTTTGCCTTGATTTTTGTAGCTGCTGTTGGTCTGGGCCCCTTCCCGGGGGTGCTGGCCGTAGCCATTCATTCCGCCGGACAGTTGGGCAAGTTTTATGCCGAGGCCATTGAAAATATTGACCGTGGTCCGGTGGAGGCACTGGATGCCACCGGTGCCCATAAGATCCAAACATTGGTCTTTGCGGTAGTACCCCAGATTGTGCCTGAATTTATTACCTATACCTTGTACCGCTGGGAGGTCAATGTGCGGGCGGCGACTGTGCTTGGCCTGGTCGGGGCTGGTGGTATCGGTTTTGAGTTGTTAACCAGTATGCGTTTGTTCCAGTATCAGGATACTTCTGCCATACTGCTGGTCATTCTGCTCACCGTGAGTATAGTGGATTTTCTTTCCAGCCGCATACGCAGCGCCATCATTTAAGGAGTGAGGATAGATGAACGAAGAACACCTCCGGACAATTTTGCACAGGGTGAATAACGGTATCCTCAGTCAACTGGCCCGCAGCGTGCTGGCTGCCTCTCCGGAAGTCAGGGTAATTAAGCCGCCTCAGGTGGGCCTGGTGATGATGCAGGCCCGGGAAACGGTGGAAAACGAGCCCTTCAACCTGGGGGAAGTTTTGGTTACGGAATGTACTGTGGCGCTCGGGGAAGCTACTGGCTGGGGTTGTTGTCTTGGTGACGATCCGGAGCGGGCCTATCACCTGGCCGTGCTTGACCTGGCATTACACCTGGGTGTGGGGCCGGTTGACGGAATAAGGGCGGCCCTGTTGGCTGAGGAGGAACGTATACTTCGAGAAGATGGGGCCGAATTTGCCAATATTGCCCGTTCACGGGTCCAATTTGAAGTCCTGGGGTGATGAAGGAGATGTGGGATATTTCCTGGTTTGACCCGGTTTACAGCAGTCAAAGGGTGTTTCGTCAATTACTGGATTGCATGGCCAGGCCGGGAAAAATAGCCGAACTCAGGGGGGGTGAGGGAGAATCCGGGGACTTTCTCTACGTTGTTGCCCTGGCACTAACGCTAATGGATGAGGAGACTACATTTGCTACACTGGGGCCGGGCTGGGAGGAATTTGTTTCGTTTTGCAAGTTTTACACCGGAAGCAGGCCAGCAGCTCCTGAGCAGGCAGATTTCGTGTTTATCGACGGAGATCGGCCGGGGCCGGAATTGATACAAGTTCGCCGCGGCAACCTGTTGTTTCCTGACCAGGGGGCGACTGTCATCTGCCGTGTAAATGCCATTTATCCCGGTGCTTTTCAGTCAGCCG
Source organism: Desulfovirgula sp. (assembly GCA_020725525.1). Lineage (GTDB taxonomy): Bacteria > Bacillota > Desulfotomaculia > Desulfotomaculales > Desulfovirgulaceae > Desulfofundulus. The sequence goes on from DYEX01000127.1 coordinate 125,845, forward strand.
GAGAAGGAATTGTGCTGCGCCTGCGGGGGCCCGGAGTGCCGGGTGAACGAGAGCTCACCGTGGCCGGGCTGGCCAGAGAGAACCTGGCTTGCCTGGAGAAACTTAACTCTGAATTCCCCCTCGGGGTAGACACCATCCTGGTGAGTGTTCAGGGTCAACTGGCCTGTATTCCCCGGTCGTCAGGTATGACGTGGTGCTGAAGTTTTACAAGCAGAAGGGGTGGTAAGACCATGGGATATGTGCCTATCAAGGGAGGGAAGGCCGCAATAGAAGCAGCTGAAGAGTTAGTGCGCTACTTTCGCCTGCGAGGTGGGTCGGCTCCCCTTGAAGTCAAACAGATCCAGGACCAGATGCGTCTCGCAGTGGACCGGGTTATGGGCGAAGGTTCCTTATATGCACCTTTTCATGCAGCCCTGGCCCTGAAACAGGCCGAAGGAGATACCATAGAGGCATCTTTTCTCCTGCGGGCTTACCGGTCCACGTTGCCCAGGATTGGTTATTCCCTCGTCGCGGATACCAGGGAAATGGCAGTAATACGGCGTATATCGGCGGCTTTCAAAGATATACCCGGCGGTCAGATCCTTGGCCCTACCCGGGACTACAGTCTGCGGTTGCTGGACTTTCAGCTGGCAGAGGAAAGTCTAACCCATATCAGGGAGTTCATGGGTAAATTTATTCCCGGGGCGATAAGGGGCGAGAAAGGGGGAATGGGAGATGTGCTGCCATCTTTCCCTAAAGTGGTGGACATGCTGCGGGCCGAGGGACTTCTGGAGACTCCCAACAAGACGGAGGAAGCAGAGGAAATAATAGACATTACCCGGCAGCCTCTCACATTCCCGGCTCCCCGGGCAGCCAGGATGCAAGTTATGGCCAGGGGAGAAACGGGGGGGTTGATGGCCTTAGCCTACAGCAGTATGCGGGGTTACGGCAATATTCACCCTACCCTGGGGGAACTGCGGGTGGGATATGTTCCGCTGCGCGTGCATCACAGGACCCGCCCAGATGAAGTGGTGACTGTGGGACGGGTACTGGTAACGGAAGCAGAGGTCATTGCCCGGATGGATGCCGGGGAGGATGGTATTCCCCGCTTTACGCTGGGCTATGGCCTTTGCTTTGGACATAACGAAATAAAGGCTATTTCCATGGCTGTACTGGACCGTACCATGCGCACTGGTTCCAAAGAAGCGCCGGCAGAGGACGAAGAGTTCGTTCTCTATCATATAGACGGCATTGAGGCTTCTGGCTTCACCGCACACTGGAAGTTACCCCACTATGTTACTTTCCAGTCGGTTTTGGATCGGCTACGCCGGGCACAGCTGGTGGGGCGCAATGAGGAGGGTTCGCAGTGATGCGGGAGAAAAAAGTGCAGTCAGGGTATAATTTTGCTTTCCTGGATGAACAAAGCAAAAAAGAAATCCGGCGGCGCATGTTGAAAGCGGTTGCCATTCCGGGTTACCAGGTACCCTTTGCTTCCCGGGAATTACCAATCGCCCGGGGGTGGGGTACCGGTGGCTTGCAGCTGACTATGTCCCTGATTGGCCCGGAGGATATCTTGAAGGTGATTGATCAAGGTTCCGACGATGTGGTTAACGCCGTAAATATTCGTAAGCTTTTGGTGCTTACCACCGGGGTGCGCACGACGGAGGATACCCGTGAAGCCACACTGATCCAGACCCGGCACCGCATTCCAGAAGAACCGCTGGAGGACTGGCAGATTCTAGTGTTTCAAGTTCCTTACCCGGAACCCCTGCGCCGGGTGGAGCCCAGTGAAGTGAAGACCCGGGAGATGCATGCGGAAGCTGACTACAGCCGCCTGTGGGTTTACCTGTACGAGGATATCGTGCGCTGGGGTGAGATCACCATTGGTGCGCAGTATCCCGTTATGGTGAACGGCCGTTACGTGATGGATCCATCTCCCATCCCCCGCTGGGACGTACCGCGTTTGAATATGGCTGAGACCCTTTACCTTTTTGGGGCCGGGCGGGAAAAGCGTATTTACGCCGTGCCGCCCCATACACGGGTGGAACCACTGCAGTTTACTGATTATCCTTTCCGGGTGGAGGATTTTAGATGCAAGCAATGCGCCCTGTGCGGCAGTGTAGATACTTACCTGGATGAAATAATTGACGATACTACCGGTGCCCGGCGTTACATTTGTTCCGACACTGCATACTGCGCCAAACGGCGGCGGCTGAAGGAGGAAGCAGGCGAAAATGCCTAATGAAGAACCTTTGCTCAAGGTGCGGGGACTGACCCGCATTTTCGGCAGCGGGTGCAGTAAATGTACGATTTGCACCGGCCCCATGGCTGGAACCAATATTTGTTCTCAATGTCGTTCTATAGTAGCCTGTGCCGATGTTTCCTTTGACCTTTATGCGGGTGAAATTCTGGGAGTGGTGGGAGAAAGCGGTTCAGGCAAGAGCACCCTGGTACAGTGTCTTTACTTTGACATTCCCGCTACTGCCGGGGAAGCTTGTTTCAAGCCTTACAAAGACGGCAAGGTGAACATGCTTGCCTGCAGCGCTCAGGAAAAACGCTACATTCGTCATCACCTGATGGGGATGGTTTACCAGAATCCCCACCTGGGATTGAAGCTGGATTTTACCGCCGGAGGGAATATTGCCGAAAAACTCCTTACAGCCGGCATTTACCACGTAGGCCAGATCCGCCGGCGGGCGGCGGAATTGTTGCTGCGTACTGAAGTGCCCCTGGAGCGCATGGATCACCTGCCGCGTTTTTTTAGCGGCGGCATGCAGCAGCGGGTGCAGATCGCCAAGGCTTTGGCCAATAACCCGCCGCTGGTTTTCCTGGATGAAGTGACTACCGGTTTGGATGTTTCGGTGCAGGCCCGGGTGCTGGATCTGATTAAAAAGCTTCAAAGAGAACTGGGGTTAACCATGATTGTAATTTCCCATGACCTGGGGGTTATACGCTTGCTGACCAACCGTACGCTGGTGATGAAAACCGGCCGGGTGGTGGAAACGGGACTTACAGACCAGATCCTTGAGGATCCCCAGCATCCCTACACCCAGTTGCTGGTAAGCTCGATGCTTTAGTTTTTATCAAGACAATTACCGGTAAATTATAATTCGCAGGGGAGATATGAGGTGACTGAGATACTTCGAGTTTTGAGGTTGACGAAAATTTTTAAACTGCATCTCCTGGGAGGCAAGGAGGTTGTTGGATGCAAGGATATTTCCTTCAACCTTGGGGCCGGAGAAGTATTGGGCATTCAGGGGCCGAGTGGGGCGGGTAAATCAACGGTGTTGAAATGTATTTACCGATCATATGTGGCCTCTACAGGTCAGGTCTTCTACCGGTCAATTAATGGAGTGATTGACCTGTTACAGGCACAGGAGAGGGATATTCTGGAACTGCGGCGGCAGGAAATCGGATATGTATCCCAGTTCTTGCGGGTGGTACCGCGCGTTTCGGCCCTGCAAGTGGTGGCCGAAGGATTACTGCTGCAGGGCCGGGAAGAGTCCAGCGCTTTGAGGGATGCCGGACGCCTTTTAACGTATCTCGGTATACCCAGGGAACTTTGGGATGCTTCACCTGCCACCTATAGCGGTGGCCAGCAGCAACGCGTTAATGTAGCCCGGGCTGTGGTTACTCGCCCCCGCCTGCTACTTTTGGACGAACCCACCGCTTCCCTGGATGAACAATCCAAACGGCGGGTGAATGATTTAATCCTGGATTTAAAGCGAAGCGGTACTGCCATCCTGATGGTTTCCCATGACCGGGAAAGCCTGGAGCAGGTGGCAGATAGAATGCTATTCCTCGATAATGTAAGCGAAAACCAATCTGGGGAGGGGAATAGGCTTGCCTTCAAGGTTGCTCATCACTAATGTACGGGTTGTTCTGCCCTACCGGCTGCTTGAGCCGGGCTACGTATATGTGGAGGATGGTTGCATCGCAGAGGTTGGGGAAGGAACAACCACCGGTGGTTCCGGTTTAACTGAGTTTGACGGGGCCGGTGCCTATCTCCTGCCAGGTCTGGTGGACATACATAGCGATGCCGTGGAAAAGGAGATTCAGCCTCGACCCAATGTTACCTTTCCCATAGGGCCGGCTTGTGGCGAACTGGAAAGAAAGCTGGCCGCCAATGGAATAACTACCATCTTCCATTCTATCTCTTTCTCGGCTGGAGAAGGTGTTCGGTCCAATGACCTGGCGGCAACAATTGCCCGCCATATCTCCGGACAGGCGCGTCAATGTCACCTGATCCGTAACCTGGTGCACCTGCGCTATGAAATCAGTAACACGGCTGCCCTGGAACTGATGGAGGAATTAATCGCCGAAGGAGTGGCCAGCCTTTTTTCCTTCATGGACCACACGCCGGGGCAGGGCCAGTACGGGTCAATAGAGCAGTACAAGAAGTACGTCCGGAAGACCTACTGGTTGAAGGAAGAGGAATGTGATGCCCTGGTAGCTCAGAAGATCCGGGAACGGCAGGAAGTGGATCCGGCACGACTACGGTTCCTGGCTGCTACTGTTCAGGCTAGTGGGGTTCCGCTGGCTTCCCATGACGACGATACTCCAGACAAAGTAGAGAAGATGTACCGCCTGGGAGCAACTATTGCTGAATTTCCCGTTAACCTGGCTACGGCCAGACATGCCCGTTTGCTGGGGATGCATGTTTGTGTGGGAGCCCCTAATATTTTAAGAGGCGGCTCCCATGAAAATAATTTAAAAGCCCGCGAAGCACTGGATAGCGGTGCGGCAGATATTCTTTGTTCCGACTATTACCCTCCGGCGCTCCTGCAGGCTGTCTTTTACCTGGCGGCGGACGGTTACAGCTTGCCTGCTGCAGTGCGCCTGGCCACTCTCAATCCGGCTCAAGCTACCGGTCTGGTCGCTGAACTGGGCTCGGTAGAAGAGGGGAAAAAAGCCGACTTAATCCTGGTGCGGTTAATTGGCGGCCAGCCCGTGATTATGGGAACTGTAACAGGGGGTAAGTTAGTGGCCAGGTTTGCTTATCATCTTAACCCGTAAAGAACGGGTACAGCCTCTAGTCAGGATTTTTCGCGGGGTAAATGTCGGACTTAATTTACACATGTATGGGATCACGGTTGTCATAAACGCCTGGTTGCGACTGGTAACGTTTAACTACCGCAAAGGAGGTTTGAAGCAGGTTCCAATGCCCATCAAAGGATTTGGTATCAACGCCGATGCTGCCCGGCTGGATAACAATTTGGACACCCTGGCCCGGGATTTAGAGTATTTTGCCGGGCTCGGTTTTGAGTATGTGGAAATTCCTGTGCACGGAGTGGGGGCCATGATAGGGGGACGGCTGCTACCCCCGCGGGTGGAGGAAATATGCCGGCTGCTTGCCCGGTTTCCCGTTCGTTACACAGTCCATGCCCCCAATCCTTTAAACCTGATGGATATTGAAAACCTATTCTGGCAAAAACAGGCTTTTAAGGAAAGCCTGGAGTTTGCTGCAGCCATTGGATCGGAGGTACTGGTTTACCACAGCGGCAGATATGTACCGGAGGAGACCTTCCACCTGCCCGGAGGTCGACAGAACCTTAGCCCGGAAGTCAGAGATGAAATGCAACGGCAGGAGCGGGAAGCGTTACTGGATCTGGCCGAAAGGGCGAAACAACTGGGGATTACCATAGCTATGGAAAATGCCCGGCCTTACCTGGATGGCAGTCCCTATTGTTATGCGGAGCACTTGTCCCTGCTGGTGGAACAGGTGAAGGCTATCGGTCATCCCCAGGTGGGCATAACTCTGGATGTAGGTCATGCATATCTATCGGCCCGGCATTATGGCTTTGATTTCCTGGGAGCCGTGGCCCTGGCTGCTCCATACGTACGTCACGTGCACCTGCACGATAACTTCGGCCGGATTTCCGGTTCGCTGGAAAAGAAACAGGCTGAGTTGATGGCCGCCGGCCGGGGGGATCTGCACCTGCCCATCGGTTTGGGTGAAATCCCGGTCGCTGACGTACTTGCTTTATTACGGGATTACTCCGGTGTGATAATACACGAAATTCGCCCCCGTTACCGGGAGTGGGCCGGGACGGCTCTGGAACGGGGGCGGCAGCTGGTGGCCTGTTGTTATTAGCTTCTCGATTGGGCTTGTCCGGCAAAACCAGCCATGGTATTATGGAAAATAAATGTGAAGGCATTACAAAAAACAAGAAACAAGACATAATGGACACCCTTATCCACGTCTGCGGTAGTTATCAGGGTCATTGGTGATTAAATTGTGTTCACGGTTAAGCAAAAAACGAATTGATTTTTGGAGGTTTTTTGACTTGCGAGCGCTGGTAGTACAAAATGTGACCATTGAAGGGCCGGGTCTTTTGCAGCCGGCTATGGAGAAAGAGGGCTGGCAGCTTGATATACGGGTGATGGATCAACCGGGGGCACACTTGCCCGCCTCTTTAGATGGCTATGGCGCCCTGGTAATCCTGGGCGGCCCGATGAACGTCTATGAAGAGGAGTCCTACCCTTATTTAAGGCAAGTTGATCAACTGATTAAAGAAGCAATCCAAAAAAGTTTACCCGTGCTGGGTATCTGTCTTGGCGGTCAGCTGATTGCCAAGGCCCTGGGTGCACCTGTTGTCCGCAACCCGGTTCCGGAGATCGGCTGGTATAAACTCCGGCTTACCGCCGACGGTTTGAAGTCGCCCCTGTTTGCCGGTTTGCCCGCAGAATTTTTTGTCTTCCAGTGGCACGGCGACACCTTTGCCCTGCCTCCCGGGGTTTCCCACCTGGCTGCCAGCAAGGATTGTGTTAACCAGGCCTTTTCTTTAGGGCGGCACATTTTTGCCCTGCAGTTTCATCTGGAGGTAAACCCGGAGATAATTAATACCTGGGCCGAAGCTTATGCCGATGAATTGGAAGAATACGGCGGCCCCGGTGCTGCCGGCCGCCTGGTGCAGGAGACCGCGGCAATCTGGGAGGAATACCGGCGGGTGGCCGGGCAATTTCTGACTAACTGGGTGTCTATTTTGTCGAGGCACTAAAACAGGTGTCTTCAGGTTAAAATAAAACGCGAAAAAGAGAGGAAAACTTTGCCCGAACGCGAATTATTTGGGCAAAGTTTTTTGATTCCGGGAGGGATTTTTCATGGAGGTGCGTTTGGGTTCAACCTTGCTGCGCTTGATGGTGGGGGATATCACCCAGCAGGATACCGAAGCCATTGTTAATGCGGCCAATTCCAGCCTGATGGGCGGTGGGGGTGTGGACGGGGCCATTCACCGGGCCGGTGGGCCGCAGATCCTGGAGGAATGCAAGCAGATTGTGGCCCGGCAGGGCAGCTTGCCCACGGGTCAGGCGGTAATTACCACCGGCGGCAATTTGAAAGCCCGTTATGTCATCCATACCGTGGGTCCCATCTGGTCGGGGGGCAACCGGGGAGAAGACGGGTTACTGCACAATGCCTATTATAACAGCCTTTCCCTGGCCAGAGAGAAGGGTATCAGATCCATTTCCTTTCCTTCCATCAGCACCGGTGCCTACCGTTTTCCCATCGAGCGGGCGGCGACCATTGCTTTGAAAACGGTGCGGGACTTTATTTTAGAAAATGATTTCTTTACGGAAGTACGCTTTGTTCTGTTCCGTGAAGATGATTTCAAGATCTACCAGGTGGCCTGGGAAAAACTTTCCGGTGAAGCGGAAGGTTAGAAAACTACAGGCATCTGAAAGGGTCTTTTTCTATCTAAAAAAGCCCGGGTTTTCTCCCCGGGCTTGTTAAAGAATCTTTTTCTCCTCGAAAGAGAGTTGCTTGTCATAATCTGTTGCTTATTGATCTGGTCATGCTGTGGAGCTTTTTCAAAGCGCTTCGTGTGGGTAACTTGCTCCTTTGGGGAGAGCTTTACCCACAACCCTCACGGAACAAAGGGCTTCAAAAGGTAATCCACTGCTCCCAGTTCAAAAGCCCTGACGGCATATTCATTGTAGGCGGTGGCAAAGACCACCCAGGGGGGAGGTGCGTAGCAGGAAAACATTTGCCGGGCACACCATTCATGGCCTCTATTGTCAATTTACTATGGCCGTGTAAAATTTCAGTAGGCACCAGAAGGGGATCA
>DYEX01000015.1 GCA_020725525.1 Desulfovirgula sp.
CTGGGTATTGCCCTGCTTACCTGGACGCCGGCTTACTTTAAATCACCTCTTACCTTGCTGGCAGTCGTACTGGCCCTCGATCCAGCCATATTCATCGTGGCCTTAACAAATCCCCGGCTTTTTCAGTTAATGTGAGAAAGGGAGGATTCAAAAGACATGACCCAGCGCACGGTTTACTATGAACCGCTCAGTCCTTTAAGTTTTTTGCGTCGCAGCGCCTTTGTTTTCCGCGATAAAACGGCAGTAGTATACAATGACAAACGTTATACCTACAGCGAATTTTACGAACGGGTTAACCGGCTGGCCAGCGCCTTAAAAAAGATTGGCATCGGGAAAGGGGATAAGGTGGCTTTCCTGTGCCCCAACATTCCACCCATGCTGGAGGCCCATTACGGAGTACCCATGCTGGGAGCAGCCCTGGTGAGCATTAACATACGGCTGTCTCCCCGGGAAATAGCCTACATTCTCAATCATTCCGACAGCAAAGCCCTCTTTGTGGACAATGAATTTGCCCATCTCATTACCGCCATCAAAGAGGATCTCCCCAATATCAAAACTTTTGTCAACATCTGTGATGTTAATGACAGCCGCCCGTTGGACGGACCCGAGTATGAAGAATTCCTGGCCGGCGGTTCCCCGGATCCCCTGCCCAACGTGATTGAGGATGAGATGGAGGTCATTACCATCAATTACACCAGCGGGACCACCGGCCTGCCCAAGGGTGTCATGTATCACCACCGGGGGGCGTACCTGAATGCCCTTGGGGAAGCCCTGGAACATAAAATGAGTTCTAATTCGGTCTACCTGTGGACGTTACCCATGTTCCACTGCAACGGGTGGTGTTTTACCTGGGGTGTCACTGCGGTAGGTGGGACCCATGTTTGCCTGCGCAAAGTGGTGCCGGAAGACATTTACCACCTCATCGAAAGGGAAGGAGTTACCCACCTTTGTGCCGCCCCAACGGTGCTGGTGTCCATGGCCAATTATCCAAAAGCGAAAGAATGCAGGATGAAAGCAAAACTAAATGTAATCACGGCGGGTGCTCCTCCATCTCCGGCTGTGATCAGGAACATGGAGGAGGTTGGGGCGGAGGTAACCCACGTTTACGGCCTGACGGAAGTATACGGGCCACACACCATTTGTGAATGGCAAACCCCGTGGAATGAACTGGATGTAAGTGAAAGGGCGAAAATTAAGGCCCGCCAGGGAGTGGCCTACATTCACTCCGAGTTTGTGCGTGTCGTAGATCCGGTAGATATGACCGATGTCCCGGCAGACGGTCAGACCGTGGGGGAAATCGTCATGCGGGGTAACAACGTCATGCTGGGCTACTACAAACAACCGGAAGAAACGGATAAAGCCTTCCGCGGCGGCTGGTTCCACAGCGGGGACCTGGCCGTGATGCACCCTGACGGTTACATTGAAATTAAGGACCGCCTGAAGGATATTATCATCAGCGGCGGGGAAAACATTTCCACGGTGGAAGTGGAGAACTGCATTTACGAACATCCCGATGTGCTGGAGGTAGCGGTGATCGGCATTCCCGATCCCAAGTGGGGGGAAGTACCCAAGGCCTTTGTGGTTCCCAAACCGGGCACCAATCCCACGGCGGAAGACATCATTAACTTCTGCCGCGAACGCATCGCCCGCTTTAAAGTGCCCAAGGCCGTGGAATTTGGCGAGCTGCCCAAGACCTCCACGGGTAAAGTTATGAAGTACCGGTTGAGGGAAAAGGAATGGCAGGGCTATGAGAAACGGGTCAACTAAAACAAAAAGGGGCGGGTAAACCCCCTCCTTATTTTCTCGCCTTAGGCCGGTACCAGTTTTATGCGGCCCCAGGCGGCCATTTTGTCCCGGCAAATAATCAGTGCCCCGTTAACCCCGGGGATGCTGGCGGCAAAATCGACTGCCTGCCGGACCTGATTGAGGTCCTTTACCAGATTTCCCGCCGCCGTGGCCACTGCATCGGCCAGGGCCGTATTGGGCGAAAGAATAACCACCGCATCGGCTATACCAAAACTCAAAGAGTGTCCTACCGTGCCTGAGGAAGTACAAATGCCTAAAGGGGTATCCTGGGGGCGGACCTCCAGGGCCAGGCGATGGGAAAAAGGGGAGCTCCCGGCATAAATACCAATCCGCCGGATCCGGGCACTGCGCAGGAAAATGTCCCCGCCATTTTCCACAATAACATCGCGGCTGAAGCGGACCAGAGCCCGTCCCACCCTTTCGGCAATGGCCCCGGCCACGGCAGCCATGGGGCCAACGCCGGCCAACCTGGCCGCTTCGGCCATCTCCCGCACAATGGGGGGGGCGTCGGGCGGCACATCGTAGGGTGTATGGGCTTTCAAGAATGCCGGGTTCCTTTTAATATATTCTTCCAGGGGGGCCCGGCATTCCCGCACTACTTGCGTTGCCCGCTCTACCAGTTCCGGGGAAAAGCGCTCCCTGCGCACACCAATATCCAGGTCCGTTTCCCCCACCACTACCTGAAAGTGTACCAGATCCTCCTGCCGGTGGCGGTAACGATAGGTGCGTTCCAACTAAAGTCTAACCTCCATTATCCTGCTCCCGGCGGCTAATGAAGCGTTTCTCCGGTAAGCTCCTACAGCTTAACCTCCATCGCTCGTACTGGACAGGCCTTCACGCATAGCTGGCAGATCACGCAGCTATCCCCGTCAAAATGCACTTCCATGCCCGGCCGGTCCAGGTACAGGGCACCGGTGGGGCAGATGGCGGTACAGGCGCCGCAGTGGGTGCAGCGTTGTTCATTGCGCACCACCTCGTGGGTGAGGGCCTGGACCGTTACCCCCTGTTCCCGCAGGTACTTCAGACCCTGCTCGTAGTTATCCCCCGTTAACTCCAGTACCATGATGCCTTCTTTTTGGGGGTTAACATTGGCCTTTACTATGTTCATCACCAGGTCGTAATCCTTGACCAGGCGGTAAATAATAGGTTTATCAGAAATCTCGGGTCCAAAGCGAAGGACTATTTTCCTGGGCGACATGGTTGTTTGCCCTCCTTAACTTAACCTTTTAAAACTTTTCCGGTCAAACCATCGGCCGGAGAGGGTAGGAGCTGCACTGGTTCGGAAAGGAAAAACTCACCCTTTTGAATCCATTCCTTCAAGATGCCGGCAATTTCCCGGGCCCGAGGGTAACTGGACAACGGTGCCGTGGGCACTTCCTTACCCTGGACCACGATCCTCCCCGACTTCAACTGGGCGTAACTGACATAACCCAGGTTCCCCGGCTTCCGGTTGGGATAAGCCTCACCATAATCCACAATGGGGGCGTAAAGATCCGCATCGGTGGCGGCGGCATAACGGGCAATTTCTTCATTTAAAATGGGAATGGGTACGCCAATACCGACGCTCAAGGTGGCCCCGTAGCCCAGGTAACTGGTGCCCATGAGCCAGCGGGGACTCATTTGCTTTAAGTCTCCAATAACCGCCAGGGTACCGCCGGCAGGTCCCAGTTCCTTGCCGCTGGCATCGGTTTGTATGGCCGGGAAGTGCTGGGTGCCGTGCCAGGCCACATACCCGATACCGCCGCCCAGGAAAATGCGGGTACCGATGCCAATAGTTTTAAAGTGGGGATCTTTAAGCAAAGGACTTAATTGACCGGAAGTGGAATAATGGGCGTTACCCAGATTGGGCTTCAAGATCCCCATGTAGGTATATATGGTCCGGTTGGAAAGGTTGACGGCACAGTTGTAATTCTGGTAAGCGTTCCGCGGGTTAAACAAAATGGCCTCGTTAAGATCATGAATGGTGATGGTGGTTTCAATTTCCCGCCGCGGGTAGCAATCGGTGCCGTAACCCACTGCTTTCAAACGGACAGGCCTTCCGGCTACCAGGTCTTCAATTACATGGCCGCCGCCGTAGCGGAATTCTCCTGGATGATTGCTGTTTAAGGGATCATCTTCAGGAAGCTCGGTAGCTCCAATATAGGCATCTACCGCCGCGATGCCCGTATAGGCCGGTACGTTGTTGAGCCACACCCGGTGCATTTTGATGCGCGGGGCCGGGTGGCCGAAATTGAGAAAGGCGCCGGAGGAGCACATGGGGGCAAAGGTGCCGGTGGTCACCACATCCACTTCCCGGTATGCATGGGCAAGCCCCTTCTCTCGCACGATGTCGATAAATTCTTCCGCCGTTACCACCACTGCTTTGCCGCTTCTAATCCGGGCATTGATCTCTTGATAGGTTTTTTCGCTCATTCACCTCATCCCTTTCGTCGTGTGCTCTACTCCAGACGTCAGGAGGCCTCTTCTAAACAGAAGAGGCCTCCATAATACGAACCCTCTTATCTGTCAGAAGATAAACTTCTGCAGGAATTAGCACCATTCCCCGGGTAAAGGTAAGAGCCGCCGGCGGTTTGCGGGTTCACCTTCACCCCAGGGCGGTTGCCGGGTTTCATCGGGCCAGTCCCTCCACCACTCTGGATAAGAGCACCCTGGTATTTATTTTTAAATTCGATAGTTATTCTAACAACTGGTTCAGGAAAAGTCAACGGCTTATACTAATTATTTATATACCAGCATTTTCCGGACTCTCCCACTCTGAAGGGGTTCACCGTCCGGCCTCACAGGCGAAATGCTGGGTTAACCGGCTGAGCGCCCGCTTCTCAATGCGGGAAACGTAAGAACGGGAGATGCCCAGGCGCCGGGCTATTTCCCTCTGGGTGCGGCGGGCACCGTCCTTCAAACCGAAACGCAATACCAGCACCTTGCGTTCCTGGGGTGACAGCTGCTCCAGTTGCTTCCACAGACAGTCCTGTTCCATCTGTCCGGCCACGATATCGCTGACAATTTCGGGATCGGTGCCCAGTACATCGATAAAACTAATCTCATTGCCTTCTTTATCCACGCCAATGGGATCATAAAGGGAAAGCTCTGCCCGTATCTTTTTGCGCGCCCGCAAATGCATGAGTATTTCATTCTCGATACAACGGGAAGCATAAGTGGCCAGGCGGGTAGCTCTTTCGGGATTATAGGTATCCACGGCCTTGATTAAACCAATGGTACCTATGGAAATCAGATCGTCAAAATCTTCACCGGTGTGATCGAACTTCTTGATGATGTGGGCTACCAGGCGCAGGTTGCGCTCAATGAGCACCCGCCGGGCCGACTCATCCCCGGCCAGCATTTTTTCCAGGTATAGGGCTTCCTCCTCCTCGCTTAATGGTTTGGGAAAGCTGCTCCCGGCTACATGGCAGATCAGGATCACCAGACCGTTAAGCATCGACAATACTGCCAGCGCCAATAGACCAGGCCCCATGGTATCCCTCCCCCAAAAGAGTAGGACTGTATATCTTATGGAATGATGGAAAAAAAGGTGCCTGGCATGAAAAAATTTTTTTGCCATTTAAAAATCCAGGCCTCCGGTTGATTGCTTAATGAACATAAGAGTAATATCAACAAGCTGTGGTATACTTTACCGTACTCCCAGAAAAGAGATTTGCTATTTTTTACATGGCAAAAAATTTTTTGAGTTAATAAAAGTTCTGAAGGAATTTTTAAATTTATGCCGAAAAGTAGTTTTGTGTTATAATACATGATTTCACTTTATGAAACAATCTTTTGTTTTTTACTGCTTAACAAAAACAGTGTTTCACATTGTGCAACCAGCCAACAGTGTTAACGATCATATAAGCTTTAACTTAAACTTGACTTTGACACCCAAAATTTAGAAAGCCTTGAGTCTGTAGGAATGAGGTTACTTCCAATTCCTGGATCCCTTAAATTGTGCCACGCGAAAAGCCGAGTAATGACAAGGGTTCCAGGGATCGCTGTCAAAGTCCAGTTAAAAAAGGGGGGGTTGTTTATGAGCTTAGACCTTTTCGACTTATCTGGAAAAGTAGCTCTGTTTATAGGTGGTGGTGGCGGACTGGGGAAGGTGGTTAGTTTGGGACTAGCCAGGGCTGGAGCGAATGTAATTCCGGTTAGTCGCAATAAGGAGCGTAATGCAGATCTGGTCGAAGAAATTATGGCTTTAGGCCGCAAGTCTTTCCTCACCTCGGTAGACATCACTGACAGGTTGGACATCAAGAGACTGGTCGATGAGGTTATTGAAAAGTTTGGTAAAATTGATATTTTGATTAATGCAGCGGGTAAAAATTACAAAAAACCGGCCCTGGAACTCACAGAAAAGGAATGGGACGATGTTTTAGAGGTTAACGCCAAGGGCGTATTTCTGGTCAGTCAAATAGTTGGGGAGAAAATGATTGCCCAAGGCGGTGGAAAAATTATTAACTTTGCTTCTCTAGGTTCCCATCTTGGTATTACCCGGTCAGTTGCATACTGTTCCAGCAAGGGTGCCGTAATGCAGATGACTAAAGTCCTTGCTGCTGAATGGGCACCTTACGGCATCAATGTCAACTGCATCTCGCCGGGCTATTTCAAAACCCCGCTTACCGAAAAAGTCCTTTCGGAAAAGGAGACCTGCGAGAAAATAATCAACCGCACACCGATGAGGCGGTTAGGTATACCGGAGGATTTGGTCGGAGCAGTCATCTTCCTGGCTTCGGACGCTTCAAATTTTGTCACCGGCACCACCATTGCTGTTGATGGCGGTTTTCTCTCGCTGGCTATCTAAGCAGGGAGGCAGCAATCAACTCAGGAGGGTTGTTAATGAATGCCAAAATGAAAGCAGCTGTCTGGGTGGGAAAAGAAAAGATAGCCCTGCAGGAAGTAGATGTTCCAAAACTAAAGCCGGGGGAGGTGATGATCAAGATAGCATATGCCGGTATCTGCGGTTCAGACCTGGGTATTTACGCCGGCAAGCACCCCAGGGCGAAAGCCCCCCTAATTATGGGTCATGAGTTTGCCGGGGAAATTGTTGAAACCGCGCTACCTCAAGGGAGTGATTTGAAAGTAGGTGACAGGGTAACGGTAAATCCTTTAATCAGTTGCGGCATATGTCAGCCCTGCCAAACAGGTCATTCTCATGTATGTCGAAACCTTGGGCTGGTGGGTATTGACTGCGATGGTGGTTTTGCAGAGTATGTAGCAGTAGATGCTGACAGGGTGGTGAAGGTACCACCCGGAATGCCTTTGGATATAGCTACCCTGGTAGAACCGGTCGCAGTGACGGTACATGCCTTACGCCGGTCGAACTTCAAGGCAGGGGATACCGTTGTGGTGTTAGGGGG
This sequence comes from Desulfovirgula sp., assembly GCA_020725525.1. GTDB lineage: Bacteria > Bacillota > Desulfotomaculia > Desulfotomaculales > Desulfovirgulaceae > Desulfofundulus. Next base: position 7,152 of record DYEX01000015.1, read on the forward strand.
TGGACCGATTGGCCTGCTGACCGCATTCAGTGCACGGTATGCCGGAGCTTCTCAGGTAATACTCAGTGAAATAAGTGAACAGCGTCTAAAACTGGCTTCTGATCTGGGATTTACCGTAGTTGATGCCAAACAGAACCCCGGGCAGAAAATATTAGCCATAACCGGTGGCGATGGCGCTGACGTGGTGTTTGAGGCGGCCGGCGTGCCGGAAACCGCTGCGCTGGCAACCCGAATAACAAAAATCACCGGGCAAATAGTTATTGTCGGGGTATTTAAGGAACCCGTCTCGCTTGACCTGCAAGCAGTGAATTTCTGCGAGCTGACAATAACTGGAGCCCGGGTCTATACCCAAAAAGATTTCCAAATTGCCATTACCATGCTCGAGCGGGAACCGGGTATTGCCAGCGTAATTTCTCACCATTTGCCGCTGGAAAAGGCCGAAGAAGGCATCAGGCTAATACTCTCAGGTGGGGACTCAATGAAGGTTTTGTTGCACCCTTAATTCCAGAAGTTCCGTCTATCTCTCGTTTTTTGGAGGAGGATAAAAACTATGAGAGTAAAACGTTTGCTGTTACTTTTCACAATCTTTAGCTTGTTGATTGGTTTGGTCGGCTGTAGCACATCGCAGAGTAAAAAAGAAGGTGAAGAAAAAAATAAAGATCAGGCGCAACAGATTGTTCTAAAGGCGGGCATTGGGTCCAGTTTGCAAAACAGCTCCCATGGAAAAGGATTGGTAAAATTTCAAGAAATCGTTGAAAAAGAAAGTAACGGCAGGATTAGTTTGCAAATGTTTCCTGACGGCCAACTTGGCAACGATAAGTCCATGATGGAAGCGCTACAGATGGGCACCCTGGATATTACCATTCCGTCTACAGCACCTATTGCCAACTTTACCAAATCCTTTATGGTTTTCGATCTTCCTTATCTATTCCCGAACGAAGAAGTAGCTGACAGGGTTTTAGACGGCCCGGCAGGACAAGAAATTTTAAAAACTCTGGAAGACGTGGGTATGGTAGGGTTAGCCTATTGGGAAAATGGTTTCCGGAATATTACCAACAGCAAAAGACCCATTAACTCCATCGATGATTTGAAAGGGTTAAAAATTAGAACAATGCAAAATCCAATTCACCTGGAAACTTTTAAGGCCTGGGGAGCCAATCCCGTACCCATGCCCTTTAATGAAGTATTTACTGCCCTGGAACAGAAAGTTATTGATGGCCAGGAGAATCCTAATACCCTTATTTACGATGCAGGATTTTATGAGGCGCAAAAGTATCTGACTTTATCCAGACATTTCTATACTCCTTTTGTATTCATGATCAGTAAAAAGACATGGGATAAGCTGTCTCCTGCTGATCAGGAGTTGCTTAAAAAAGCGGCTGTTGAAGCCGGAAAATATCAGAGACAGGTAAATCGGGAACTGAGCGAAAAGTATTTGGAAGAAATGAAAAAGAAAGGCATTGCAGTAAACGAACTCTCTGCCGAAGAGAAGCAAAAGTTTATCGAAAAGTCCAGGGCAATTTATGCGAAATTTGAAAACGAAATCGGAAAAGATCGACTCAAAAAAGTTTTAGACGAAATAGCGAAAGTACAGTAACAATCTGGCAAACTGATTGGTAAGGCTGGATCCAGGCTACGGATGTACCCCAGCCTGGATCCAGTCAAAAAGGTTAAGCAGATTTCTCACAGAGAGTTCGTCTTTTTGACATTATAGCCCGGAGGTGGGGAAATGAAAAAATCAGGGCACTTGTTGGGAATCATAGTTAATTTTTTAACTGCAATAGCTTTGGCCAGTATAGTCGTACTGGTATTTATTAATGTTATTTTACGCTATTTCTTCAATAGCGGCCTTACCTGGAGCGAAGAAGTAGCAGTGAATCTCTTCGTCTGGGTGATCTTCCTTGGTGCTATCATGGCCGCCAGGGACGGGTTGCACATCAGAGTAGATGTATTTGTTAGTAGACTTCCAAAAGGCCTTCAAAAAATATTTTTGCTTCTTGCTAATTTTTTAGTGTTAATAGGATTGGCAGTACTTATGCACGGAGGAATCAAAGTTGTCAAGGTAACTCACGCCAGCATTAGCCCGGCGACTGGTATTCCTTTTTCCTACATTACCATATCCCTTGTTGTTTCTGCTATAGGCATAGGGCTTATTACAATGTACCAGACCTATAAAACTTTGCAGCGGTAAGTCTGAGAAAAAGGGGGGCAGGTAGAATGTCAGGAAATGAATTGATTCTTCTATTTTTAGGGGTATTATTTCTTCTGTTGTTTATTGGTGTACCCATAGCCTTTACGTTGCTGCTCGTAGCTGTAGCCTTGTTGATTGCCATCGGAAATTTCGATACGCAGTTAATAGCCCAATCTGTTATTTTTGGCGCAAATAGCTATACTTTGTTAGCGATACCCTTCTTCATTCTTGCAGGGGAAATAATGAGCTATGGTGGTATATCACGCAGAATAGTAGATTTTGTTGCAAGTCTGGTTGGACATGTTAGAGGTGGCTTGGGGTACGTAGTAATTATAGCCAGTACCATATTTGCCGGTTTATCGGGGTCAGCGGTCGCCGATGCTGCTGCTTTAGGAGCTATATTAATACCCATGATGGTCCAGATGGGATATGATAAGGCAACTTCCGTAGCTCTTGTCTGTGCCTCGGCAATTATTGCCCCTATCATTCCTCCCAGTATCCCCATGATTTTATTCGGAGTTGCGGGACAAGTATCCATTAGTCGCCTTTTCATGTCTGGAATTGTTCCAGGCCTCATTCTGGCTCTTTCTCTGATGACTATCTGGTATTTCATAGCCAGGAAAAACAACTATCCGGTTGGGCAGAAGGCTTCTCCAGAGCAAGTGCTTAAAGCTTTTAAAGGTGCCATATTCGCTCTGGTCATGCCTCTGATTATCGTCGGAGGCATTCGTTTTGGTATTTTCACGCCCACTGAGGCCGGTGCCATTGCCGTGGTATATGCTTTTATTATTTCTGTTTTAGTTTATAAGGAAATAAAGCTTAAGGAAATACCGCAAGTTCTAACGGCTGCAGCAAGGACTACAGGACAGGTGTTACTGGTTGCCGCGACAGCAATGAGTGCCGCGTGGGTAATTACAACTGCCGGCCTTCCTCAAAAAATTGTTACAACATTATCCGGCCTGGCGGAAACAAAGCTAATGCTTTTATTAGTTATTAACGTATTTCTCCTGTTCCTGGGAATGATAATGGATATCACCCCTGCTATTCTGATTTTTGCTCCCATCTTGGTACCACTTATAAAGCAGGCCGGGATAGATCCCATTTATTTTGGACTGATTATGACGCTCAACCTCGTAATAGGTCTTATTACACCCCCGGTTGGTACTGTTCTTTATGTAGGCTGTGGTGTAGGAAAGATAAACATGGCAGAACTTGTTAAGAAGATCTTACCGTTTGTTATGGTTGAGTTTATTGTGCTGTTACTGTTGATTTTCTTCCCCCACCTGGTTATTACACCGCTGGGTTGGCTGGTAAAGTAACCGGGAAGGCAACAGACCCTGGTTGAGTACCTCATCGTAAGGTAACTGCGCGGGATATTCGTACTGGTCAGCTCCGATGAATTTGCTTACCCATTTGCCGGGTTTTCTGTGAATTGTGGTAGGAAGTTTAATTGGTAATTATGGCCACCAGTAGCTGTAACTCCCAGGAAAGGGGGGGACCGACCCCATATGCCAGGTTGTTCCTTCTGAGCCGGTGATAAAAAGTTTTCAAGTTAATGAAAGTTTGAAGGAATTTTTAAACCCATGTCGAAATGTTGTATTATGATGTGGTACACTGTTTCATATTGTAAAATTTACAGATGACGGCGAAGAAAGAATGCGGCCTGGGAGAGGCATAATACTTCAAAAATTGACCCAGGGGAGGTGATGTAAAGGCAGCTATACGCCGGTCGATCTTTAAAAATTTGAAAAAGAAATACCAGAAAACAGGAGGGTTAAATGGTGAAGAAACATTTTAAACTGGTTTTGAGTTTAATTATTACTTTACTTTTTGCATTTTTCTTAAGTGGGTGTGGCAGCAACCAGGCTGCCGACGGCTCTAAAGGAAAGACTTATACCATTAAAGTAGCTAACTACTTCGCTGCCGACCACCCCCAAAACATTGCCTTGAAAGAAAAGTTCAAGCCCATGGTTGAGAAGGAATCCGGTGGCAGGATTAAAGTGGAAATATATGACAATTCCACGCTGGGTTCTGAGGAGCAGTTTATTGACGGCGTAAAGAACGGCAGCATTGAAATGGCTGTTCCTGGTATGCTGGTTGCCAAGGACATGCCGATCATCGGATTAACTGAAATGCCATATTTGTTCCGTGATTACGAGCATGCCCAAAAGGTCTTGAATGGCGAGCTGGGCAAGGAACTTACTGAAGGTATGGTGGAAAAAATGGGCATTCGTCCGCTGGCGTGGACTGCCAATGGGTTTAGAGTTGTTTCTTCCAGCAAGCCAATTAACAAGTTTGAAGATTTTAAAGGATTCAGGTTAAGGGTTCCCAATAACCCTCGTTTTCTGGAAATGGCTAAGGGTTTTGGTGCAAACCCCATACCGATGCCAATTTCAGAGGTATTTACTGCTTTAGAACAAAAAGTGATTGATGGACAAGAAAACCCCTATGCAACTCTGCGGGCTTCTGGTTTCTACGAAGTGCAAAAATACGTAGTAGATACCCGGCACATATTTTCTCCCAACCTATATGTTATTAACGAGAAATTCTACCAAAGTCTGGATCCCGAGCTGCAAAAAGTAATTGAAAAAGCTGCTATCGAATCTGCGAACTACGAATGGAAACTGCTGCAGGAGTCTGAAGAAAAAGATATCCAATTCTTAAAGGAAAAAGGCCTGACTGTCGTATTTCCGGATGATACATTTAAACAAAAGCTGATCGAATCTCAGAAACCCGTACAAGAATGGTTCTACCGGACCTACCCCGGTACCAAAGAACTGGCCGAAAAGATCATGGCTGTAAAGTAAACTTCCAGGTAAATGGTTGCTGCCTCCCGCTGGACGGGAGGCAGCAAAATTAGAAAGAGGTGGACTATGATTGAGATCATTCAAAAAATAGGTCGTGGCGCTGAGAAGCTGGTGGAATATTTGCTGTTTGCATCTCTGGGCGGAATGGTTTTTCTGGTTTTCGTTAACGCAGTCTTAAGATACATTTTTAACGAAGGTTTTGCTCCCAGTGAGGAGTTAGCTCGTTATCTCTTTGTTTGGGCTGTTTTTTTCGGCGCAATCACTGCTTACAAAGATAACCAGCATATCGCCGTAGATTTAATCACTGCTCGCTTAAAGGGCCTGCCGAAAAAAATAACGGAATTAGCGGGACATATGCTGGTGCTAGCCGCAGTAGGGGTTATGTTCAAGGGAGGATTAGAGTTTACGCAGCAATCTATCTCCTCCTTAGGGCCTGCTACAGGAATTCCCTTTTCGTTTATTACTTTTTCTTATGTTTTAGCCACAGTGTTCATTGGAGCAATGACTTTAGGAAAAATCGTTAATGTAATTCGCAAAGGTGGGGTATAAGTTGGCCTTAGGAATATTTTTTGCTAGCCTGTTTGCATTGTTAGCCTTAGGTATTCCTATTGCTGTTGTTCTAGTGCTTTGTGCAGTTGCTTTAATGTTGTTCCTGGGTAATTTTGATGCACAAATTATTGCTCAAAACATGGTTTACGGTGCCAATAGCTTTCCCCTGATGGCAATTCCCTTCTTTATGCTGGCCGGGGAAATTATGGCATATGGATCCCTCTCACAAAAGATTGTCGACTTTGCCACGATGCTGGTCGGTCGTATCAGAGGAGGATTGGGTTATGTTGTTGTCCTGGCCAGTATATTATTTGCCGGGCTTTCCGGAAGTGCAGTGGCTGATACGGCTGCCCTGGGAAGCATCTTGGTACCCTTGATGGCCCGGGAAGGTTACCGCAGGGATGTTTCAACTGCCTTGGTAGCCAGTTCGGGGATTATTGCTCCGATTATCCCGCCCAGTATCCCCATGATTATTTTTGGGGTTACGTCTGGAGTTTCAATCACAAAATTGTTTATGTCTGGTATTATTCCCGGCTTAATTTTAGGTTTAGTACTCATGGTGACCTGGACTTTTCTGGCCAGGAAGGGCAATTATCCACGAGGGAAAAAATATAACCGGGCAGAAAGTTTAAAAGTTGTTAAAGAGTCCGTCTGGGCTCTATTAATGCCGATCATCATTGTAGGTGGAATCAGATTCGGCGTTTTTACACCCACTGAAGCTGGTGCCGTCGCGGTTGTTTATGCGTTAATTGTTTCCATGTTTATCTATCGGGATGTGAATCTGAAGGATTTAAAACCCATTTTTATAGCAGCAGCTAAGTCAACATCAGTGGTCATGTTTGTTGCTTCAGCGGCCATGGCGGTGGCCTGGCTGTTGACGGTAGCGCAAATTCCGAATCAAATGGCTCAACTTTTCGGGGGCTTAACAGAAAACAAATTAGTATTCCTTATCGCTGTTAATGTATTCCTTTTATTCCTTGGCATGATCATGGATCTAACTCCTGCTATTCTAATTTTTACCCCCGTTTTAATGCCATTAGTAGCAAAAGCAGGTATCGACCCGGTTTATTTCGGATTAATCATGGTCTTTAACCTGTGTATAGGTTTGATTACTCCTCCTATTGGAACTGTTTTGTATGTAGGATGCGGTGTCGGTCAAATTAATTTCATGGATTTGACAAAAAAGATCTGGCCTTTCCTGATTGCGGAAATAATTGTGTTGATTTTATTGATTCTCTTTCCAGATCTGGTAATGGTGCCACTGAGATGGTTTGCTAATTAGGAGAGGTGTATGGGTAATGCCGGTACTTGGTGATTTCTCTATGATAGAGCGAATTCTGGACGAAGTTGGGATACCGAAATTTGCCAAAGCCAGACAGAACTTACCAGCGCCTGTACTGGATAATGTCGAGGAAGCTGTTTTGACCGAATTAAATCGAGAGAAGATAAAACGTCTGCTCACGCCGGGAATGAAAGTCGCAGTGGCGGTGGGGAGTCGTGGTATTACAAACATTTCTAAAATCGTTAAAACAACCATTGATTTTCTTAAGAGCCAATTTATAGAGCCTTTTATTATACCGGCAATGGGTAGTCATGGTGGGGCTACTGCGGAGGGACAAAAACAAGTTCTGGCGGAATTTGGCATTACTGAACAGATGATGGGGGTTCCAATTCTGTCTTCAATGGAAGTTGAGAAAATTGGGGAAGCAAGCGGGATGCCGGTCTATGTTGATAAGTATGCGCTCACTGCCGACGGGGTGATTATCATTAACAGGATTAAGCCCCATACCGCCTTTCGGGGGGTTATTGAAAGCGGTATTATCAAAATGAGTGTTATTGGATTAGGAAAACAGAAGGGCGCAGAATCCTGCCACCAGTTGAGTATGAATCGTTTCGACCGGCATTTGATCGCCATGAGCAAGGTTGTGTTTGAAAAGGTTAACGTACTATTTGGATTGGCTATCCTGGAAAATGCTTATGATCAGACTGCAGAAATTCACGCCATCCCTGTTCCAGAAATATTTGAGAATGAACCCCGGCTGTTAGAAAAAGCCAAAAGTCTAATACCCAAAGTACTGCTCAATCCCTTGGACGTTCTGATTGTTGATGAGATCGGTAAGGATATCAGCGGGGACGGTATGGATCCAAATGTAACCGGGCGATTTTCTACTAAATTTGCCCATGGGGAATTAGAGGTTGAGCGTATCGTCGTTTTGGGTCTTACTGAAAAAACCGAGGGAAATGCCAATGGCCTGGGTGCGGCAGATATTACCACTGAACGGGTATTTAACAATTTTAATATGGCAAAAACATATATTAATGCTATAACCGCTGCTTTCCCGCCCACTGTGCGTATTCCAATGGTGATGCGTAACGATAACTATGCCATCAGGTGTGCGATAAAAACTTCATATTGTTTACAGCCCGAACGGATCCGGATTGTGAGGATTAAAAATACCCTTCATGTAGATGAGATTTATATCTCTGAAGGCCTTCTGCCTGAGGCTATGACCAACCCGCAAATAGAAATTCTAAGTAAACCGGAACCATTTAAGTTTGATAAGTTTGGTAACCTGCTTACAAAAATTTAGGGTTTTCATTTACATTGCCGGGTTTGGAGTCAGCTCCATGGTAGCAACAGGATAGCTTATATCTAATTCTGGCTCGAGTTTATTCTTCATTTGTTAATTTCAACCCAGGGGGGTCTATCAGTGACTGTAGCTAAATTCCGGGGAGTTATTCCGCCCATGTTGACAATCTTTAAGGAAGATGGCTCCTTTGACTGGGAAGGCAACAAAGCCTTGATTGAACACCTGCTCAGGGGTGGAGTTCACGGCATCTTTGTGCTGGGCAGCAGCGGCGAATTTTCTCACCTGAGCGTGGATGAAAGAAAGGAATTTGCCGAGTTTGCCGTGAATTATATAGCTGGCCGCGTACCTGTAATGGTGGGTACTGCCAGTTGCAACACCCGCGAAGTAGTAGAACTTACCCAACATGCCAGGGAAATTGGTGCCGATGGCGCAGTTATCGTTACTCCGTACTACTGGGGCTTATCTGAAGAAAACCTTTATCGTCACTACGCTACTGTGGCCGAGACGGTGGATATTCCAATCATTCTCTATCACTTTCCCGACAATACCGGCCAAAGTCTTTCCCCTGCGCTGGTGGCCCGTTTGGCTAAAGACTTTTCCAACATTGTGGGGATCAAAGACACCGTTGACAGCATTGCCCATATCCGGGAACTGATTTTGCAAGTGAAAGCAGTCAGGCCTGAGTTCAGCGTACTGGCCGGTTATGATGACCATCTGCTCAACACTCTCGCCATGGGCGGTGATGGAGCTATTCCCGGCACTGCCAACTTCGCTCCCCAGGTGACCGTCAATATTTACAATAACTTTGTAAGAGGAGACCTGGAGGAAAGTATCAATTGGCACCGCCAGCTATTAAAGCTTCCCCGGATCTATACCCTCGACAAACCTGCCATTGGCGTACTGAAAGAAGCCTGCAGGCTCTGTGGTGTACCGGTAGGGACCACTGTTAAGCAACCTGCGGGTCGTCCAGACGAAACTGTCCTGACAAACCTGAAAATCATGCTAGACGAAGCCGGTTTGCTTAGAATTTATTAGTTAATAGGGTGATAAGGATGTCCACGCGTAACGGACAAACTGTACAATCGCTGGACCGGGCTTTAAAAATTCTCGAAGTTTTAGGTAACAATCAAAAAGGCCTGGGGGTTACCGAACTGGCTCACGAAGTTGATCTCCATAAAAGCACCGTCCACCGCCTTCTTAATACACTGGCCCAGAGAGGTTATGTCGAGAAAGATCAGGAAACGGAAAAGTATAAATTGGGTTTAAAAATTGTTGAGTTAAGCAACAAAATTTTGACCAACATGGAATTGCGCGAAGAGGCCCGGTCTTACCTGGAAGAATTGATGAAATATGCCAATGAAGTGGTACACCTGTGTGTTTTGCGGGAGGGTGAAGTAGTCTACATTGATAAAGTTGAGTGCCCAAATACGATTCGAATGTATTCGCAAATTGGCCGGCGCGCACCCGTTCATTGTACAGGAGTAGGAAAAGCTATTCTAGCCTTTCTGCCTGAAGATGAGATCATAAGTATTTTGAAAACAAAAGGCATGCCGCAAAAAACGCCTAACACTATTACTGATCTCCAGGAGATGCTTAAACATTTGAAAGAAATCCGGCATTTAGGTTATGCTGTAGATGAAATTGAGCACGAACCTGGTATCCGTTGTGTTGCCGCGCCTGTTTGGGATCACACAGGGCAGGTCGTAGCGTCTATAAGTGTCTCAGGACCGGCATATCGTTTAACCCGGGAAAGAGTACCTGAACTGGCGGTTAAAGTTAAGGAAACCGGACTGAAGATCTCTCGCCGTCTCGGCTATTGTCCTTAATTTTGTAGTGAGACCTGATGTTATATTGTGGTATAGTAGCTAGTTAATGGTTCTTTTCTTTTAAAAATAATATGAAACAAGATATCATATTATGAAACATCCAGGCGCTTTGGCCCCAGAGCAAAGAAAAGCCGAGGTGAATTTAATGAGTTTGGATCTGATAACAGATACCGGTCTCGTCGTTATTATTCGGGGAACGAAAAAAGAAGAATTGTTACCGGTAGTTGATGCTCTTCGGGAAGGAGGTGTTAAGGTAATAGAGGTAACCTGCAACACTCCGGGAGCCCTGGAAATGATCGGCGAACTAAGGAACAAATTTGGTAACGAATTATCAGTAGGAGCCGGTACGGTACTGGACCGGGAAACAGCCAGGCTGGCTATTTTAGCAGGGGCTCAATTTCTCATCTCACCGCACCTTTCCAGAGAGGTAGTGGAAGTGGGAAATTTCTACGGTAAGGCAGTGATACCGGGAATAATGACTCCCACTGAAATTGCCCAGGCCCTCCAATGGGGCGTAAAGATGGTGAAGGTATTTCCGGCAGCGGCTCTCGGGGCGAAATATTTTACTGACGTTTTAGGTCCCCTTGCTCAAACACAGCTGATGGCAGTGGGTGGTGTAAATATTGCCAATGCCGGTGACTTTCTGCAGGCCGGGGCAACGGCTTTAGGCATTGGCAGCGATCTGGTAAACAAGGAGGTAGCACGAAGGGGTAGCTACCGGGAAATTACCGCTAAAGCAAGGCAATATTTAAAAATAATCACCGAGGTAAGACAAAAAAACGTCCAATGACTACTGACTTTACAACTTCGTTTTTAAGGGAGAGGACTAAGATGCCGGAAGTAGTTACACTGGGAGAAACCATGGTTCTGATGAACCCGGATAGTTCCGGACCTTTAAAATATGTTACTCGCTTTACCAAACAGATTGGTGGCGCCGAATCCAACTTTGCCATTGGTGTTGTCCGGCTCGGACATGGTGCCGGCTGGATCAGCCGAGTGGGTAATGATGAATTTGGCAAGTATATAGTAGCTTTCATTCGGGGAGAAGGGGTTGATACGTCTCAGGTTAAGTTTGATCCCGATGCCCCTACCGGATTGTACTTCAAGGAACGGCGGGAGTACGGCGAAAGTAAAGTGTACTATTATCGCCGGGGCTCTGCTGCGAGCCGGCTTTCCCCGGAAGATCTTGATCCTGACTATATTGGGTCAGCTAAGTTTTTGCATGTTACCGGAATCACGCCGGCACTGAGTGAATCATGCTACCGTACTGTCAAAGAGGCAATCAAAATTGCCAAAAGCCGGGGGGTAAAAGTCTCTCTGGATCCCAACATCCGGCTGAAGCTGTGGAGCAAGGAACGCGCCAGAGAGGTCATTATGGAGTTAGCCACCCAGGCTGATATTATTCTGCCCGGTCTCAGTGAAGGAGCCATTCTGGTCGGGGAATGGGAACCGGAGAAAATTGCCGCTAAATTTCTGAACCAGGGAATAGAAACGGTTGTGGTTAAGTTGGGAAAAGAAGGTGCTTATTTTGCTTCAGGATCAGAGAGCAAATTTGTACCTGGTTATCCAATTGAAAGAGTGGTTGACCCCATCGGAGCCGGGGATGGATTTGCCGCCGGCTTTATCGCCGGTTTGCTCAAGGGTTATAGCATTGAAGAATCAGTGAAGCTGGCCAACGCTGTGGGCGCGCTGGCTACTACCGTGACCGGTGATGTGGAAGGGCTGCCTACCATGGAAGAGGTTGCTGTCTTTCAAGGAAAAAAGGAGGGGGTTGATCGTTAATGAAAGGATTGGAGAAACTTACAGCCAGTGGTGTCGTGGCGGTAGTCCGGGGAGCCAAAGCCGAAAGTATCCTTAACATAGCACGGGCTTTAAAAGCCGGTGGTGTCACTGCCATTGAGATTACCGTGGATGCTCCCGGGGCGATGGAGATGATCAAGCAACTTACCTCCGGGCTGGGAGATGAGGTGTGGGTTGGAGCCGGAACCGTCCTGGATGGGGAAACTGCCAGGCTGGCCATTCTGGCCGGAGCGGAGTTTATTGTCTCCCCCAGCCTCCACCCGGACGTCATTACCATCTGTAAGCGCTACGGAAAAATTATAATCCCCGGGGCGATGACTCCTACTGAAATTGTAAAAGCCTACGAACTGGGAGGAGACGTAATCAAGGTTTTCCCTGCCGGTGTTTTAGGGCCTCAATATATCAAGGATGTACGCGGACCTCTGGGGCACATTCCACTAATACCCACAGGGGGCGTCGACCTGCATAACGCCGCCGATTTCATCCGCGCCGGCTGTATAGCCATCGGGGTGGGCGGTTCCCTGATCTCTCGAAAGGATGTTGTGGAAGGAAACTGGGAGTCGATTACTGAAAAAGCCCGCCAGTTCGTAGAAACGGTCCGGCTAGCGAGGTCGGAACGATAAATGAAACCTACGGTTCTTATTTCCTCTGCTTCTTTTGGCAGGCTGTCCGGGGATGCTCTTGAGTTCCTGGCCAGGGCAAAGGTTAAAGTTGTGCATAACCCATTCGGCCGCACCCCAACCGAGGAGGAAATGGTAGGGCTGATCCAGGGGATAGACGGGGCAATTGTCGGTACCGAACCCATAAGTGCCCGGGTTCTGGAACGAGCGGATCGGTTGAAGGTAATTGTTAGAAGAGGTACCGGGCTGGACAATATTGATCTGGTAATAGCCCGGCGAAAGGGTGTGCAGGTATTTAATACCCCGGGAACTGTTGAGGATTCAGTAGCCGAATTAACAATGGGGCTCATCCTTGCTTTGGCCCGACAATTGACAGCACTGGATAAAGCCCTTAAAAATAACCGGTGGTGGAAGCTGCCAGGTATTGAACTGGCTGGAAAGGTTCTGGGTCTCGTGGGATTGGGGCAAATCGGCCAGGCAGTGGCCGAAAGGGCCAAAGCATTTAAGATGAGGGTTGTCTATTACAGCCGTACCAGGCGGTTTGATCTCGAGGAACGACTTGGGGTAACCTTTATGCGGTTGGACCAACTGTTGCAAGAGAGCGATTTTGTAACCCTCCATGTACCTTTAAGCAAGGAAACCACGGGTCTGATTGGAGAACGAGAATTAGCCCTGATGAAGCCTGCGGCCTTTCTCATTAATACAGCCAGGGGTGCGGTGATTGACGAAGAGGCATTATATCGCTTTTTAGAGGAAGGGCGGATAGCCGGAGCAGCTTTGGACGTGTTCAAGCAAGAACCTCTCCGCGATAGCCGGCTTCAAAAACTGGATAATGTTATTCTCACCCCTCACGTTGGTACCTACACGAAAGAAGCTGCCCAGAAAATGGATCTCAAGGCAGCCGAGTTAGTTTTGAAGGTTCTGCAATCCTAAATATTTCCAAAAGAGGTGGAGAAAATGAGTCAATTCAAGGTTGTGGTAACCGATTACGAGTATGGAAACCTTAAGTATGAAGAGGAGATCCTGGCAAGGGCTGGTATTACCCTGGTCCCTGCCCAGTGCCGGACTGAAGAAGAATTGATTGCCGCCTGTAAAGATGCCCACGGCCTGTTAAACCAGTATGCTCAAATTACAAGGCGCGTCATTGAGGCGCTGGATAACTGTAAAGTAATTGCCCGTTACGGGGTGGGAGTAAATACTATTGACCTTGCGGCGGCGACGGAAAAGGGGATTTGTGTGGTCAATGTGCCGGATTATTGCATGGACGAAGTTTCCGATCACGCTCTTGCCCTGCTGCTGGCCTGTGCCCGGAAAGTAGTTCTGTTAAATAACAGCGTGAAAGCAGGGACATGGGATTACAAAATAAGCAGGCCTATTTCACGCCTACGGGGTCAAACCCTGGGAATTGTCGGATTTGGCCGTATACCCCGCACCCTGGCGGAAAAAGCAAAACCTTTTGGTTTTCACCTGCTGGTATATGATCCCTATCTTACCCAGGCAGACGTAGAACCTTACGGAGCTACTCTGGTTGAGTTGGAGGAGCTGCTGGCTAAATCTGACTTTGTTTCTGTGCATGCTCCGTTGACCCCGGAAACTTATCACCTGATTGGTGAAAAAGAATTGGGGTTGATGAAGCCCAGCGCATTCATTATTAATACTTCAAGAGGTCCTGTTATCGATGAAAAGGCCCTTATTAAAACTTTGCAAGAGGGGCGCATTGCCGGAGCAGGGCTGGATGTCTTGGAAGAAGAGCCTGCTCCCCGGGACAATCCTCTGCTGACCATGGATAATGTCATTATCAACCCCCATGTTGCATGGTACTCCGAGCAAGCTGAAATAGAGCTGCGGACAAAGGCGGCCCAGGGAGTGGTAGAAGTGTTGCAAGGTTATTATCCCAGAAACCTGGTAAACAAGGAAGTTAAAGAGAAAGTGCATTTAAAAAGGCTGCCATAGTATAGAAGCCTGGTTTCAGGCTTCCAGGCTGAATTCTGCATTGAAACAATATGAGATTTTTATAATGCTGAAGCGTGATTATCACGCTTCAGCTTTTTGGGTTGACAGACGAATTTAACTTACTTTTAAGGCCGGTGAATAAATGTTTAAAGGAATTCTTTTTGATCTTGACGGGACATTGATAGATACCCTACAGCTAATTGAAGAATGCTACCGTTTCACCTTTCATAAAAAAATGGGCCTGGACGTACCTGTTCAAAAAATTATGAAGCACCTGGGACTTCCGTTGAAGGATATCTGTACCATTTTTGCTCCAGACAGGGTTGAAGAAGCCATAAGTTATTACTTAGAGGCTTATAACCGGCACCATGACCGGCTTATCAAGGTATATCCCGGGGTATGGGAAGTTTTAGACCATATAAAGGACAATGGTCTCAAACTGGGAGTTGTTACGTCCAAAAACCGGACTAATACCGGCAAGGCGTTAAAGCTGTTTGGAGTGGAGCAGTTTTTGGATGTAATAGTTAGTTCAGACGATTGTCGGCTTCATAAACCACATCCTGAGCCGGTATTAAAAGCATTAACATTTTTGCAGATTGATCCCGGGCAAGTCCTTTTGATAGGTGACAGCCCTTATGATATTAGGGCCGGAAAAGCCGCCGGTGTTAAAACAGGCGGCATAACGTGGGGGGTATCTACCAGTGAGGAACTGCTGGCTTATCAACCAGATTTTTTGCTAGGGGGTCTAAATGAAGTTTTGGACATCATTGGCCTGACCGGGAAGGTACGAAGGTAAATGTTTACCGGAGTAGAGATTGTTCTTAGTTTCCCTGATTGGGCGTTTTGAAAAATTTAGTTAAGAGGTTTTTTCAGGAGGCAAAAATATGGAGATTGCCCTTATTGCCCATGATAAGAAGAAAGAAGAAATGGTTAAGTTAATTAAAGAGAACAAGGATTTTTTCAGCAGGCACAGCCTGATAGCAACTGGTACAACCGGGAAGATGATTAAGGATAAAACAGGACTTCCTGTCGAGTGTCTTATGTCAAGACCATTGGGAGGAGACCAGCAGATTGGTAGTAGAATCGCTGCAGGTGAGGTGGACCTTGTGATTTTTTTGAGGGACCCGCTGACTGCCCAACCTCATGAACCGGATATTAGTGCCTTGATAAGAATTTGCGACGTCCATGACATACCTGTTGCGACTAATTTGGGAACAGTTAAGTTAGTGTTACAAGCATTGGCGACAATGGAGTAAGAAGTATTGCCTTATTCCATTGATTTTTCTTTAGCTGCTGAGCTATTAAAAGGGGTTTTTTAGAGCCTGGAACCAGGCGCCGAGTATCGCTTAATAGCCAGTTTGCTGCTGGAAGGAACTGCCGGACACATTTATTTTTTCTCCCGGGGTACCCCCATGCCCCATGAGGTGGAAGTGGACCTGGGCATCATGGATCCCGACTACGTGAACATTGTTTTCAACGGCCACGAACCGTGGGTGGGCGTGGCCACCATCCTGGCCGCCCGGGACCCCCAGGTGCAGGCCCAGGCCCGGGAGGCGGGCGCCAGGGGTGTGCGGGTAACCGGTTCCATCGAAAGCGGCCAGGAGGTACTCCAGCGGTTTGCCATCGATGAAGTCTTCCGGGGATTGACGGGAAACTGGCTGACCATTGAACCTCTACTGGCTACCGGCACGGTAGACGTTTTTGCCATGGACGAAAACTGTTCTCCCCCCTGGCTGGCCCCTTACGCCGAAAAATACGGTGTCACCCTGGTATGCGTTTACGACCTGGTGCGCATGCCCGGGGTGGAAAAACACCTGGACTACAAGCCCACGGAAGTGGCCGGCCAGGCCCGGGAATTAATCCGCCTGGGAATTGAAAATTTTAAGGAGCGTCACTCCCGCATTATGCCCCGGGTGCCCCGGAGGATGCAAAAGGCCATTGCCGGGTTTTCCACCGAAGCGGTACTCAAAGCACTGGGTGGCAGGCTGGATTCCCTGGTGGATGTGCTTAAGGCCGGAAAAATAAAAGGTGTGGTAGGCCTGGTCAACTGCACCACCATTTCTACCGGTCTCCACGACTACATGACCGTGGGGTTGGCGAGAGAACTGAACCGGCGCAACATACTGATAGTCAGCGGCGGTTGCGGCAACCACGCCCTGGAAGTGGCCGGCTTGGCCAGCCTGGAAGCGGCAGAGCAGGCGTGGGAAGGCCTGCGGGAGATCTGCTGGTCTTTAAATATCCCTCCGGTGCTCAGTTTTGGTACTTGTACCGATACGGGGCGCATTTCCATGCTGGTCACCGCTGTGGCCAACCACCTGGGGGAGGACACCAGTGCTTTGCCCGTGGCCGTAACCGCGCCGCAGTACCTGGAGCAAAAGGCCACCATTGACGGGCTTTTTGCCCTGGCCTTTGGGCTTTACACCCATCTTTCGCCCACTCCTCCGGTAACCGGGGGCCCCGACCTGGTCAAGCTGTTGACCGAAGATCTGGAAGGAATTACCGGTAAGAAGGTTGCCCTGGGAGACGACCCGGTGCAGGCGGCCAACGGCATTGAGGAACACATTAACAAAAAACGTGCCGCCCTGGGAATTTAAGCGTTAGCTGAGCGGAAAAGGTTCAGTCAAAATCTTTTAGGAAAGCATCATTCGCCGACAACCCACGTCTACGCGACCAAATACGGGGCGACCAAATACGGGCGCAGTAACGAAAAAGTGCGCCGGAAACCAGGTTAAACCCCTTGCCATGTTCCATGGCGAGGGGTTTCTTAATGCTGGGGACCGGATCGGCGCCTGTACATTTGCAAAAAACTCAGGCTCAACGGATAGGGACCACGCTCATAGCGGGAACAGGGAAACTCGGAACAATCCCGGGAGCAGTAATCGATGTTCCGGGTAATGGCGCAGGCCAGCACGGGGCAGCGAAAACCCAACTGTTCCTGAAAGTTGATTTTGGCCCGGGCTTCAATGCTGCTGCCGGGACCGCAGGACGCACATTTGCCCCGGTTGTACAGGCCACAGGCATTGCAGGCCAGCCCACAGGGACCGGTAGCCATAAAAAAACCTCCTTCAAAATTAGCAGAAATAGCATGGTACAAACACGGCATTCCAGGAAATATTTTATCTATCGCTTTTTGCCATTTCAATGACTTCTTGTTTTTCTTAGAGGGCGCGTCCACTCTGGCCCAGCAACACCTAACCCCTTGACATTGGGTTAAGGATACAGTAAAATTAATATTGCCAGCAGGTAATGTCGGGGCGTAGCTCAGTTTGGCTAGAGCGCTACCTTGGGGTGGTAGAGGTCGCACGTTCGAGTCGTGTCGCTCCGACCAGAGAAAAGCCCGTAAGGTCGCCTAAGCAAGGCTTTACGGGCTTTTAATTTTTAGTGTGACGCCGGGGGGGTCAATGTGGTGGCCGGCGAAATACGCAAGCTATCCCAGGATACCCAGCGTTCGGTTAAAGAAATCATGCAGACCCTACATGATGTACAGCAATCCATCATGGACTTAACTAACTCAATTAAGCAGGTGTCGGCGGCAGTCCAGCAGCAGGCTGCCTCGTCCCAGGAAATTAACGCCTCAATTAACGAACTGGGTGTCGTAGGCAGGCAATTGAAAAAATTGGCCGACGAAATGGTCGTTTAAGTATCTGGGAATTTGCCTAAAAAGATAAAAAATGCAACTTACTAAAGAAAAAGACGCTTTAGGCCGAGTATCAAGTGTGGCGAGCTGGGGTGTTTAAAACACCAAGAAACCTTGAACCCCGGATTATCCTTGACGCGTGCTAAATACACCAAAGATCTGTCCTCCCAGTTTAAAGTGTAACAGGCTGCCCTGGGGAACTGCCGGTCTTTGCCTGCGAGCTTGTAAATCGCCAGGCAGGATTTACTCAAAAAGTTAACCGGTTTATTGCATTATCTTTAAAAGGCGAGTATTTCAATAGTGATGCTCGCCTTTTTTATGTCTTGAGTGTCACCACGTCCTTCAGTCAAAAACACCTGGTGGTCAACTGGCGCATACTTTGTGGTTGAGGGATTTTACTGAGGGGGCTACGGACAATGGTTAAAGGAAAGAATCTGCAGTGGGAAAGCCGGGTTAACCGGGGACCGGTGCTGGTGGGGAGCGGGAGAATCATCAGCGACCGGGGGGACGTGGTGGCGGCCACCGGGCGCCGTATAGCCGTTTTCGCACCAGAAAATAATATTTATCGCCTGCTGAGTACCATCGATGTACCGGTGGAAGTATTAAGCCTGGCAGTGGGAATGGGGAACTTCACGCCGGATCAGATTATTGCCGGCACCCTGGACCAGATCCTGACCTGGGCGGTTCGCGGGGGGACCATTGTTCCTTTCTGGCGTACTCCGCCGGAACCTGAAGCCCGGTTCGTCAGTCTGGCCCTGGGAGACGTAAATGGGGACGGGCGGTTGGAAATTGTAGCCGCCGCCGAGGGAGCAGGTGCTTTTTATGTTTATGAACAACCGGGAAGGCCGGAGGCGGAAATGAATCTCCAGTTGCTGTCCATCCGG
Organism: Desulfovirgula sp.; assembly: GCA_020725525.1. Classification (GTDB taxonomy): domain Bacteria; phylum Bacillota; class Desulfotomaculia; order Desulfotomaculales; family Desulfovirgulaceae; genus Desulfofundulus. Next base: position 26,010 of record DYEX01000015.1, read on the forward strand.
TTGGTGCCCGGGGCACCGCAGAAAGTAACCGTAATTGAGCGGGCCGGGATGTTGCCCTTAATTGCAGTCGCTTTCCAGGAAGAAGGCAATTGGGGCATCGTTACTTTTTCCTACACGGAGAGGGGCTTTGTAAGCGGACCCTTGCTGGAACGACTGCCCGGCGGCTTGACGGCCATGGTATCCGGGAGATTAACAGGTGTCCCCGGGGAGGATCTGGCCTGGGGCGGCGATGATGGGCGGGTCCGGGTAGTAGCAGTAGGGGAAACCCTTTCTACCGTACTCACCACCGATGACCTGGGAAGCGCCATATCAGCCCTGGCCGTGGGGAGGTTGGTCGACCGGGAGGTGCTGGTAGTGGGAACCCCCGAAGGGCATATCTTTATCTACCCCGTGCCAGTGGTCTCCCCGTCACCAGAGCGGGCTATAACGGTAGAAGTTCCGGTTAATGATCTGGCCTTAACCGCTAACGGTCGCCTGGTGGTAGGTAGCCGGGAGGGGCGGTTGCTGGTCATCTGGATGAGCGGCGGTTCTTCTTTTTTTCTTTACCGGGTACGCCCCGGGGACACTCTTTGGGAACTGGCCCGGCGGTATGACACATCGCTAGAAGAAATCATCCGGATCAACGGGTTGACCAGCCCAGATCGGATATATCCAGGCGACATTTTGCAAATCCCCCTGCTGAAAACTTGAGTCTTCAAAAAAAGCATAATTTTTCTATCCCCGGACAAAGAATAATATTGCTTCGGTAAAAACCAATAATGGAGGCGATGGTCATGCGTGTTGAAGTGGACCAGGATCTTTGTATCAGCTGTGGTGCCTGTGTGGATACCTGTCCCGAAGTATTTGACTGGAACGATGAAGATAAAGCCCACGCCATTGTGGACGAAGTCCCACCCGAACTGGAGGATCAGGCCCATGAGGCCGTGGAAAGCTGTCCCACAAACGCCATCTCAGAGCATTAATATTGTACCGACCGCGCATTTAAGAAAATATTTAGATCACTTAAGCACGGTTGAAAAGACCGTGCTTTATGATTCCTGGAAGGTAAACCCGTTTCAGTAGCGAATAAATAAAGAATGAGAATGATACTGGTTGAAGCTGGTAATATAACATTATAAAAATTATAAACGCATGGTTGTATATAAAACTTATCTAGGGGAGTAGAAGGAGTGCCCAAATTTAAGATTTTACATGTTATTCGTCCGGCCAGGGGCGGCATGAAAAACCACCTGCTCTCCCTTTTAAAATTGGGAGACAAAAATATTTTTGAACCCTCGGTAGCCTGTCCACCGGGTGACATGGCTCGGGAAATAGCAGATCTGGGAGTAAGGGTAGTGCCCATACCCCTGGTGGGTGAACTTTCCCCCCGTTCCGACTGGCAATCTTTACGTATTCTGGTGGATACCCTGCTCGCTGAGAACATCACCATTATGCATGCCCATAGCTCCAAGGCGGGGCTGGTGGCACGGTTGGCCGCCCGTATGGCCCGTACGCCGGTGGTATTTATGACTGCTCACAACTCTATTTTTTATGAGTTCTGGCCTTCCTGGAAAAAAAACATTTTTGCCTATTGCGAGCGACTGTTGGCCCGCTACACCCACCGCATTTTAACTGTGTCGGAAACCCTGAGACAAGAATTGTTAATAAAGGAAAGACTGCATCCAGACCGGGTAGTAACCATACCCAACGGCATAGACCCGACCCCCTTCTGCCGGGAAGTGGATCGTCGGGCCGTATTGCGCTTGCTGGGGTTGCCTCCTCTCGGGCAGCTGGTGGGGACCATTGCCCGCCTGGCGCCCCAGAAAGGGGTGTCTTATTTCCTTCAGGCTGCGGCCGTTCTGTGCCGGGATTGCCAGGTTAATTTCGTTGTCGTTGGGGATGGCCCTTTACGGCAGGCCCTGGAGGAGGAAAGCAGGACCTTAGGGCTTGACGGACGGCTGTTTTTCGTGGGAGAACGGGCGGACATTCCTCAAATTTTAGCTGCCATGGATATTTTTGTCCTGCCTTCCATTACTGAAGGTTTACCTCTGACCATCCTCGAGGCTATGGCCGCAGGAAAACCTGTGGTGGCTACAAGGGTGGGCGGGCTGCCGGAAGTGATATTAGACGGAGAAACCGGTCTGTTAGTACCCCCCCGGGATCCCCATGCCCTTGCCCAAGCTTTAGCCCGGTTGCTATCAGATCGCCGGCAGGCGGTAGAAATGGGCCAGAAGGGAAGGCAACGGGTGATGGAGCACTTTACCGTTACCGTCATGGTACGTCAAATTGAGGAGCAGTATAAAAGTGTGCTGTCCAGCCAGGGGCTTTTACCTTCGCGATCAGCAACGCCAATGGAAGAAATGAGCTCTTCAGAAATTAATCACGGCAAATGAAAAGAAACCAGACTATAGAACAAAGGTGATCCATTATGAAAACCAGGCGGTCAATGCTCATCACCGCCCTCATCTTTTTCGTGGCCCTCCTTTTCCCGGTCCCCCTCCAGGCTGACTCCGCACCCGCACTACAAGCCGCCCTGCCTGCTGAAGGTAAACAGGGCAAAGCCATTAGCCCGGCATCCAGGGGAGGCAGGGTAATCATGGTTGTGGTCGACCGGCTGAGCCTTTCCGATTTAAAGCAAATGCCTCACCTGCAACAGTTGCTGCAGCAGGGTGCATTGGGCTTGATGAATGGCAATAATGCGGGGGCACTAACTCCGGAAAATACCTATGCCACCATTGGGGCCGGTGTACATATTACTGCCACCGGTACCGCAGCCCTCGGTTTTAACGCCCGGGAGAGGTTGGAAAGGGGTACCGCTGGCGAGGAGTTCCACCGGCGCACGGGCATGGATGTTAATCCCGATGCCTTGGTCCAACTGGGTATTGTCCGCATCCATAAACAAAACCAGCAATTGCCCTACCCGGCCAGGCCGGGAGCTTTGGGCTCTGCCCTGCATAAAGCGGGCTTGAAAACCGCCGTCCTGGGCAATGCCGACGTTCCGCAGGGTTTGCGGCGGCAGGCGATAAGCATAGCCATGGATGAAGGTGGTGTGGTTGATTACGGCCATGTGGGTACGGCCATGCTGACCGATGATCCGTTTTTCCCGGGAGGTATGCGTACCGACTACGAAAAGTTACTGCATGCTTTTGACCGGCTTCCACCAGGAGTATCCCTGGCAGTTGTTGAATTGGGAGATCTTTCGCGGCTGAACGAATTGCGCGGGGATGTTCTGGATAAAGTTGTGCACAATCAGCGCCGGCTAACTCTAAAAAGGGTGGATAATTTTATTGGGACAATCACTTCCCGGCTCGATCCGCACCGGGATCTGTTGCTCATCGTTTCCCCTACACCCGGGAAAGGGGTTTCTAACGGCGATAATTACCTCACACCAATCATGGCGGTAGGTGCGGGGGTAACTCCTGGTTTGTTATCTTCTCCCACCACCAAGAGGGCCGGCGTGGTGATGAATACTGATATTGCTCCCACAATTCTGCACTATCTGGGGATAGGGACACCCGGGGAAGTAACGGGCCAACCCATGCGGGTAACTGCTCCCCAAAAGGGTCAAATCGAGACTCTGGAACGTATGCTAAACCAGCTCAGTCTTACCTATAACATCCGGCCAACCATACAAAAAGGGTACATCTTTTACCAGCTTGTTCTCCTGTTGGTATCCCTTTACTGCATTTTCTGGCGGCGCACCCGGTTGGGCCGGGTGCTGGAACCATTTTTGCTTTCGGTTATGGTGGTACCCCTGGTCTATTTGTTGCTTCCTTTACTACCCCAGCCGACACCCTGGGTGGTTCTTCTAGAAATGTTAATCATGGCTGTTCTCCTTACCCTGCTGACGGTTTTTATGCACCGCAGGTGGCACCTGGACCCCTTTATTTTTCTTTGCTTTGCCAATGGGGGGCTGATTTTGCTGGATGCCGTGCTGGGATGCCCTCTGCAAAAAACAGCTATCATGGGATACGACCCCATTGTTGGCGCACGGTTTTACGGCATTGGCAATGAATATATGGGCATTCTCATCGGCTCGACGATCATCGGCTCCACAACCCTGCTCACCCGGCTATCCCAGTGGCGGAGACCCCTTTTATTTTTGACAGGGGTTATTTATCTGGTAACCATTTATATCCTGGCCGCCCCCCAACTGGGTACCAACGTCGGAGGTACCATTGCCGCGACAGGAGCCTTCTTTACCACCTTTTTATTGCTCACGGACAGGCCCCTGAACCTGCGGAACATTTTGTGCATTGGCCTGGGGCTGGTGGCCGTGTTGCTGGCCTTTATGATTTACGATCTGCACCGCCCGCCCTGGTTGCAGTCCCACATTGGACGTAATACTGCCCTGGTATTGCAGGGCGGATGGCCGGTAGTGCTGGATATTATCCAGCGCAAGTCGGAGTTGAACATCAAGCTGGTACGTTACACTATCTGGAGCCGGATTTTCCTGGCTAGCCTGGGTAGTCTGGTACTTTTGTTTCACCGCCCGATAGGGGTGATGGCGTCCATCCGGAACAAATATCCCGATCTGTTTCGCGGCTTTATTGGCGTTACTATGGGAAGCATCCTGGCTCTGATCTTCAACGATTCAGGAATCGTGGCTGCCGCCACCACCATGGTTTTTGGCGCGCCGCCCATGGTTTATCTGGTACTTAAAGAAATTGACGAAAACCCCCATAACTGTAAATAAAATGTCTGGTTGGGCGTTTAAAATTATATTTGACAACCACAAATCTTATGCTACAATTGAACTTGATTGGAATTGGCCAATCCTGACAAATGTCGCGTTTGTCAGGCGGCTTGATTCCAATAATATTTTGATCAAAAGGGGGAAGATAACAAAGATGAAACACTTGGGCCGCCATGTCTTGGCTGAAATTTATGGCTGCGAATTCGACATCCTCAACGATATTGAAAAAGTCGAAGAAATCATGGTTAATGCAGCCCTCGAAGCAGGAGCAGAAGTACGGGAATGCGTGTTCCATAAGTTCAGCCCGCAGGGAGTCAGCGGCGTGGTGGTTATCTCCGAGTCCCATCTGGCTATCCATACCTGGCCGGAACTGGGTTATGCAGCGGTGGATGTTTTCACATGTGGTGAGAAGGTTGATCCCTGGGATGCTTGCAACTACCTGACCAGCCAATTTCGTGCCAAGCACATGTCGGCCAGAGAAACCAAACGTGGTATCTTTCCCGTCGCTGAACAACTGGCTGATCATCAGGTAGCTGTCAATCTTTAGGAGGGGGATTTTTATTAGTACCCGGTTAAGTAAGGGCTAGTGAGCCTTGCGATCTGAAAAAGATTGCAGGGCTTACTGCATTTTTCGGGCATTTTTCACACCGGGAAGGAAATTTTTTAGCTGTAACGAATCAATACTAAGTTAGGGTAAGAAGGAGGTCTAATATGTTCGACCGGGTACTCGCCCCCATTCAAGCCGAATTACAGGAAACCAAAAACATACTGGCCAAATCGTTTCAAATCCGGGCAGGGCACCTGGCCAGCTTTGCCCGTCTGGTACCCGGCTGTTTGCACGACGTGATTCGCCCCGCCCTGGTACTTTTATCAGCCCGGATTTTTGCGCCCCTAAATACACAGGCTGTTGCCCTGGCAGCCGTGGTGCAGTTTATATACCTGGCTGCCCAACTACACAGGAGTGTCAGGGAGTGGCCCGGACCGGGGGACCCGAAAGACGGCTATCAGTTTCCCATACTGGTGGGGGACTATTTTTACAGCCGCTTTTTTACCTGCTTGTGTGATCACGGTGTGGTAAAATACTTGAAACCTCTCTCGAAAATAATCTGTAAAATGAGTGAGGGTGGCATCCTGCGTGTCCAAAGTGGAGATGAGCCGAAAAATCCCGACCTGCTCAAACAAATTGTTTATAAGGAAACGGCGGTCCTTTTTGGCGGGGGCTGCAGGCTTGCCGGACACCTGGCCGGTGCCCCGGAACGGGAACAGGAAATTCTGGAGCGGTTTGGCATAAACTTTGGTATGGCCGTGGGGCTGAACGACTATGCCCAGGAAAATAACAGCTACCTTGAGGAAGCCTTCCGGGAATTAACTTATCTCCCCCCCGGGGAAAGCCGGGATACCTTAGAACAACTAATCCGGCTTTTACAGCAGGATAACGCGGGACTGGCCGCCCAGGTAGGTTGAACGAAAAGGAGCAAAGGTTTATGGTCTTCATTCCACCACCCTATCGCAGCAAAGAAGAATATGTTCATGCTATTTTTTCTTCCATTGCCCACCGCTATGATCTGCTGAACACAGCCCTTAGCTTTAACCGTGACAAATACTGGCGCCGTTTTGCCGCTGCCCAGACCGGTTTGCAACCGGGCGGTTATGGTTTGGATGTCTGTTGCGGTACGGGTATGCTGACCATTGAGCAGGCGCGTCTGGTTGGTGTCCGGGGCCGGGTGGTGGGGTTGGACTTTTGTGAAAACATGCTGGCCAAAGCCAGGGAAAACATCAAAAAAACTCCCTTTGCTGAACAAATTCAGTTTGTTCAAGGAAATGCCGTGAATTTACCTTTCCCGGATAACACTTTTGACTGTGCTACCATTGGTTTTGCCCTGCGCAATGTACCGGACATCCGCAAAACGATCAGTGAAATGGCCCGGGTGGTCCGACCGGGAGGCAAAGTGGTTTCCCTGGAATTGTCCAAGCCCAGCGCCCCTTTTTTTAAGCAGCTCTATTACCTTTACTTCAACCATGTGGTACCCCTTTTAGGGCGGCTGGGTATCGGTTTCGACGGCCCGTACAGTTACCTGCCCAATTCGTTAAAGGACTTTCCCCATCAAAGGGAAATAAAAGAGCTTTTTTGCGATGTGGGCCTTGCGGATGCCCGCTACTACGAACTAACCGGGGGCATTGTGACCGTACACGTGGGTACCGTGGTTTAAAGCGGAGGTAGTGCTATGGCTTATAAGGATTTGCGGGCCTTCCTTTCAGTACTGGAAAGGCGGGGTCTGCTCAAAAGAATCACCACTGAAGTGGATGCGGAACTGGAAATTACCGAAATTACCGACCGGGTTTGCAAAGCCGGCGGACCGGCACTGCTTTTTGAAAATGTGCGGGGCTGCAACATACCGGTGCTGACCAACGCCTTTGGTTCTCTCGAACGGATGTGCCTGGCCCTGGAGGTAGACAATCTGGACCAAATTGGGGCAGAATTGATCAGCATTTTACAACCGGAAGCACTGCCCTTAACTTTCCTGGACAAGCTCAAAGCCATACCCAGGTTGGCCCAGTTGTCCTCTTTCATACCCAGGATAGTAAAGTCCGGTCCCTGCAAGGAAGTGATCATCCGGGACAATCCTTCCCTGAAAGAACTGCCCGTGCTCAAATGCTGGCCCAAGGATGGCGGTCCATTTATCACCCTGCCCCTGGTTTTCACCCGGGACCCCGTTACGGGCCGGCGCAATGTGGGCATGTACCGCATGCAGGTTTTTGACGAACGCACCACGGGGATGCACTGGCACATACACAAGGGGGGAGCAGAACATGTGCGAAACTACGACGGACCTATGCCCGTAGCGGTGGCCATCGGGGCCGACCCGGCGGTCATTTATGCGGCCACGGCGCCCTTACCTCCCGGAATCGACGAAATGCTTTTTGCCGGTTTTTTACGCAAGGAACCGGTGGAGCTGGTACGCTGTGAAACGGTGGACCTGGAGGTTCCGGCCAATGCCGAAATTATTCTGGAAGGGTATGTGGACCCGCGGGAAACCCGCCTGGAGGGACCCTTTGGAGACCACACGGGATATTATTCCTTGCCGGATTATTATCCTGTTTTCCATTTGACCTGTATTACCAGGCGCAAAAACCCCATTTATGCAGCCACCGTTGTGGGCAAACCTCCGATGGAGGATGCCTATATCGGTAAGGCCACCGAACGCATCTTTTTACCACTCATGCGGCTACAGCTTCCGGAAATTGTGGACATAAACATGCCTTTTGAGGGAGTATTTCATAATTGTGTTATTGTGTCAATTAAAAAACGTTACCCCGGCCAGGCCAAAAAGGTAATGTGTGCCCTGTGGGGTATGGGGCTGATGATGCTGGCCAAACTGATTATTGTGGTGGATGAAAATGTGGACGTCCAAAACCTTTCTGAAGTAATGTGGCGGGTATTTAATAACGTAGACCCGCGCCGGGACACCCTTATTGTAGACGGCCCCCTGGACGCCCTGGATCACTCCTCGCCCTTACCCCACTATGGCAGCAAAATGGGCATTGACGCCACCCAAAAAGGCCCCGGCGAAGGGCACATGAGGGAATGGCCCGAAGATATCGAGATGAGTGCCGACATCAAGGAACTTGTAGACAGGAAGTGGAAGAGTTATGGTTTCCATGGTAATTAATAAAACAAAAATTTTCCTGGAAATGATTAAATTTGAACACACCATTTTTGCCCTGCCCTTTGCTTATGTAGGCGCCCTTCTGGTACAAAAGAAAATACCCAGCATCCACGATTTGTTTTGGATTACCCTGGCCATGGTGGGGGCTCGTACTGCTGCCATGTGTCTTAACCGGTTAATTGACCGGCAAATTGATGCCCTTAATCCCCGTACTGCCAACCGGGCCCTGCCCAGGGGGCTGCTCAACGTAAAGGAGGTATGGCTTTCAGTTATTTTTTCCTTTGCCCTGTTGCTGTTGTCGGCCTACCAGTTGAGTCCCCTGGCCTTTCAGTTATCCCCGGTGGCAGTGGTGGTTCTCTCCTTTTACTCTTTTACCAAGCGTTTTTCGTGGACCTGCCATCTTTTTTTGGGGCTGGCCCTGGGGCTGGCTCCGGTGGGTGCCTGGATTGCCATTGCCAATCGTTTTGATCTGGCCCCTGTACTCATCGGGCTGGGTGTTCTTTTCTGGGTAGGAGGTTTTGATATTATTTATGCCTGCGATGACTATGACTTTGACCGTAAATACGGCCTTCACTCCATTCCGGCCCGTTTTGGCCTGGAGCGGGCTTTAATGATTTCCATCTTTTTTCACATTGTGGCAGCGTTATTGTTCATCTCCGTGGCCTTTGTCTTAAAGCTGGGGATATTTTACCTGGTGGGGGTGCTGATTGCCGCCGCGCTTTTATTTAAACAGCACGTCATGGTTTCCCCCCGGGACCTTTCCCGTACGGGAGTAGCTTTCTTCAATCTCAACGGAACTTTAAGCGTAGTCATGTTTGTTTTTACCCTTTTGGACGTGCTCTTTCCCCTGCACCTTTTTTAATCAGGGGAGGCACCTAAATATTCTTAAGGGAGAAGAGGAGAAAATGTACAGACTTTTTTCTTCCACAGAACTAAAGGACATCGCGGAAAAAGTGCAGGCGGGAGAACGCCTCAGTTTTGATGATGGGGTGCGCTTATTCAGGTCGGGGGACCTTCTAACCATCGGTTATCTGGCCGACATGATCCGTCAGCGAAAAAACGGCAACCGGGCGTACTTCATTGTTAACCGGCATATCAACCATACCAACATCTGTATCAATCGCTGCCTCCTGTGTGCCTTCGGGCGGGATCCCGGTGACCCGGGGGCCTATACCATGACCCTGGATGAAATTGAAGCCCGGGCGCTGGAATGCCGGGGCCAGGGTGTATCGGAAATTCATATTGTGGGTGGATTAAATGATGCCCTGGATCTGGAATACTACCTGGAAATGCTGCACCGGGTGCGCCGGGCCCTGCCGGGGGTGGTCATTCAAGCCTTTACTGCCGTAGAGGTGGATTACCTGGCCCGCACCAGCGGATTGTCCCTTGAGAAAACCCTGGAACTGCTTAAAGAAGCTGGGCTGGACTCCTTACCCGGCGGAGGAGCGGAAATATTTGCTCCCCGGGTGCGGGAGCGGATTTGCCCGCGCAAGATCAGTGGTGACCGCTGGCTGGAAGTACACGAAACAGCCCACCGCCTGGGCATGCGCACCAACGCCACCATGCTTTACGGCCACATTGAAACCATTGAGGAGAGGGTAGAGCACCTAGTCCGGTTACGGGAGTTGCAAGACCGTACGGGGGGCTTTCTGGCCTTTATCCCCCTGGCCTTCCATCCCAAAAATACGGGGCTGGAATCCCTGGGACTGGCCGGCCCTACCGGCTACGACGATTTAAAAGTACTGGCCATTGCCCGCCTGATGCTGGATAATTTCGACCATATCAAAGCCTTCTGGATTATGATTGGCCCCAAACTGGCCCAGGTAGCCCTCTCCTTCGGGGTGGACGATCTGGACGGCACGGTGGTGGAAGAAAAAATTGCCCATGATGCAGGGGCCGAAACGGATCAGTATATGCCCAAACAAAAACTCATTAAAATGATCCAGGCAGCGGGGCGGATACCGGTAGAGCGGGACACCCTGTATAATGTACTCTGGGAGGGGTTGCAGTGACCAGGTTGCGCCTGGGGCAGGTAGAATACCTGAACTGTCTGCCGGTCTACCATGCCCTGGAGGAGGGGTTACTTCCATTGGACGGGGAACTGGTAAAGGGACCCCCAACCAGGTTAAACCGCATGTTTCTGGAGGGAGATCTCCACTGCACCCCTCTTTCGTCCATTGAATACGCCCGCCACGCCGGGGATTGTTTCATTTTACCCCGCCTATCCATAGCCAGCGACGGCAGGGTGGCCAGCATCCTTTTCTTCAGCCACCTCCCGGTTACCGAGCTGGAGGGAAAAAGGGCTTGTGTGACCACTGCTTCCGCCACCTCCGTAGTTTTACTGCGAATTCTCTTTGAACATTACTACCATGTGGAGGTAGAACTCTGCCCTGTGGAAGCAGATTTAAGAACCATGCTGAAAATGGGGGACGGGGCGTTGCTCATTGGTGACGACGCCATGCTGGCCCACCAGCAGGTAATCCGGGAGAATATGCCGGTGTTCATCACCGACCTCGGCCAGGCCTGGAAGGATTTTACCGGGGAAAGGATGGTCTACGCCTTGTGGGTGATCCGGCGGGAATTTGCCGAAGCTCATCCGGAAGAAACTACCGCCCTGGCTGAACTGCTCTCCCGTTCCCGCGAAGTAGGCATGGGGGAACTGCCCACGCTAATTGAAAAAGCACACCGGCGCACCGGCCTACCCCAACCGGTACTGGAAGATTACTTCAATAACGTTATCCGCTACGACTTTGACGAGGACTACCGCCGGGCATTACTTACTTTTTACGACTATGCCTATAAAAGCGGCATAATTGAAGAAAGAGTCAGGCTTACGATCTGGGGTGAGGAGTAGTGCCAAAGGTAACGGTTCTATTAGAAAAGGTCGTAGCGGGGGAGAGGCTCTCCCTGGAAGAAGGGGTGGAACTCCTCACTCGGGCCGACCTTTTGGCTCTGGGAAAGGCAGCCGACCAGGTACGCCGCCGCCTGCACCCGGAAAACCGGGTGACTTTTATTATTGACCGCAACATCAATTATACCAATATCTGCCAATGCTGCTGCCGTTTCTGTGCCTTTTATCGCCACCCACAGGATCCCGATGCCTACGTAATTGAGAAAAAAGAACTTTTTCAAAAAATCGAGGAAACCATCCGGGCAGGAGGTACGGAGTTGCTCATCCAGGGCGGGCTGCATCCAGCTCTGGGACTGGAATACTATCTGGATATGCTCCGATCCATAAAGGAACGTTACGATATCCACATTCACTCCTTTTCGCCACCGGAAATAATGCACATGGCCAGGAAATCCGGTCTGCCGGTTAAGGAAGTGCTGGCCCGGCTAAAAGAAGCCGGCCTGGATTCTCTACCCGGAGGAGGTGCAGAGATACTGGTAGACCGCGTGCGTCGGGTCATCAGCCCGCACAAGATTTCCTGGACCGAGTGGATGGAAGTAATGCGCTCCGCCCACAGCCTGGGGATGAAAACTACCGCCACCATGATGTTTGGACATGTGGAAACGCCCGAAGATCGCGTACTGCACATGGTGCGGGTACGGGAACTACAGGATGAAACCGGAGGGTTTACCGCCTTTATTCCCTGGAGCTTCCAGCCCCAAAACACTGCCCTGGGAGGAGAAACAGCTACCGGAGTGGATTATTTGCGCACTCTGGCCGTGGCCAGGTTGATGCTGGATAATGTGCCCAACCTCCAGGCTTCCTGGGTCACCCAGGGGGCCAAAATAGCCCAGGTAGCTCTGTTTTTTGGAGCTAATGATTTCGGCAGTACCATGCTGGAAGAAAATGTGGTTCGGGCAGCGGGAGTTAACTACCGGGTACCCTTACCGGAAATAATCCGTTGCATCAGGGAGGCAGGTTTCACCCCGGCCCAGCGCACCACTTTTTATGAGATCATCCGGGAATATTGATGGGGGGTAAATTTCAGTGAACCCGGTTGGATGCGGCCCAGCACTCACCTAAATATGACTCTGCTCCCGCTGTTTCAGGTTTAATTGACACATCAGGTTTTGGGAAGAGTTGGTATTTCAGTGAGTGCTGGGTCCTCGCTCACTCCAGTGCTTCGTGTAAGACGTGCACCCATCCTCGTCATACCGGTTTTACTGAAGATTTACGATGGATGAGTGATATGCCCGCACACTTGCTAAAAACGGTGTGCTTGCCCTATAATGTTGGGGACAATGGTAGCGGAGGCATACAGGATCATGGCCAATAGGGAAGCTTTACGCAAATTACCGGCAGTGGACGAAGTATTGCGTTCACCGGAAATGACCGCCCTGCTGGCGGAAAAGCCCCGCAACCTGGTTGTAGAAACGGTCAGGCAGGTTTTGGATCGCTGGCGCCAGGCCATTTTAACGGATGGGGCAAAGGATGAGATAGGGCGCGAAGAAATAACCAGCCGGGTAGTGAAGGAAGTGATCCGGGAAACCGCCCGCCGCTCCCGGCCGAAGTTGCGCCGGGTTATCAACGCCACGGGCGTGGTGCTGCACACCAACCTGGGCCGGGCCGTACTTTCTCCTGCCGCCCGGGCTGCAGTAGAAATGGTAGCCTCCGGCTACTCCAACCTGGAACTGGACCTGGAAAGCGGGCGCCGGGGCTCCCGTTATGCACCCCTGGAAGGACTACTGACCAATCTGACCGGGGCAGAAGCGGCCTTGGTGGTAAATAATAATGCCGCGGCAGTTTTGCTGGCCCTGAGCACCCTCGCCCGTGGCCGGGAAGTGATTGTCTCCCGGGGGCAGCTGGTAGAAATTGGCGGTTCTTTTCGCATTCCTGAAGTGATGGCCCAAAGTGGAGCGAAACTGGTGGAGGTGGGGGCAACCAACAAGACCTATCCCGACGATTACCGCCGGGTTATTACCGACCAGACTGCCCTTCTTTTGCATGTGCATACCAGCAACTACCGCCTGGTCGGTTTCGTGCGGGAAATTACCGTTGCCGAACTGGTCTCGCTGGGTAAAGAATATGGTTTGCCGGTGATGAGCGACCTGGGCAGTGGTTTTCTGGTTGATTTAAGCCACTTTGGACTACCTGCAGAACCAACGGTACAGGAGGTCGTGGCCTCTGGCGCCGATGTAGTAACCTTTTCCGGCGACAAACTTTTAGGTGGCCCCCAGGCAGGGATTATTGTCGGCCGGCGTCAGTACATCGAAAAAATGAAGAAAAATCCCCTGACCCGGGCCGTACGCATTGATAAACTTACCGTAGCAGCCCTGGAAGCTACCTTGCGCACATACCTGGAACCCGACCGGGCTCTTCACGAGATCCCCGTCCTGCGTATGCTTACGGCTGGCGCCACGGACCTGGAAGAACAGGCCCGTACACTGGCGGAGCAATTACGTTACGTGGTCGGGGAACTAGCCGCCATTGAAGTGGAAGCCACTATTTCCCGGGTAGGGGGAGGAGCCATGCCTACAGCCGACCTGCCCTCCATGGCCGTAACAATACGGCCCCGGCAGATGGATAGCGAGAAGCTGGCCAAACTATTGCGGGCCGGGGAACCGGCGGTAATGGGGCGGGTGCAGGACGACCGGTTACTCCTGGACATGCGCACCGTCTCGCCCGGGGAAGGAGAGCTTCTGGTAAAGGCAGTGGCGGCAGCGTTGAAGCCCGGAGAGGAGGAAGAAAGGTGACCCATTTGATCATTGGTACCGCCGGTCATGTGGATCACGGTAAGACCATGCTGGTCAAGGCTCTAACCGGAGTGGATACGGATCGCTTGAAGGAAGAGAAGGAACGGGGCATTTCCATTGAACTGGGCTTTGCTTCCTTAAAATTGCCCAGCGGCCGGCAGGCCGGCATTGTGGATGTCCCCGGCCACGAAAGATTTATTAAAAACATGCTGGCCGGGGTAGGCGGGATTGATCTGGTGCTCCTGGTTATTGCCGCCGACGAAGGAATCATGCCCCAAACAAAAGAACACATGGATATCATCCAGCTCCTGCAAATCGAACGGGGAGTAGTGGTGCTAAGCAAGGTGGACCTGGTGGATCAGGAATGGCTGGCCCTGGTGCGGGAAGAGGTGGTGGAGTTCCTGAAGGGCACCACCCTGGAAGACGCGCCAGTGGTGGAGGTATCCAGTGTTACCGGTCAGGGGCTGGATGAGCTTCTGCGCACCATTGATCTGGTAGCAGAAGAGGTAAAGGAAAAACCCGCTACCGGTCACGTACGCCTCCCGGTCGACCGGATTTTTTCGATCACCGGCTTTGGTACCGTAGCTACCGGTACATTGTGGAGCGGTATACTGCATACCGGGGATGCACTGGAAATTATGCCTTACAAAATAGCCACCCGGGTGCGTTCACTGCAGGTACACGGCCGGAAGGTGGAAGAAGCCCGGGCCGGACAGCGAGTAGCGGTGAACCTCACCGGAGTGGAGGTGGAAGAAGTACCCCGGGGCAGTGTCCTGGCCACCCCCGGCAGCCTTATCCCCTCCTATCGTCTGGATGTACGCTTTGTCCTTCTGGGAACGGCGAAACCTTTAAAAAACAGAAGCCGGGTGCGCCTGCATCTGGGAACGGCGGAAATTATGTGCCGGGTGATCCTCCTGGACCGGGATGAACTGGCCCCGCAGGAGACAGCCCTGGCCCAGCTGGAGCTGGAGGAACCGGCAGTGGGTGTGCGGGGTGACCGGTTTGTCGTCCGTTCTTATTCCCCCATACGCACCATCGGTGGAGGCAAGATCATCGATCCGGTAGCACCAAAACACCGTCGCCTGCGCCGGGAAGTAATCGAGAGTCTTTTAACCCGGGAAAAGGGTACACCTGAAGAACTGCTGCTTCAGCAACTCCATAGCCGCCGGACTATCTTTACGGCAGAAGAACTGGTTAAGTGGAGTGGTCTCGATGAGAGCACGGTAAAGGATACCCTGCACTCTCTGGTGGAGAAAAAGCAGGTTCGCTCCATACTCTCAGAAAACCAGGTTTATTATCTTCTCCAGGAAGTTTATCTGCAGTGGGCGGAAAATATGCGCTCAATGCTGCAAGAATACCACCGGGACTTCCCGCTGCGGGAAGGTTTCCCCAAAGAAGAAATGCGTTCCCGCCTGTTTGCGGGGTTGAACAGCAAACAGTTTCAGTCTCTTCTCCAGGTTATGGAAGAGGATGGTCTGGTGAGGCTATACACCCAGGATATAGCCCTGCCCGAATTTACCCCGAGGCCCAACCCGAAACAGCAAAAACAGATAGAACAGTTGATCGAGATTTACAGGGAGGGGAATTGCCAGCCACCTGCCTGGGGTGAAGCAACCCGCCGGGTGGGACTGGAGGGGCATACGGCGCAGGAAATTTTACAGTACCTGCTCAAAAAAGGCATGCTTGTCCGGGTTGCCGATGATCTCTATTTCCATCCGGTTTGTTTGGCCAGTGCCCGGCAGGCCCTGGTTGACTATTTGCTGGAAAAAGGGGAAATTACCGTGGGAGAAACCCGGGACCTGTTGCAAACGTCCCGGAAATATGCTCTGCCCCTTCTAGAGTATTTCGATCGGGAGAAAACTACCCGGCGGGTAGAAGATAAGCGAGTACTCACCCGGGCAGAGAAGCAAAAAAACCGGTCATAACCGTGCATACGGTTACAGCCGGCTATGGACCCTGGCCCTTTTTCAGGTAAAAACTAGTCCTTTATCAGGGGCCAGAGGTACAGCCCCGTAGCCTCATCAAAAAACCGTTCAAAAGTGCGGTTCCGTTCAGGAAGCAGTTCGGTAATCACATATTCACAGGCAAAGATCTCCGTCCCTTCCGCCAGGTGGCCGCCGACCATACGACCGTCTTCAGCCATCAGGGCAATATGGGCATGGACGAAGGGTTGCCCGTCCTTAAGAGAAATATTTCCCTCGAGGTTAATGATTTCGTGGGGGCCATCGAATTCTAAGTAACTGTAAGTACGCCGGTCCTGGTGGTAATAGCCCACCCGGGCTCGGGTAACCGCGCCAATGGCCCGCACGACGCCCAGTTGAACATTTTCATTCAGACAAAGCTGGGTAAGGGAAGCCAGTAAATCGGCCCCCTTGCTTAGACGCCCCATAATAATCCGTCCACGGCTTACCGGTCGTGCAAGCATATAAATCCTGACCAATCCTCCTGTGCAAAAATATTTTTCCCGACCTGTGGTAAAAAGACAGGGAGGACCCGGGAAAACCCCGCGTCCTCCGGATATGTTATGCTTACAGGGGGTTACTGTTTTTGCTGCTGTTGCTGTGGCTGCATCACTTTGTACTGCGGTTCCTGCTGCTCGATATAATTTACCCTTCCCCGCAGGCCATGACAAATATCTTCCAGCTGCCGTGAATAACTGGCAAACATTTGTTTGGCTGTCTGATCCTGGGTATCCAGGGAGAAGGTTTTTAAATTGGCGGCTGCACTTTCTAAAGAGGCCAGGGTTTGATGCATCTTTTCGCCAATGGTCATAGATTTACCTCCTTTAATTTTTAGAAAAAAATTTCTTGAGTACAATTTTAGTGTGAGCGATTTAAAGGCAACATATCACTGGATTATTATAGAAGATAAGGTAAATAATATCGCCAGACAGGCGCAATTAGTTAAAGGTGATCACCTTGAACCTCTTAGTGCAAAAGATTCGTGAATTAATCAATGCCCGGGGACCAATTACTTTCAAGGATTTTATGCAAATGGCTCTTTATGATCCCGGATTGGGTTATTATACCAGCCCCGGAGAAAAAATCGGACCCCGGGGTGATTTCTATACCAGCGCCGACGTGCACCCCCTTTTTGGAACCATGCTGGCCAAACAGTTTTCCCAAATGTGGGAATGCCTGGGGCGGCCGCAAAACTGGGTGCTGGTAGAATACGGCGCCGGTAAAGGGCTTTTAGCCCGGGATATATTAAGCGCGCTGGGTACATCTTTCCGGCCGGCGTGGGAAAGTGTGCGCTATTATATCATTGAAATCAGCCCGGAACTGGCCCGGCGACAAAAAGAGCTTTTGACCGCATTCCCAGCGGAAAAAGTATGCTGGGTAAATGCGCTATCAGACGTGGGAAATCCCGGTTACATTAACGGGGTTATTTTTGGCAATGAGCTTGTGGATTCCTTTCCAGTGCACCGGGTACGCCAGACCAGAGCTGGACTGAAAGAAATCTATATCAACTGGCGTGATGGGCGACTGGTGGAAGAGGAGGGGGAACTTTCCACACCCCTGTTAGAAGAGTACTTTACCAGCATGGACATAACCCTTGTCCCGGGCCAGGTGGCAGAAGTGAACCTGGCCGCTCGGGAATGGTTGCGGCAAGCGGCTGCCGGGCTGGACCGGGGGTTTGTGCTGATCATTGACTATGGTATGGAGTCCAGGGAGCTTTATCATCCTTCCCGCTTCGAAGGTACACTGCGCTGCTACAGACAACATCGTTTGAACACTTGCCCCCTGGACCATGTGGGGCGGCAGGACATCACCACCCACGTCAATTTTTCCGCTCTGATCCGCTGGGGCCAGGAAGCTGGCCTGCATCTGGCCGGATACACCACCCAAATGGAATTTTTACTGAACCTGGGTATAGTAGAAGCCATTCCTCGGCCCAGCGCCGACTATGTTTTTGACGAAAGGTCCATGCGTACCACCATGGCTGTAAAAAAACTGATTCTTCCGGAAGGAATGGGGGGCATCTTTAAGGTTTTAGCCCTCTATAAAGGGCTTGCGCAACCGTACCTGACCGGTTTTCAAAAAGGGCAGAAGGGCGGGGTCAGCCATGATTAAAAACCTTTTTATTACCGCAGGAGAAGGAAAACACCGGGTTCAGCTGCAGGCAACCATCACGGGCGAAGGAGTAATCATCGCCCTTTTCGGTGGTGAAAAGCCCCATATAGGTGCTGTGGTATTAAGCATTCCCCGTCCCAGCCTGGCCGATCCTGCTCGGATAAGCTGTACCTCTACAGTGGTACCCAGACTGGGACACAAGGACGAGGAAATAGCCAAACCTCTAGCCGAAGAACTGGCCAAAGCCTGCGCTCAGCCGGTAGTGGCGGTGGCCGGACTCCACATAGAAAGGGCGCAAGCGGAAGACATAAACCTTCTGGTTAAAAATTCGTGGCAGGCAATGCAACAATTGCTAAAAAGTCTGGACTTAGATTAAAAAACATACCATTTTTCGTTAGCTTTTTTTTGTCCCTCCGAGGACAAACTATGTCCAGGAGGTGATTAAAATCATGTTTAGTGACGACAAATCCACTCGTGCGGCGGAACGCAGAAATGATGCTGCCAAATGCCCGGCCATGGAAAGTACAGGTGCCTGCCCGGCAGAAAGCGACCTTTCCTCAGATAGTTGCGCTGAATGTCCGGCAGCGGATGATGATTTGTAAAAACGCAACCAAACGGGGTGTTATACCCCGTTATTTCTTTATAAATATATCTTGACAGGAGCCGGTGGGAGGATTAAACTGTACCTAGATTGAAATTCATTCTCATGTGTAATTTATTCAAGTGCTACGCGTGAGGTTTTCTGTAACCAGGCAGCGATAATGATTTTCATCTCCATAATGGGGTTACATAAAGGAGGATTTTCCATGACCCTGGATCGCATGAAAAGAGGCCAGCGTTGCCGCATTTTATCCATACCCTCGGAACTGGTCCGGGCGCAGGCCCTGCGTTTTGGTATCGCCGAAGGGGAAGTTGTGACCTGCTGTGAAGTAATACCTGCGGGACCGGTAGTGATTAGTAAAAACCGTCAGGAAATCGCTATCGGCCGCGGCCTGGCCCGGCAGATCGAAGTGGAAGGGAGTTTTTAACCATGGCCCACTGCCACTGCCCCGGGCTGAAAATAGAAATACCCGCCGGAGCCCGGCGCATCGTGCTGGCCGGTAACCCCAATACGGGAAAATCAGTATTTTTCAATCACTTTACCGGGATGTATGTGGATGTTTCCAACTACCCGGGAACAACCCTGGATATTTCCTACGGTCGTTACGGTTCCGACGTAGTTATCGATACACCAGGTGTTTACGGTATTTCTTCTTTTAACGACGAAGAACGCATTGCCCGGGATATTATCCTTTCCGCCGATCTGGTGCTCAATGTTGTCTCGGCCGCTCATCTGGAAAGGGACCTTTTTCTCACCCAGCAAATCATCGACACCGGGGTACCGGTGATCGTTGCCCTGAACATGATGGACGATGCTAAACGGCTGGGCATTGAAGTGGATGTGGATCGGTTAAGCCAGTTGCTGGGAGTGCCGGTCATCCCTACGGTGGCCGTGAAGAAGGAAGGGTTTGACCGCCTGAAAGCAGAGCTTTTTACCGCCAGGCCGGGACACACCATACCGGGTCTGGAAGAGGAGCTCAACCAACTGCTTAACCGGGTAGGTAGCCGGGGAGAAGCACTGCTGGTACTGGAAGGAGACCCGGTAATTGCCGCTCGCCACGGCTGCAAGCCGGGCACCCGGCGGGAGGAAATTTACCGCCGCCGGAGGGAAAGGGTTAACGAAATTTGTCAGCAGGTGGTGCGGGAAATCTCCCGGGGTGCCGGTTTGGGCACCATTTTAGGACGCTGGATGATCAAACCGCTGACGGGAATCCCCATACTGTTCGTGGCCCTCTGGGCGATGTACAAAACCATCGGTGTTTTTATTGCCGGTACCGTGGTGGGTATTACCGAGGAGACCATTATGCAGGGGATATATGAACCTGCAGTGCGCAAATTTGTAGAGCAATTTATACCACATTCTTCCGTGCCGGGCACCATTTTGATTGGCGAGTTCGGTTTGCTTACCATGACGGTGACCTACCTGTTAGGATTGTTGATGCCTCTGGTGGTAGGGTTCTATTTCTTCCTGTCTTTATTCGAGGACTCGGGTTATTTACCCCGGATTGCCACCCTGGTCGACCGTTTGTTAACCTCCATTGGGTTAAATGGCCGGGGAGTAATCCCCATTATTCTGGGTTTTGGCTGCGTAACCATGGCTACCATCACCACCCGGCTCTTATCTTCGGACCGGGAGAGAAAGATCGCCATCTTTCTGCTGGGGTTAACCATTCCCTGCTCGGCCCAACTGGGCGTCATCGCCGGCATGCTGGCCACACTGGGACCGCAGTACCTGGCCCTGTATGCCCTGGTGATCTTCAGCGTGCTGGTGATGGCCGGCACATTGCTGTCCACCCTTTTGCCGGGTAAGTCGGCAGACCTGTTCATCGATTTACCTCCCCTGAGGCTGCCCCGGCTGGATAATGTGTTAAAGAAGACCGGTACCAAGTCCTACCATTTCCTTAAGGAAGCCGCACCGCTCTTTGTTCTGGGAGCCCTGATTATCAGTGTCTTTCAAATAACGGGGATCCTGGAGTTTTTGCAAAACTTACTGGCGCCCCTTACCGTAGGCTGGTTGAATCTGCCTCCCGAGGCGTCTACGGCCTTCATTATGGGGATTGTGCGGCGTGATTTCGGCGCTGCCGGATTAACAGCCCTGGCATTAAACGCGTTGCAAACCATTGTAGCTTTGATCACCATTACCCTGTTCGTACCCTGTATAGCTTCCATATTGGTTATTTTCAAGGAACGGACCAGGAAGGAAGCAGTATTAATCTGGGGGAGCAGCTGGGTAGCGGCATTCCTCATTGGCGGCCTGGTAGCCCAGCTGGCCCGGCTCTTCAACCCTGCCGGCGATCATATACAGGTTATACCTGTAATACTGTCGTTTGTTGTGCTTACCCTGGTGATTGTTGGGATGTGCCTATTTATCCGCCGGGCCAAACCGACAACCAATGTCCCGGAATAGGAAGGCAAACCCCCTGGCCGGTGGTTCTCACTTTGCTTTTGGGGAGGGGATAGAGCATGCAGTGGTTAAAAGGCACGTGCCCTTGTTGCGGTTATAAAGTAACTGACCAAAACACCGCCCGTTGTCCCCGCTGCAACCACCTGGTATGGACATTTCCATGCTGCCAGGGCAGTTGTAAAAAATGCACTAAAGGGTGCAAAGTCTAAAACAATCCTTTAGGGGACCATACAAAATAGCGATTGGGGCCGGTGGAAAAAACCGGCCCCTTCACTTAGCTTTTTTAAGGAATGCATCATAGGTTGTCGAATGGTGCATATAATCAGAAAAGGGGAGGTAAAGTGGAAATGTCCCTCCTGGGCCTTGTGCTGGCGTGCCTGTTTTTTGCTGCCGGCCTGGCCGGGACGGTAGTACCGGCTCTACCCGGTGCACCGCTCATCTGGCTGGGAATGCTGGTTTACGGCCTCCTGACCGGCTTCTCTTCCCTGGGATGGAGCTTTTACCTCGGTCAGGCGCTGGCCATGGTCCTGGTGCTGGTTCTGGATTACCTGGCCGGAGCCTGGGCGGTACGCCGCTACGGCGGTTCCGGTTACGCCATTTGTGGCAGCATGGCCGGCATGGTTCTGGGGATATTGGTATTAGGACCCATGGGTATTGTCTTCGGCCCGCTGGCCGGGGCGGTGATTGGGGAACTACTCGCCCGCAAGTCTTTACCACAGGCCATTCTGGCCGGCTGGGGTTCGCTGGTCGGTTTGGTCGGAGGAACGGCCATCAAACTGGTGCTGGAAGCGGGTATGATTATCTGGTTCTTTTCGACCATCTGGTGATTAAAACCGTACGTTCAATCCCGGCGGGTGCCTTTCTCACGGAATTCCTCATCCAGGGGCCCGCCTGCGGTGTTCAGCTGGAAGCGCGTTACCTCCTGATTGGGACCAGGCATGTTTACCCTGGTCTCCTCTCCCGGATTATCCCCACCAGGCATGGTTTGCACTCTGCCCATCTGTCCTTTGCGTTTGACACGGTGCAATAGTAAAAAGCACCTCCGCTGGAATAGTTTTGTTTTCCAATGCAGTGTAACTTATATACGAAGGCCCCCTGGCCTGATTTTAATGACTTGCTTGAAAGCCCGGATCCATGGGTAAAAAAGCCCGGCGGCTGGCTTCCACTGCCAGCTGATCGCAGCGGTTGTTGTAGATGTTGTCCGCGTGGCCCTTTACCCAGACCCAGGAAATACGGTGCCTGCTGGCCAGGGAGAGGATTTGCTGCCAGAGGTCCACATTTTTGGCCGGTTCGCCATTATCCCGGCGCCAGCCGTTGGCCCGCCAGCGCCTGACCCAACCCCGGGTCATGGCATCGACGATGTACCGGCTGTCCGTATATAAGGTAACCCGGCAGGGCCGCTTCAGCGCTTTCAACCCTTCAATTACGGCCATTAATTCCATGCGATTGTTGGTGGTCTGCGCGTATCCACCGGATAATTCCTTAATGTGGTTGCCGCAACGCAGCACGACCCCATAACCACCCGGTCCGGGGTTGCCGCTGCAGGCACCATCGGTATATATTTCCACTTCCGGCAGATTAACCATTAATATTTTCCCCCGTCTAATGATAAATTACTCCTCTATTGTAACACCGCCGTATCTCCGGTACCAGTAATAATTTGGCCTGGTCCGTGTCAAGATCTAGTAGGTATCTCTACAAAAAATTTTCCCGTTATGAGACCTCACCGCTCAAAAACACTAGCTTCAAGGCAGCGGCCTTGACATCCACCCCGCAGGTGGTCAGACAAACCCACCGACGGGGCGGC
>DYEX01000128.1 GCA_020725525.1 Desulfovirgula sp.
GGCAAGAAAAGCGGCGGGCAAAAGGGACATCCCGGCCATACCCTGAAGATGGTGGACAGCCCCGACCAGGTGCAGGTACACACGGTGGATTGCTGCTGGGAATGCGGTGCCTCCCTTGCCGGTCAAGCCGTTAATCGCTACGAAAAACGCCAGGTGTTTGACATACCGCCGCTGGAACTTAAGGTGACGGAACACCGGGCGGAAATGAAGACCTGCCAGGTCTGCGGTAATTGCAACAAGGCCTCCTTTCCAGATAGAGTAACCCAGCCGGTGCAATACGGCCCCGAGGTTCAGGCCTTGGCCGTCTACCTCAATCAGTACCAACTCCTTCCCTACGACCGGATCAGGGGACTGTTTGCGGACCTTTTCGGGCAGCCGATCAGCGAGGGCACCCTGCTGGCCACAAACCAGGCCTGCAGCGAGGCCCTGGCCGACACTGAGCAGGAGATCAAGCAGGGACTTTTAAACTCTCCGGTCATTCACTGCGACGAGACCGGCTCCCGGGTGGGAGGAAAAACATACTGGCTGCACACGGTCAGTACGTCAGACCTGACCTATTACAGTATCCAGCCCAAGCGTGGCTCTGACGCCATGGACGAGGCGGGGATCTTACCCGTCTACAAGGGAATCGCCAAGCACGACTTTTGGCAGCCTTATTTTAAATACCCCTGCGGCCATTCCCTCTGCAACGCCCATCACCTGCGGGAGCTGACCGCTATCATTGAAAACGAGAACCAGGCCTGGGCGCAGCAGATGAAAGACCTGCTCCTGGATATTAAGGCGGCGGTGGATAAACAAAAGGAGAACTCTAAGACGCATCTGGAATTGGAGCAGCTTATGGATTTCGAGTCACGCTTTCAACGCATCATCGCCCTTGGGTACGAGGAAAACCCATTAGTGATCGAGGAAAAACCCAAGGGCAAGCGGGGCAAACCTAAAAAGACCAAAGCCAGGAACCTGGTGGAAAGGTTGGATAAGCATCGCCGGGAGACGCTAAACTTCATGTACGACTTTCACATCCCCTTCGACAACAACCAGGCGGAACGTGATATTCGCATGACCAAGGTCCAGCAAAAGATCTCCGGTGGGTTTCGCACCTTGCATGGCGCCCAGATCTTCTGCCGGATCAGGGGCTATATCTCTACTGTTAAGAAAAATTCCGTCCCGGTATTGGGGGCAATTCGTGATGCCCTTCTTGGCATGCCTTTTGCTCCTGGTGATATCTGATCTCTAACTATTACGTTGGTGGCCTGAGTAGTTAC
>DYEX01000129.1 GCA_020725525.1 Desulfovirgula sp.
GTTGCAGAGTAGTGAAGGCCACTTGAGGCGTTGAAACAATGAACTTCCTTATACTGAAAATATTCTTAGTATAACGTTGCAGAGTAGTGAAGGCCACTTGAGGCGTTGAAACAATGAACTTCCTTATACTGAAAATATTCTTAGTATAACGTTGCAGAGTAGTGAAGGCCACTTGAGGCGTTGAAACAACCCATCCATAAATCAAGTGGGCAACCAACCCCCTGGGTTGCAGAGTAGTGAAGGCCACTTGAGGCGTTGAAACGATGCTACATTTACTGCATCCTGACCTGTCATTGCGTTGCAGAGTAGTGAAGGCCACTTGAGGCGTTGAAACTTGTTTTGCCTGCCGAGGGTTCAAATTGCTTTTTTTTCAGTTGCAGAGTAGTGAAGGCCACTTGAGGCGTTGAAACAATACCTCCTTCTTTTTTAGCGCCACCGAAGCAAAAAGTTGCAGAGTAGTGAAGGCCACTTGAGGCGTTGAAACAATGTTATCAATCCAACACTGAGACTACCTAAAAATTTGTTGCAGAGTAGTGAAGGCCACTTGAGGCGTTGAAACAATATTGGTCTCAGCCGCATATGTATCAATAAAACCAACCGTTGCAGAGTAGTGAAGGCCACTTGAGGCGTTGAAACAATACCATCATGTAGGCAAAAAACATTGTCTTTTCAGTTGCAGAGTAGTGAAGGCCACTTGAGGCGTTGAAACTTGCATCCGGTTTTCTCTTTAATTGCCCACGCATATAATCCGTTGCAGAGTAGTGAAGGCCACTTGAGGCGTTGAAACTATATATATATTACCTTTTTCATATCTGTAGGTGGAATGTTGCAGAGTAGTGAAGGCCACTTGAGGCGTTGAAACTATTTACCACACATACATAGGACGTATGGCTATATATGTTGCAGAGTAGTGAAGGCCACTTGAGGCACTGACCTCCATTTTTCCGAAGGTTCTGATTGTTATGATGCAGATTTTGTTTCTTTTTCTTACGGACATTGTCAAAATGCTCGTCTTTTTCGTGCTTCGGGTGGCTGAAGCTTTCGCTGGTTGTGCCGTGCGTCTCTTCTACTGGAGCGTGCGTACGTACGGCTGGGGCCGGGTGGCTTGGTTCCTTTCGTCGGCGGGGATCAGTGCGTGGCTTTACTCGCAGCTTTTCGGGCACGTTTCGAGTGGTGTTGTTTTCATTGTGGTAGCTGCGGGTACGGCGGGTATTTACGTTGCTGGTCTGCTGGTTGTCCGGGGCGTCACCTGCGGGTGGTGCAGAAAATGGCTGGAAAGATTGAAGCCGGCCGGACAGGAAGGACCAATAAGTGAGGGAACCATTTTTTCTCCGGCTGTGACGCCACCTTTTCCTGTTCCGGGTGCCTCAACCGGAAGCGGAGCTCACAACGGCTCTCTCTGGGAGCGACTCTTAGCGCCGGAAACCATCCGGCAGGCCTGGCACCGGGTGTTGGTCCGGGGCGGTGGTCCCGGAACAGACGGCGTTACGGTGGAAGCGTTTGCCCTTGATGCTGCGTCGCAGCTGGCGGAGCTGGCCGCCGAGTTGAGGGAAGAGTGCTATCGTCCCCGGCCGCCCCGGTGGGTCGAGATCGTAAAGGAAGGCGGGGGTGTCAGGAGGCTGGCAGTTCTGGCCGTCCGGGATCGCGTGGTGCAGCAAGCGGCCCACCTTGTTTTGTCGCCTTTGTGGGAACGACGTTTTTCTACCTGTAGCTACGCCTACCGGCCGGGCCGCTCCGCTTTGCAGGCCGTGGCTGCGGTGGAAGAGGCGCTGTCGCAGGGCAGGCATTGGGTGGTGGATGCCGACATCGAATCGTTTTTTGACCGGGTGCCCCACCGGCGGCTCTTCAGGCTCCTGGAAGATTGGCTCCCTGACGAGAAGCTGCGCTGGTTGGTGCAGGTCAGCGTTACCTCCACCTCATTTCAGCCAGAGCTGGGTCTGGCGCAGGGTGCGCCTCTCTCTCCTCTCCTGGCCAATGTTTACCTGCATGATTTCGACGTACTGATGCTTGGCTCCGGATACCACCTGATCCGGTATTCCGACGATTTTCTGGTACCCTGCGCGACCCGT
This sequence comes from Desulfovirgula sp., assembly GCA_020725525.1. Taxonomy (GTDB): domain Bacteria; phylum Bacillota; class Desulfotomaculia; order Desulfotomaculales; family Desulfovirgulaceae; genus Desulfofundulus. Next base: position 2,070 of record DYEX01000129.1, read on the forward strand.
TTGCAGGCCGAGGAGGCACTTCGGACGGTCGAACGGCTGCTCCGTGAACTCGGTCTGGGGCTGAAAAGGGAAAAGACACGCATTGTTAACCTGGCAGATGGGTTTACCTTCCTGGGTTATACTTTCACTCCTGCCGGCAAGCGGCCTTCGGAGAAAGCTCTCGCCAGCCTCCGGCAGCGTTTGTTGGGAGCCACGGGCGAGACGACCCGGCGCCAGATTCTGGCGGGGTGGCAGGGATATTTCGGTGAAGCAGACGCGAGTCTGCTGGCCGCCAACCTGACAGAAGTGCCTGGAGAATCTTCGAGCAGGCCGGTTACCGGGCCGGAAGAAGGAGGCGGCTGGATGGAAGATTTTGACCCTGAGAGAATAGAAGATGAACCGTGGTGGGAAGTGGGAATCCCCGGGCCGGATTGGGAGGAGTACAGCCGGCGCTTCGTCGGGCGGTCGGACGTCTTCGGTCGCTTCTGGTCGCGAGATGACGGGAGACACGGTTATGCACCGGTTCGCAGACCCCCAACCCCCGAGGATCTCGAGAGCCACATTAAGGGAGAGAAAGTGCTGGCCACTTATCTCCTCCACCCGGACGGTACAACCCGTGCGCTCGTCCTGGACGTAGATGGTCCTGAAGAAATGGAGGTCCGGAGAGGAGCGACATTTGCCTTGGCCGCCAGACTGGTAGCTGCTTTTGTGGAACGCGGCATCGCGCCCCTGTGGTTTGCCACTGGGGGAAAAGGTTACCATCTGTGGTTCTGTTTTGATGGACCGGTCCCAGCTAAGACAGCGAGACGCTGGGTTCAGGCGTGGGTGGAGGCATTTCGACCTTTTCCGGAAGGGATCCTGGTAGAAATCTTCCCGAAGCAGGATCAGATTGCTCCCGGTGCCCTGGGTAGTCTCATCCGTCTCCCGCTGGGCCGTCATCCGAAAACCGGCGAGTGGGGCCAACTTCTTGATCTCCATGGTGAGGTGGTTGCCGACCCCTGGTCCTATTTTAAATCGGTGCCCCTGATCGGCGTGTCATCGCTCGTCCCTGGGAGCGGGGATAAGCCTCCCCTGGCCACGGGGAAAGCGCCACCGCCGCCCGCAGGGGTGGCGCAGTTGGTGGACGGCTGTTCCCTGGTGCGGGCTTTGATCGAGAAAGCGACCCAAACGCGCCGGCTACGGCATACAGAGCGGCTGGCCTTGCTTTACGTTTTCGGTGCCTGCGGCGAAGCGGGGCGGGCCTATTTACACCAGGTCATTGCTTGCTGTGACAACTACGATCCGCGAATTACAGAGCGCTGGATCCAGCGTCTGGAGGAAGGGCGCAAGCCGATCCGGTGTGCCACGTTGCAAGACTGGCTCAAGGACCATCTGACCGGGGTCGCGTGCGACTGCCAGTTCAGGGGGCGGGGACACTCCCCGTTGCAGCTTTTGAAAAAAGTGAAGGTAAAAGATCACAGAATGCCGAAGAGCATGACACCATTGCCAGAGGAAGAATGGGAAAAGGTGGCACAGGATTTGTTTCCCGAGGGGCCGGATGAAGATGTGGAGGAACCGGACAGATGAGTATTCTGTATGTCACACAACCGGGGGCAGAACTGCGCAAGCATGCCAATCGCCTGCGGGTTGTGTTTCAGGAAGAGGTACTGGCGGCCCTCCCTCTTCGTGAGGTGCAAAGGGTTGTTTTGCTGGCTCCAGCACAGGTGAGTGCCGCGGCGACCCGAGCCCTGCTGAAAGCGGGAATCCCGGTAGTGTACTGCAGCCGCCGAGGTGTCTACTACGGAGTGCTCTCAACGGGTTGTGAGGATGTAGAATGCTGGCTTGCCCAGGTCCAGCGCTGGCAGGATGCGGAGTACCGGCTGGGCCTGGTGCGCTCCATTGTGGCGGTGAAAATCCGCCACCAGCGGTCGTTGCTCCGCCGCCACGCCCGTAATCACCCGGATCCTTTTTTGGGGGAAGCCGCCGGGCAACTGACGCGCCTGTTAGGGACTCTTGAAAAACGTTGTACCATCGATGAAGTGCGAGGCGTGGAGGGTCATGCGGCGGCTGTCTATTTCGGGGTTTTCGGGAAGTGCATCAGGCAGGAAGGCGTGGTTTTCGAAGGCCGGAACCGCCGTCCACCCAGAGATCCGGTCAACGCCCTGCTGAGTCTTGGTTACATGTTGCTTCTGGGAGAAATTAACCATGCTGTGTTGACGCAGGGGTTGAATGTGGGGTTGGGGTTCCTTCATGAACCCCTTCGCCACCGGCCGGCGCTGGCTCTCGACCTGCTGGAAGTGTGGCGTCAGCCAATTGTGGATCGCCTGACCCTGAGCCTGTTCAACAGGGGCATCTTCTCGCCGGCGCACTTTGAGGTACAGCCGTCCGGTGCCGTGTACCTGAAAGCCGGGGAACTCCGGCGATACCTGATCATTTACGAGCGGACCCTGACCAACCCGTTCTCCTCCGGCGGTGGGACTACGACCTTTCGTGAGGCCATACACCGGCAAGCCGCGGAACTGCGGAAAAATATTCTGCGCGGCGAGCCCTGGTCTCCCACAACCTGGGAATTGTAGGAGTGAAAGCATGCTTTACGTGATCGCTTATGATATCGCGGACGATGGGCGCCGGCAGCAAGTGGCCCGGTTTCTGGAAGGCTGGGGCCGCCGGGTAGAAAAGAGCGTGTTTGAATGCAATGTATCCCGGGAACAGGTTCGGGAGATTGTCGCTCATTTGCGAACTCTTGTGGTGGATCCGGAAGACCGCTGCCATGTCTATCGCGTGTGTTCGGAGTGCGTTTCCCACAGACTGGTCATTGGGGAAGAACTGGAGCCGTCCTGGCCGAATGTAGTAGTAGTATAAAAGGAATTTGACGAGAGGCGGCGAATAATATGGGGAAAGCGGGACGGAGGATTTTCCTCAGGGCAAACCGCTAACCCCGGATCACCCCGAAAACCCGGGGGGATTAGCGGATCCCCGCAAGCCCAGGCACCAGGCCGGTTTGCGGCCTGCCAGCCGGTTGAAGGGGTGCTCCGGGGGATCCGGGAAAGGGGACTTCCGGCGGGAGGTTAGCGGAAACCAGCCCGCGAGCCCTTGGGGCGCAAGGCTTCCCGGACCCGCAGCAGAGTAGCGAAGGCCACTTGAGGCGTTGAAACACTTTGTACGATTCTTTCTTAGAATATCCAAAGTCTACATGTTGCAGAGTAGCGAAGGCCACTTGAGGCGTTGAAACAGCCCCTTGGACTCGAACGCCTCGAGGACGTTCTGAGGTTGCAGAGTAGCGAAGGCCACTTGAGGCGTTGAAACAAGGCGGGGGTTCAACCCCTGAGTTGCCGCTCCCTGAGGGGTTGCAGAGTAGCGAAGGCTACTTGAGGCGTTGAAACGGTTGACGTGGGGGACGTTCAAGCTGACTCAAGAAAGGAAGTTAAAGAACGGGACGCTAGCCGGGAATTTTTAGGGGAGGGGCACTGTCGCAGCTCTGTGGCTGCTGATGTTTATGTTTTACAGTGCCGCTACGCAGGATAAAATTTGAATGTCTGGAGGACGGGGGGTTTTTGCTGCCCCGCCCCGTATGGTGTTCGCCCCTGGAGCGCGGCAGCAGTCACAAGAGGGGAGATGTGTATGCCCGATATTATAACCATCGGAGAGGCGTTGATAGACTTTATCCCTGTTACCGCGGGGACCGGGCTGGCAGAAACCCGGGCCTTTGAAAAAAGACCGGGTGGTGCACCGGCAAATGTGGCGGTGGGGGTAGCCAGGCTGGGTGGGAGTGCCGGATTTATCGGGAAGCTTGGCCGGGATGAGTTCGGCCGGTTTTTATGGCAAACCCTTTCTCAAAACGGGGTGGATACCACGGGGGTAGTGTTTACCGACAGGGCCAGGACCGCCCTGGCCTTTGTAACATTAAGGGAAGATGGTGAGCGTGAATTCATCTTCTACCGCGACTCCTGCGCGGATGTGCTGCTGGACCCTGACGAGATCAACCCGGCTTAAATCCGGTCGGCCAGAATTGTCCATTTCGGCACTGTTTCCCTGATCAGGGAACCAGCGCGCAGCGCCACCTACCGGGCGGTGGAATTGGCCCGCAGTGCCTGTAAGCTGGTTTCGCTGGACGTTAACTTCAGGGAACCCCTGTGGCCATCGCCTGATACTGCCAGGCAGGAAATGCTGGCAGCGGTAAAAACAGCGGATATCGTCAAAGTTAGCGCCGGGGAAGATGGGGAACTTGAGTTCATGTTTGGCAATACGACTTCCCCTTCCCGGGGTGCAGAACAGCTTTTAAACCTGGGTCCCGCCCTGGTACTGGTAACCCTGGCGCGGGACGGCTGCTATGCAAGGAGCAGGAGCGCTGAAGTGAAAGTACCCGGAATCAGAGTAGAAGCGGTGGACACCACGGGGGCAGGAGACGCCTTCACGGCGGCGGTTTTAACCCGGTTGGTTGAAATGGGAATGGGAAAAGCGGACGACATTGCCTGCCTTTCCGGAGACTCCCTGCGGGAAATCTGCCTTTTTGCCAACGTCACCGCTGCTTTAACCTGCACCAGAAAAGGGGCCATTTCCGCTCTGCCCTCCCGGTCTGAAGTTGAAGACAGGATTAAAATGATGGCTGAACCTGGGTAGGTTAAAGTTAACGCATGAACCGCCTCCATAACGTCCCGGCGAATGCCCCCAGTTTTTTGATCCAGGACTTTTCGGAAGACTGCTGGTAGATCTCAATGACCCGTTTGCAACAGCGGATAGCTTCTTCGTAGCGACCGAGCTTGCGCAGGCTATCGCCTTTGAGACTCCAGGCCTCGGCATGCTGCGGGTCGATTTCCAGGGCCCGGTCAAAGCAGGAAAGGGCCTCCTCGAGGCGGCCGAGTTTAGCCAGATTATCGCTTTTAAAGTTCCAGGCAGCAACATACTGCGGGTTAATCTCCAGTGCCCGGTTGTAGCAGGAAAGGGCCTCTTCATGGCGTCCGAGCCGTGACAGGCTGACACCCTTGTAGTGCCAGATAAATTCGTTTTGCGGGTTGATCTCCAGGGCCTGCTCATAACAGCGGAGGGCCTCCTCATGGCGGCCTAGCAGAGTCAGGCTTGCGCCTTTGAAGCGCCAGGTGCTGGCACACTGCGGGTCGATCTCCAGGGCCCGGTCGTAGCAATAAAGGGCCTCCCCATGACGGCCCAGTTCGGTCAGGCTTACAGCCTTAGAGAGCCAGGCCAGGTCAATCTGCGGGTCGATCTTCAGAGCCCGGTCGCAGCAGTAAAGGGCCTCTTCATGGCGGCCGAGATTAGTCAGGCTGAATCCTTTGATAACCCAGGCTTCGGTATGTTGTGGGTTGATCTCCAGCGCCCGGCTGCAATAGAGGAGAGCCTCCTCGTTACGGCCCAGTTCAGCCAGGCTGAGCCCCTTGTTGTACAGGACGACGGCATTCTGCGGGTCGATCTCCAGGGCCCGGTCGTAGCAAGAAAGGGCCTCCTCATGGCGACCCAGTTCGGTCAGGCTGACACCTTTATTGTTCCAGGCGTCGGTAAGTTGCGGGTCGATCTCTAGGGCCCGGTCGTAGCAAGAAAGGGCCTCCTCATGGCAGCCCAGTTCGGCCAGGCTCTCCCCCTTGCTAAGCCATGACCTGGCATCTTGCGTTTCAGTTACGGGAGACTGTTCTGCGAAATGAGCTGAGCCTGGCTCGCCGGATAGTTCTTTGCCTAGGGCCGCCGCCCAGCTTTCTACCGCCCAGCGGGCAAGCTTTTCATCTATACCCGTACTGGCAGCTAACCGGTTGACCAGGCGGTGAAACAACCATGCATCTATCGCCTGATTATCAGAAACCTTAAGCAGTTCTTCCGCTACGCCCTCCTTTACTGCCGCTACCAGTGCGCTGATTTCCCGGGAGTGCTGGCCGCAGGAATCCCGTAGCAGTTTCTCAAGCCGCTGCCGGTCGGCGCAAAGGTCAGGGCCGTATTGAACCAGGAGTTGCTTTAACCGCTCGCGGACACATAAATTCATTTCTTCTCACTCCTAACAATAACCTTTTTGAGGTCTCAGGGGCGGTTGTGCCGGTTAAGATTTATCCGCCGGGTGAATTCTGGAAGCAGGAAATCTGGATTTCAGAGTGTTTTTCTACGAGAAGGTTATCTTTTCCTGCCAGGTGCAACGTCTTCCCCTCACGCGTGGCGGTAGCGACAGCAGGACCGTTTGGCCTCATCATGTGACAACCCGGCATAAAAGAAGAGTGAACCGTTTCGGGGGTTAATAGAGGAACGGTTAATAACTGTATTTGACTTAATCAAGGGATAGTCAACGAAGGGGAAATATAGTATTATGAACCCTTTTTTGAAAATTATTAAACCACCGGATTTTTATTCGCTTATATCTATCGTAGCACTGTCTATTTCATTTTACATCTACATTCGCGATGAAATCGATGATATTTTTAAAATCGGAGATATCCTGACCCAAAAACATCCGGAAGTTCTGGGAGAATTTTTATGGAGTTTGATTATTTGTGTTATATTGGAAAAATTGCTGGTGGGGTATAAATCAGAATTTCCTTACAAAATTTTAGAGAAGGCAGCTATTGGCGCTTTATCACCAGTTATTGCAAATATTGTAATGGTGAAATTGATGGAGTCTTTTCATCTGGGTGGGACTAAAGGACTGTTAATAATTTCTTTCCTGACGTTTGCGGGAATCATGATTTTAGGCATTACTCCTCTCCCGTTTTTATCCGACATTGCAGTAGAAGTTTTTAAAAAGATGTTTTTATCTGCAGTTTTTTTGGCTATATTTTCTAGCCTAACCCCTCCTGCAATAGTAAAAATTGTGGTGGCTATTACTATTTGTATAGTGGGGGTTTGCTTTTTACTAAGAACTTTTCGTTAGGATTGACAAAAGATAATAGATTTTTCCGCGCTTGACAGTGAAGTAAAAACAAGCTGCACGGGATCGTGGTTGCGTTACATCAAGTACCAGGTCGCTTTCACGCTGGTGACCGGGAGCAGGGAATTTGGTGAGCTTTATTGATGCTTGCGGACGCGGCGCGAAGCGGCAGGTGGGTACCACCCGGGATTTGAAATTGGCTGAGATCTGAGAAAACCGGAGGTTTAACCGCGAGATATTGAGACTGGGGGTGAAGGAGGATTCTGGCGGCGGTGGTTTTGACCCTCGAACCCGTGGACGAGGCCCTGCTTTCCGTCTCACACGGGGCCCAGGCCTTCGCGGCTGCCCTGGATCTTTTCCTGCGCCTGGACCCGGCCCTGGCGCGCGAGCTGCATGAGGGCCGGGCCGCGAAGCCTCTGACCGTGTCCCCTCTGAGTGGCCCGGTGCAGCGCGAGGGAGGGAACATCCGGCTCTCGCCCGGGTGCCGTTACGACTGGCGCCTGACGGGCCTCAGTGCGCCCGTAGCCGCCGCCCTGCTCTCCGTGTGCCCGGACCTGGGCGGGGTGCGCATCGGCGGCGCGGTCTTTCGCATCTCTTCGGTGGCCACGCAGGCCGGCGAGCACCGCGATGCCGGGCGCACGAGCTACGAAGAACTCATGAGCAGAGCGGCCGGCGCTGGCAGGGTGTCCGGCGTCACGTTCAGCTTCGTTACTCCCACGACCTTTCGCCAGGGCGAGGTCGAGCTGCCCTTTCCCCTTCCCCGCCTGGTGTGGGGGTCGCTGCTCGACCGGTGGAACGCCTGGTCATCCACTCCGTTCCCGGACCTGAAGCCGCTCTTGGAACAGAGCATGGTTCTGGCCAATTGGAAGGGCGAAACGCGGCGCGTGGACCTGGGTTCGCGGGCCACGGTGGGCTTTGTCGGCCGCTTTACCTATCGGATGCCGGGCGGCCCGCCGGAACTCACCTGGCTGGTGAGGTTGCTGGCCGAGTACGCCTTCTACGCCGGAGTGGGGTGGCAGACCACGCACGGTCTGGGGCAGGTGCGGCCCCAGTGGAAGAATGGATGACGCGCCCCTGCGGCGGCGGGAGTAGGAGAAGAAGGCGCGGTGCGGAGCGATGTGGCAGAAAAAAGGAGGGCCCCTGGCAGGAAACCGGCGAGACGTGGCGAATACCTGGGAAAGATGATAACAGAAGGGGCTCTTCCGGGCAAACCGCTAACCACGGATCACCCCGTAAATCCGGTGGGATTAGCGGATCCCCGCAAGCCCAGGCACCAGGCCGGTTTGCGGCCTGCCGGCCGGTTGAAGGGGTGTCTCGGGGGATCTGAGAAAGGGGACCTCCGGCGGGAGGTTAGCGGAAACCGGCCCGCGAGCCCTTGAGGCGCAAGGCTTCCCGGGTCCGCTGTTGCAGAGTAGTGAAGGCCACTTGAGGCGTTGAA
>DYEX01000130.1 GCA_020725525.1 Desulfovirgula sp.
CACTCCCGCAATCACTTCCCGAAACCCCTGCCTGATTTTTTGCCGCTTTGCTGATGGTTAAGAGTTCCATAGTATATTGCAACTGCTTTGTTATGTTTTATCAATATTTGTCGGCCTGTTGGTAGCTGCTGCAAACCTCCTCCCTGACCACCGTTCCGTCCAGGAAGTGCAGGATGCGGCCGGCGTAACGGGCGATATCCGGTTCGTGAGTGACGATAATAATGGTGCGGCCTTCCTTGTGCAGTTCCCGGAAAATGGCCATGATTTCGTGGCTGGTCCGGCTGTCCAGATTGCCTGTGGGTTCGTCGGCAAGAATGAGGGGGGGATCGGTAACCAGCGCACGGGCAATAGCCACCCGCTGCTGCTCGCCGCCGGAAAGCTCCGGGGGCTTATGTTGCAGGCGGTGGGCGAGTCCCACCCTGGTGAGCAGTGCTGCCGCCCGCTCCCGCCGTTCTTTGCGCGGCACGCCGGTGTAGGCCAGCGGCAGCTCCACATTGCGCAGGATGTTAAAGCGAGGGAGTAGATTAAAGGTCTGAAAGATAAAGCCGATCCGCCTGTTGCGCAAAACTGCCAGCTCGTCTTCGCTCATGGAGCTTACCTGCCGCCCGTCAAAGCAGTACTCGCCTCCATTGGGTCGTTCCAGGCAACCCAGTATACTTAAAAAAGTGGACTTGCCTGAGCCCGACGGGCCCATCACGGCTACAAATTCATTCCGTTTGATTTCCAAAGTTACATCTTTTAACGCCTGGACCGCCGCCTGGCCTCTACCGTATACCTTGCTTATTCCCGTGAGCTTAATCACTGGCCTTCGCCCCCGCCTGAATTTTACGAACCGGCTGGCCGTCTTTAATGTTTTTGGGGTTAACAACTACCACAGCCCCCGGTTTCAGCCCGGCCAGAATTTCGGTGTACAGTTCGTTGGAGCGGCCCACCGTCACCGTGCGTTTACGGGCGAGGTTGCCTTTCACTACGAAAACGGCTTTTGTTTTACCTTCGTCAAGCAGCGCTTCGTTAGGTACCAGGAGGGATTTTCTTGGCTTTACGCGGTGGATGACCACGTCAACAGTAGCTCCGGGCAGAATGTCGTTTCGCTCCATATCCAGGTATACTCGCACCACGTTTTCCGTTTCATGAATGTTACTTCTGGTTACGGCAGGAGAAACCCGGGAAACTTTTGCCGGCAGGGTTTTACCCGGACTCCCGGCCCAGTGGACCTCCGCTTCCTGCCCGGCAGCTATGCCGCGGACATCCAGCTCGCTTACTTCGGCCACCACCTTACAGGTATTTCTGTCAATAATGGTTAATATTATGGTGCCTGATTGCAGGAAGGTTCCCTCCCGGGCCGTCGTGAGAACCACACCGCCAATGGGAGCGATAAGCCGTCCTTTGGCCGCTTCCCGGCGGGCATTGTCCACGGCCACCCGGGCCTGTTCTACCCGGGCCTGAAGCACTCTAATCTTTTCGTCAATGCTTTTTTGCAGCGCAGTTAAACGCGCCCCGGCTGATTGCCGGTTTGCTTCGGCCTTGACGTATTCTGTTACGGCTGCCTCCAAATCGGCTTCTGGAACGGCGCCCTGCTCGAACAGGTAGCGGTAGCGTTCCAATTTTCGACGTGCTTCCTGGACCTGGGCTTCAGCTTCTTTTAGAGCAGCCTCAGCCTGGGCCACTTCAAGGGCAGCCGGGGCTTGTGCCTGGGCCAGTTCTGCCTCGGCAACGGCGAGGTCCGCCCGGGTTTCCCTGAGCCGTTTCTCCATCTCATCTGTATCCAGTACGCCCAGCAACTGGCCGGCAGCAACATGGTCGCCATCTTTTACCTTTAAGCTTAATAGCCTGGCAGGAAAAGGAGCCACCACCTCCGCCCGGCGGAAGGCTTCAATCCTGCCTGTGGTCAGGACCTTATCCTCAAATATCCTCTCTTCGGCCCGGGCGGTTTTAACCTCTACCGCGGCAGTGCTGGAACCCCGAATAATACTGGCCACCACCACAGCAATCAACAGAGTGGCACCGGCTATGGCCAGCCAGAGTTTGATGCTGCGCAACAACCTTCTCTCCTTCCTCTAGCCGATGCCGGTCGGGGCTTTCCAGAAAGCCAGGGCAGATGAGAGCAGGGCAAACAACAGCCAGCACCCGAAGAGGTAGGCGACCGTGCCACCCGGCCGGATCTGCATCGCTGCCGCACCGCCTGTTCCCCAGAGGATCAGGCTCCACCAGGTAAAGGGGCTGCACTGGGTGAGGAAAGAGTAAATAAAACTTTTTTGGTAGGGTAAGAAGGCGGCCAGGCTGAGGTTTACCTGCTCCAGGTTTTCCGCCGGTACGACAAGGGCGATGAGAGTTGCTATTATTGTACCGATCAGTATGGGGATGTAGCCGTAAACGGCTACGGCAAAAAGAATTCTGAAGGGGGTACTTTTAGCACTAAACGCAGAGAACAGTTTCAGCAAAGCGGCGACCACCAGCCAGACGCCCCAGGGAATCACCAGGGCAGAGACAAGACTTCCTGCAGCGATTACTTTCGGCACCACCGCTCGCATCATCTCTACTTGATCGGGTGGTATGGGGATTGTCCCCTGTTCGATCATCCACAAAACATTAGCCTGAATTTTGGGTACCAGAACCAGTGCCAGGAGAAAATTTACTCCGCTGATAAGGAGGGATGATTTGAGGAAGGCTGGTTGCTCAACAATTGCTGCAAAAGCTTTCCCGGGACTTGTCAAGACTTTAAGCCTCCCGTAGTGTATTTGACCATTTTCACTCATTCCTTCTAACCTCCCGGTAAAAATGTACTTAGCTAGTACATTCGCCAGACTTTTTTATATTCCTCCAAAATTTTCTTATTGTAAGAGACCTTCGTGAAACCAGGGAATATACCCTATCTCGCTGTTCAAGATACACCCTCCCCGTGCGAAATCACATTTGAGGACACTCCCGCCGCTACCGGAGTGCATACTTCTTTCTTTTCCGGCAAACCGGGTTCCCGCCGGCACAGTTCAGTGTAAATGGCCGCATATATCCCTTTTTTACCAAGTAATTCGGCATGTGTTCCTTGTTCGGCAACCACGCCGTTATCCAACACGATTATGTGACCGGCTATCCTGACGGTGGATGGCCGGTGCGCAATCACAATAACGGTGGCGGTCTCCTTAAGATCCATGATCGCCTGATGTATGGCGCTCTCCGTTTCCGGGTCCAGGAAGGAGGTGGGTTCATCCAGAACAACTATTCTGATCAAAAGCGGCAAAAGCAAATCCCCGCGGCTGGCATGAAATATAAATAGAGAACAATAAGTCACAGTTTTGCTGGTTGTGCGCCCCTGGCTATAAGTTCCCGGTAGAGATCTTCTACGCCGGGATGCATAAGCACATAGTAACGACCGTCGAACTCCAGCACTACCTCATGGGACGATCCGAGATGCCGGAAATACAGCGCTTTTTTGCCATTTTCAAATCTGAACCGGCCGGCAGAAAAACCTGGAAGGCCAATCCCTCCCGTGCGCAGAGTTGCCTGCCACGATCCTGTGCTTTCTACCAGGGCAATGCGGGTTTTATCCAGCTCTACGATCTCCGGAGATCCAGGATTACCTTTAATCTGCAACTTTCCGTCTTCCAGTCGCCAGCCCGAACCGGTGTAAAGCAGGGCCATGACCAGGAACGCCGCCAGCCCGGTGGTTAAAATAAACACTTCTACCATCAGTACAGGACGGAGGTTGGGTGAGATCCCTTTTTTTCGTAATTTCCACACCCGCCACAGCATAAAAAGCAAAGGAAAGCCGAAGACCGCAAGATATAAAAAATAGAAAAAAGGGTCCACCGGCACGAAAAAGGCCTTAAGTACTTCCCAAAAGCTAAGCTGGTAGGCCAATTTTTCTCACCTCCCACCGCGCGAAAATTTCCTCTTTCCTCGCCGCCAGAGCGAGCAACTTTTCCCGGCAGGCCGTACCCAGGTAAAAGCAGGCTTCACACCTCCGGTAAAATTTCTTTTCCACCCCCAGTTCGGCCAGTACCGCTTCCGGTCCTTCAAGATGCAGCCACCATAACCCGCTGCATAACACCTGCCGCCAGCACTTCCCGGCGCTCCGGTCCGGCAGAGACGGAGCAATGATCACAGGAAAAATTGCACCTGTACGTGGTAATAAAAGCCAGAACCTGCGGAATCATAATTTTTCTCCTCCTTGATGATTTTGATTTAATTGACGCTTCACTGCATCGACAAAATGCTCCGGCTCAGCGGGGGAAAGGTAGTATGTCTTGCCATTGGTGGTTTGAATACGTACCATCTGTTTGAGACAAGTAGCGTATACTCCAACCGTTTTATTATCATCCTCACTAAAAAACAACCCAAAATATCCAAAAAGTCCTGCGTTTGCAAAGACTTTAAATCCTGCATTCAACTTCTCTATTGTTTTGATAGAGATAATCTGGCTGTAAGGGATGGAAATTGCACCTACTGGCTTTCTAATAATTACCTGTTCTGCACCGATACCATATGCACTAACCGAAGAAAACAAATAAGCGATAACATAAATAGCCAATAATACACCACCAATACCCACCATGGTGGAAACCCAATCTCCATTTTTCGCTCCAGCAATAAAGGTTGGTATCAGTACGATAACAGGCCCAACTATATATGTAGAAATTCTTATAAAAACATCACGCGGAGCTGTAGTAAACCATTTGATATTGACCAAATACGCCACCTCTCCCTTGGTGTTTAACAATCCCACATTAAGTACTTCTTCCAAAGCCTTCTCCCCCCTGACCATTACCCGGCCTACCTCAGACTAATCGTTCAGTCTTCACCCCTTTCATCCCATTGTCTGGATTTGCCTCAATTATAAAAAATTTTCCTCCTGTTGTCGTTTCAAATCGGTAACAATTTGGTTAAGAAAACGTTAACGTACGCTCTGAAGAAGGAATTTTCTGCATTGTGTCGGAGGGGCTGGAGCTGGGTGCCGATGATTATATTGTCAAGCCCTTTAATTCACTGGAACTGGCGGCCAGGGTAAAGGCGGTATTTCGCCGCCTTTCGCGTGCCACCGGGGATGTACCTGTCTCTTACGGTGATTTAAAAATCATCCCCTCGACCAGGCAAGTTTACTGGAAGGGAGCACCTGTTGCGCTGACGCCCAGGGAATACGACCTGCTGCTTTTTTTGGCCCGGAACCCCAACCGGATAATCAGCAGGGAAGAGCTTTTAAACCATGTATGGGGTGATAATTATCGGGGAGAGCTCAAAACAGTGGATATATGCGTCAGCAGGCTGAGGGCCAAACTGGAGGACCGGCCGGATAAACCCAGGTTGATTAAGACCATCCGGGGTGCCGGTTATCTTTTTAAGCCTGACTAAAAGGACGGACATTATATTTTGACCACCCGGGAACTGGCCCGGATGATCCGCCAGGCCGGCATCCGTTTTGATCAGCTGCCCGACGAGGAATTCGCCCAGCCCCCGGGCCTGTCCACGGGAGCCGGGGCCATCTTTGCCGCCATCGGGAGGTCATGGAGGCGGCCATCCGCACGGCCTACGCCCTGCTCCAGGAAGTGTCGGCTCGCCTTGGTTACGGGAATTCCGGCACCTGGGGGAATCAAGCATGCCTTACTATAACTCGCAAATAATCGCAAATAATAATCAAAGTGCGATGAAAGGTGAATATTATCCGCTTATGTGCCAATACCGGTCGGAAAGGAAGAAACAGGTCAGGCCGGGTTTTAGAAAAACGCAGGAGGTGCGATCTTTCCGCACCTCCTTTTACCATTCTCACAAGTGCCTCAGCTTTATGATATAATGGTTTTGAGGTGATTCAAATGGAAAACAATTTGGAGAAAGCAACCGGTATTCTGCAAAAGCTTTCTGTGGAAAGCCTGAAAACGGCAATTTCCTTGTTGGAGCTCCTGGCCCTGAAGGAGGAATTGGAGGCCATGGAGGAAATAAGAAACGATGATGAAATAAATAGGCAAATTAATGAAGCCCGGCAGGCACGCCTCCAGGGGAAAGAAGACGAGTATATTCCCTGGGAGATGCGTCATAGTGTATGATGTCCGGATACATCGGGAGGCTTTGAAATCCTACCGCAGGCTGGATAAGGAATTGCAAATAAAGATAGATGAAGCCGTAGAAAAACTAAGGTTAGATCCCTGGCGCAGGGATCTGGATGTGAAAAAACTGCACGGTGAATACAAGGGATATTACCGGTTACGCATTGGTGAAGTTCGCTTAATCTATACTATTGACCGGGAAAATGGCCTGGTTTACATCGATGCCCTGGCTCACCGGGGCGGCGCTTACAAATAGTTTTTGTGTCAGCACCTGCAAGAACCGGGCTTTTGCCTGGGTTTTTCTTTTTATAGCTTTTCCCGGCCTGTCACGGCCCGGTGGTGTGAGAGGAGGGGGCTAGCCGCTCCCTCCTGCTCGATCATTCTCACAAGTGCCTTAGCGCTTCCGCCGGGCTTAGTGAAGCAGCCCGGCTGGCCGGGTGCGCTTCTTGACCAGGTTAGCTGGTTAAGTTATACTTGTTTTAGAATGGTATTACGCATGGAGGATTTGTATGTCTTATATCGCCACTATATCCTCGAAAGGTTGGGTGGTTATACCCAGGGAGCTTCGCGAACGGTACGGAATCCGTCCCGGGGGAAAGGTGCTTTTTACAGAAAGCGAAAGCGGTCTAACCATCGTGCCGTTACCCGAAGACCCAATCAAATCATTCAAGGGTATTTTTAAAGAATATCCCCTGGTGGATGAATTACTGGAAGCCCGAAAGGAAGAGGTCGCTCGTGAAGAATTACGTACTGGACAGTTACGCGATACTGGCGTACTTCCAGAATGAAGCCGGGGCTGACGACGTGGAAAAACTGCTGGTGGAAGCGGCGGCCGGGAAGGCTGCCCTGTTCATGTCTGTGATCAATTATGGTGAAGTGGCCTGCATAATCCAGCGGAAAGCCGGCAAGGAGAAAAAATACCTGTTCCTCTCGATAATGAACGCACTTCCCATTGAGATAACCGGAGTTGACAGGGAATTCGCCCTTGGCGCGGCGGACATTAAAGCCGAACGTGCCATTTCATTCGGAGATTGTTTCGCCCTGGCTCTGGCACGCCACGTCCGGGGAACCGTGGTAACCGGTGATCCTGAGTTTGAGAAGGTCGGAGATCTGGTTCCGATCCACTGGTTACCCCGGAAAAGTAGGGGCCGTTAAGCTACTGGTTTTCCGGTGGGCGGACAAACCCGCCTTCATAGTTTTATTACCGGTTTCAACCAGCCGCCAATAGGGTCTTCCGGACCCTAAGGACGGATTGCGGTGATTAAATCCTGTTCTGGCATCGTTTATAACTTGTGGAAATAAAGTGAGAAATGTTATACTAGAAATGTTATCCTGTAAAAACATAAGCAGTAGTGACAAAATTACATTTTAAGGAAGAAATCCTGATTTGTTGGCAAGGAAGAGTGACCATGGCCGGTAAAACCCGCTTTTACTGCCAGGAATGCGGACACCGTACCCCCCGCTGGCTGGGTCGCTGTCCTGAATGCGGGTCCTGGAACACCCTGGTGGAGGAGATGATTGTCGGGACAAAGCAGCGCGCCAGGGCAGCTGCTCCACCTCCGCTTCCCATTACCCAGATTTCGCTGGATAAAGAAGAACGCTTTTCCACCGGTATCGGGGAACTGGACCGGGTTCTGGGTGGCGGTGTGGTGCCTGCCTCCCTAATTTTGTTGGGGGGAGATCCGGGAATCGGTAAATCCACTCTCCTTTTACAGGTAGCCACCAGTGTAGCCGGTGCTGGCCGGGTGGTGCTTTATGTTACCGGCGAAGAGTCGGCCCAGCAGGTGCGTTTAAGAGCCTTCCGCCTGGGTGTAGAGTCCAGCCGGCTGTACCTTCTGGCGGAAACGGATATAGATGCGGTAGAAAACAGCATCAGATCCTTGAATCCCGCCCTGGTAATCGTGGATTCCATCCAGACCATGCATAAGGTCGATTTTGGTTCGGCTCCGGGCAGTGTCGGACAGGTGCGGGAATGTGCCACCCAGTTAATGCGCCTGGCCAAGGAAACGGGAGTAGCCATTTTTCTGGTCGGGCACGTAACAAAGGAAGGGCTTCTGGCCGGCCCCCGCGTTCTGGAGCATATGGTGGATGCGGTGCTTTACTTTGAGGGGGAAAGACACCAATCCTTCCGTATTTTGCGGGGTGTGAAAAATAGATTTGGTTCCACCAACGAGATTGGCGTTTTTGAAATGAAAGATGACGGTCTGGTGGAGGTTGCCAATCCTTCTTCCTTGTTTATCATCCAGCATCCCGCCGGGCCGGTGGCCGGGGCAGTGGTGGTTCCCACCCTGGAAGGAACAAGGCCGCTTTTGGTGGAAATACAGGCCCTGGTGTCGCCCACCGGCTTTGGCAATCCCCGGCGCATGACGGCAGGAGTGGACTACAACCGGGTGATCCTGATCATGGCCGTGCTGGAAAAGCGGGTCGGCCTGCACCTGGGCAGTTATGATGCCTATGTCAACGCGGTGGGCGGGGTGCGCCTGGTGGAGCCGGCGGTAGACCTGGGCATAGCAGTGGCCCTGGCTTCCAGCTTTCGGGATTGCCCCGTTAACTGCCGTCTGGCGGTGGTGGGGGAAATAGGCCTCACCGGGGAACTCCGCCCCGTTACCGGGATAGAAAAACGGGTTCAGGAGGCGGCGCAGCTGGGGTTTACCCACTGCCTGCTGCCCCGGGCAAATTTGGGTCAGGTAGACCTGTCCCGGGTTGGACCCATGACCGTTTGGGGTGCCGAAACGCTGATCGAAGCCCTTGAACTAGCCCTGGAACAATGAGGGGTGAAACCTTGAAGGAGGAACGTGTGGAAGACAGGCTGTTACAGTTACTGCGTACCGTGGCTCCCGGTACTCCCCTGCGGGAAGGTCTGGAGAATATCCTGCGGGCGAAAACGGGGGCGTTGATTGTTATTGGCGACTCGCCGGAAGTAATGGAGATTGCCGAAGGGGGGTTTGCCGTCAACGCGGAATTTACACCGGCCAATCTTTATGAACTGGCCAAGATGGACGGGGCCATTATTTTAAGTTCCGATTTAAAGCGCATTCTGGCGGCGAACACCCAGCTTATTCCCAACCTGAGCATTCCCTCCAGCGAAACCGGAATCAGGCACCGTACCGCCGAACGGGTGGCCAAACAAACCGGTGCTCTGGTCATTTCCATTTCCCAGCGCCGTGGTGTGATCACCATTTATAAGGGGAACTTGAAGTATGTGCTGCGGGATGTAGGGGTAATCCTGGCCAAGGCAAACCAGGCCATTCAGACCCTGGAAAAATACCGGTCGGTGCTCGACCGGGTGGTGACGGAATTAAGCATTCTGGAGTTTGAAGAGGCAGTGACTCTCTTTGATGTGAGCCGGGCCATCCAGCGCGTGGAGATGGTGCTGCGGGTGGTCAAGGAAATTGAAAAATATATCAGTGAACTGGGTGTAGAGGGCAGGCTGATCACCATGCAGCTGGAGGAGTTGGTGACCGGCGTGGAACATGAGGGTCTTCTGATCATTCGCGATTATGCTACAGCCGCGGATAAGCCGCCGGGTACCATTCTGGGCATGATCAACAGCTGGCCCGCAGAGGATCTTTTAGACCTTTCCCTCATTGCCCGCGCCCTGGGCTATCCCGGGAGCGCCAGCATCCTCGACCAGAGCGTTTCGCCCAGGGGGTACCGCATTCTGGATAAGATCCCCCGTTTGCCTCTCCCGGTAATTGAGAATATGGTCAAAGAGTTTGGTTCATTGAAAAAAATTCTTGATGCCAGTATTGAAGAACTCGATGCGGTGGAAGGCATCGGGGAGGCGCGGGCCCGCTCCATTAAGGAAGGGTTGGCCCGTTACCGGGAGCAGCTCGTCCAGGAGCGCCATAGCTAAAAAGGCGTTGCCAAACGCCTTTTTTAGGCCAGGTTGTATATGCCCAGAATGCGCAGCTGTTTTTGTTCCCTGGTCACAATATCGCCCAGATTTAAATCAAGCAGGTGGCAAAGGGCCGCCAGGTAGAACAGACAGCGCCCGATGGCGTTTTCTACCGCTTCCCGGCATTCCTCGCACATTTCCCCCACCAGGTGTGATTCCAGCAGATGGCGCAGGTCGGCCAGCGTGGCTTCCGGGGGGATTTCTTTTTTGTGGGCGTTTATTCTCAGGCATCCACAGCTGGTAACCGTTTTAATCACCGCCCGGTTCAGGCGGGCATTGGCTTCCTGGGTTTTGGCCAGGACATCCAGAACACTGCGGTTGCAGACCAGCACTTCCGAAACCGTGCGCTGAAAGTCATCATAGACCACATTTTTGATCAAAACGGTACCACTCCTTTGTAAAAATGGCCCTTTTTGATAATTATACCTACCCGGGACTTGTCCTGTCAAACCAGGCCGGGTTGCCAAAATTGCTGTTGACACCGTATGGCAGCTATGCTAAAATTATAATTTCTTGACAAGAACCAGACCCCGTGTTATAATAATACCCGGGCAAAGTTTTAGTTTAAGGGGGTCCGGCGTTGTTTAAAGTTGGTGATAAAGTCGTGTACCCCATGCACGGGGCAGGGGTCATCGAAGCCATAGAGGAAAAAGAAGTCCTGGGAGAGAAGAAGCAGTATTATATTTTGCGGTTGCCCGTGGGCGATATGAAAGTAATGATTCCCATTGCAAACTGCCGGGAGGTGGGCCTGCGGGAGGTCATCGACCGGGCGAGCGTTCCCAAGGTAATCAATATTCTCCGGGGAAAAAGCACCGCCATGTCCTCCAACTGGAACCGGCGCTACCGGGCGAATCTGGAAAAAATGCGCAGTGGCGATATATATGAGGTAGCGGAAGTTGTGCGTAATCTGGCCAAACGGGAGAAGGAAAAAGGGCTTTCCTCCGGGGAAAGAAAAATGCTCGAAAATGCACGTCAAATACTAATCAGTGAGCTGGCTCTGGCAACCGAACTGGAGGAAGAAAAAGCCCAGTCCCTGGTGGACAGTGCTTTCGCCTGATACACGTCAGTTTTTCTGACGTGTTTTCTTTTTGGCAGGTAAGATTCTCCATTTTTTAGTTGAAGTGGCTGTCCTGTGGGACTATAATATAAGTGTCGGCAGTGCAAATAATAACGGCTAAAGAGAGAAGGAGGTGGAGAAATTGCTCAGGCGCGTTATTTTTTTTCTGCTGATAGCCCTCTTTTCGGTATCCGGATTTTATGCGGGTTTGCTCATCCTGGACAGGGGTCTTTTTTCCCTTCCGGCCGGTTTACCCCAGCTGAAGTTTGGTATCCTGGCCCTGAGCACCCTGGTGGGGCTGGTTTTGGGATTACTGCTGACTTCTCCGATTATCCGCGGGGCGCTGCGCTTGACCTCTTTTCTGGAACAGCGTCTTTCCAGGACACCGACCCAGGACCTGGTCATGGGTTCTGTGGGCTTGATTATTGGACTCATAATTGCTAATTTATTAGGTTCAATTCTTTTCGTTCTGGGGCCTCTGGGCAGGTTAATCTGGATCCTGGGTACGCTGCTTTTAGGCTACCTCGGCATGAGTGTGGCCGTGAAAAAGCGGGAGGAATTGCTGGGTT
Source organism: Desulfovirgula sp. (assembly GCA_020725525.1). Lineage (GTDB taxonomy): Bacteria > Bacillota > Desulfotomaculia > Desulfotomaculales > Desulfovirgulaceae > Desulfofundulus. Next base: position 11,560 of record DYEX01000130.1, read on the forward strand.
TCTTCAGCAATTTTCCCCGCTTCGGCAAGGAAAAGGTTTCCCGGGCGGAAAACCGCCAGTCCAATTACAAGCTGCTGGACACCAGCGTGATCATAGACGGGCGCATTGCGGACCTGGTTGAAAGCGGCTTCATCGAAGGCACCCTTCTGGTCCCCGCCTTTGTGCTGGAGGAACTGCGGCACATTGCCGATTCCCCGGATGTGTTGAAGCGCAACCGCGGCCGCCGGGGGTTGGATATCTTAAACCAGATGCGCAAGAATTCCCCGGTGAAGGTGCAGATTATCGACAATGTGCGGGGCCTGGATGATGTGGCCGAGGTAGACTCCAAGCTGGTTAAGCTGGCCCAGCGGCTGGGCGCGAAAATAATGACCAACGATTTTAATCTGAACAAGGTGGCCGAGCTTCACGGCGTGAAAGTGCTCAACATCAATGAACTGGCCAACGCCATTAAGCCCGTGGTCCTGCCGGGTGAAGAGATGACCGTGCAGGTGGTGCGGGACGGCAAGGAGGCCGGCCAGGGCGTGGGTTACCTGGACGACGGCACCATGATCGTGGTGGACGGGGGCAAGAAATACATGGGGCAAACCATCAACGTGCTGGTGACCAGCGTTCTGCAAACCGCAGCCGGACGGATGATCTTTGCCCGCCCCCGGCAGGAGCAGCGGCAGGAGGCCGGAAATGTCCGGTATAACGGAGTGAACGCCCTTGGATAATGTTTTTGCCGTTGTGGTGGCCGCCGGACGTTCCGAACGGATGGGGCGGGGAGTGAACAAACAGTTCCTGCCCCTTTCGGGTATGCCGGTGTTGGCCCGTAGTTTAAAGGTTTTTGAGGAGGCCGTGCCGGTTAAAGGTTATGTTCTGGTAATGGCAAAGGGTGAGGTGGACCGCGCGTCCCGGCTGGCCCGTCAGGAATGGGGCTGCCGCAAGCTGCTGGCGGTGGTGCCCGGCGGCGAGCGGCGGCAGGATTCCGTGCGCAAGGGGCTGGAGGCCCTGCCAGCAGAAGCGGAAATAGTGCTCGTCCACGACGGTGCCCGGCCGCTGGTGGGGGTGGAAGAACTGGTGGCGGTGGCCTCCGAGGCCGTCCGCTGGGGGGCGGCCACCCTGGCCGTGCCGGTGAAGGACACGGTAAAGGAGGCGGCCACCGACGGCTTTGTGGTCCGCACCCTCCCCCGGGAAGTCCTGTGGCTGACCCAAACCCCCCAGGCCTTCAGGTATTCCCTGCTCCGGGAAGCGCACCAAAGGGCGGAGGCGGAAAAAATTACGGCCACCGACGATGCTTCCCTGGTGGAGGCCCTGGGCCACCGGGTGAAGCTGGTGCCCGGCTCCTACCGGAACATCAAGATTACCACCCCCGAGGACTTAGCCGTGGCAGAGGCGCTGCTCGGAATTGAACCTGCGACGACAGGCCAGAATAGGTGAAGCCGGGCGCACAATAAACGCGCCCGGCTCCGCGGTGTTACCGGCATTGTCTCTAAAGCCTGTCATATGGAGGTGCGTAGCAGGTAACAGTGAACATGACGCTGATTGCCCAAATTGTAAATTTCATAATTTTAGTGGCCGTTGCCTTCGCTGCAGTTTACTTTATCGTCAGGGTATTATTTAGAGGATTTCATAAGCAATCGAAAGCTGCGGGGATTTCCATGCCTCTTGCTCCTTTGCGGGTGGGTTTGGGTTATGATGTGCACCGGCTGGTTGCCGGTCGCCCCCTGATCCTGGGGGGGGTAAACGTGCCCTTTGACCGGGGGCTGGAGGGTCATTCCGATGCCGACGTGCTGGTCCATGCCGTTATGGATGCTCTCCTGGGTGCATCCGGTCAGGGGGATATCGGCCGCCATTTCCCCGATCATGATCCCCGGTATGCCGGCATTTCCAGTCTTGTGCTGCTGGAACAGGTGGGCCGGCTGCTGGCGGAACGGGGCTACAGGGTGAACAACGTCGACGCCGTCGTTGTGGCTCAGGCACCCAGGCTGGCCGGTTACATTCCGGACATGGTGCAGCATATCGCCCATGCCCTTAATATTGATGCGAAGTGCGTGAACGTGAAAGCTACGACCACCGAAGGGCTGGGATTTACCGGCGCCGGTGAGGGAATAGCAGCTTACGCCGTGGCTGCCGTTGTCTCTTCTTGAGGTCGTGCGGAAGAATCCATTCCCCACGGGAACCCTGGATTAACCGCGCAGGGACGGAATTCTTCCGGGGGCAACCGGCATGGCTTTATACCCGGCAAAGGGGTGGATTCTATGTTGAATACTAAAGACCTCGTGATAACCCTGTTAAAAGAGCGGAAGTATGATGAAATCGCCGAAATGGTGGCCGGGGACAGGACCAAGATCAGGTACTTGAGGAGGCTCCTGTACGAACCGGGTACGCTCCTCTGCTGGCGGGCCATTGAGGCCATGGGGGTGGTGGCCGGGCGCCTGGCTGAAGAAGACCCCCAGGCAGTAAGGCTCATTTTGCGCAACCTGCTCTGGGCCATTAACGAGGAGTCTGGGGGTATCGGTTGGGCCTCCGTGGAATGCATGGGCGAAATAGTTGCCCGCCGGCCGGAGCTGTATGGGGATTATGCTTCCATCATCCTTTTTCACGTGGATGAGGAGATGCTGCGCCGCGGGGTTATGTGGGCGGCAGGACAAATTGCCCGGGTCAGCCCGGACCTGGTGAGGAGATACATACCCATGCTGGTCCCCTACGTGGACGATCCCGATCCGGTGGTGAGGGGATATACGCTACGTTTTCTCAGAATGATGGGCGAGAAACTGGATAGAGAGCAATACGGGCATCTGCTGCAGGATACCAGTACCGTACCCATTTATGAAAGCGGGGAGATACGTCAACTGACTGTTGCCGAACTGGCCGCCGGGGTAGTTGAAAAAATTGCCTAACCAGGCTGTTTATGCCCCGGCGTAAAATAGACAGGTGTAATTATTGACTCTCGACGGGCGCGCAACTTACCAGTTGCTGATAAACTTCTTCCACCTGCCTTCTGGTTTCTTCCAGGTTACCGTCGTTGTAAATCACAAAATCGGCCCATTTCATTTTTTCGCTCAGGGGAGCCTGGGCGTTAATTCTTTTGAGGGCCTCATCCCGGTCGAGACCCCGGGCTAGAAGCCTTTGAAGCTGCACCTCGGGGGAAGCGTAGACCACAATGATCTTCTCCACCAGGTGCCCGGCCCCCGCTTCAATCAACAGGGGGATTTCTTTAATAATCACTGCCCGGGGATCCCAGGCTAAAATCTGCGCCGTAATTTTCTGGTCCTCTTCAAAAACTGCCGGGTGAACGATCTGGTTCAACCGCGCCAGCTTTTCCGGGTCATCAAAAACCAGGCGGCCCAGCTTTTTACGGTTGATGGTTTGATCGGGGTTTAAAATTTCCACCCCGAAAAACTTGACGATTTCCTCCCAGGCCTTCAACCCCGGGCGCGTTACCTCGTGGGCCAGGACGTCAAAATCGATGACGTGGGCCCCCAGTTCTTGAAACAACCTGGCTACCGTGCTTTTGCCCGTGGCAATGCCGCCGGTAAGACCTGCGATCATTTCCCATTACCGTCCTTTTTCCCTGTCACGGCCATGAAAGCGGCCGTGCCGGGCATGAATCTTGCCCCCGGGTGTTCGAACACCTGGGAAAGGCGCTTTTTCTACGTCATTTATTCTAAATTATTCTACCCCCACGCGAACGGCCAGGCAAGGCCCTGACTCCATTCAAAAGTTGCCTCTCTACCGGGCCGGTGATATAATATGGGTCGAATAATGTGCTTTAAAGTCTTGTAACTTTAAATTGCAGAGGAGGACCTTTTTTGTCCGGCGTCAGAGTAAGATTTGCCCCCAGCCCCACCGGCCCGCTGCATATCGGCGGGGCTCGTTCGGCTTTGTTTAACTGGCTGTTTGCCCGCAATCAGGGTGGCACTTTTATTGTGCGCATCGAGGATACGGATCTGGAGCGCTCTTCCCGGGAATCCGAGGAAAACATCCTGGCCGCTTTGCGCTGGCTGGGCCTCGATTGGGACGAGGGGATCGAAGTGGGCGGTCCCCACGGCCCTTACCGGCAGACGGAGCGGCTTCCCATTTATCAACGTTATGCCCGGCAGCTTTTAGAAACCGGGTGGGCCTACCACTGCTACTGCACCGAAGAGGAGCTGGCTGCCGAGCGGGAAGCCCTTTTGGCCCGGGGCGAGATGCCCCGCTATACCGGCCGATGTCGTCACCTGTGCGAGGAGGACAGGCGCCGTTTGGAAGCCGGGGGGCGCCGGCCGGTACTGCGTTTCGCGGTCCCCTCCGGGGAAACCATTACCGTGCAGGACCTGGTCCGCGGGGAAGTATCCTTTGATGCTGACGGCATCGGCGACTTTATTATCGTTAAGTCCGACGGCATACCCACCTACAACTTTGCCGTGGTGGTTGATGATCACACCATGGGCATTACCCATGTCATCCGGGCGGAGGAGCACCTGTCCAATACGCCGCGGCAGATTCTCCTTTACCGGGCCTTCGGCTGGCCGGTGCCGCAGTTTGCCCACGTTTCGCTGATCCTGGGCCAGGACCGCACCAAGATGAGCAAGCGGCACGGAGCCACCTCCATCGAGCAGTACCGGGAGATGGGCTACCTTCCCGAGGCCCTGGTCAACTTCCTGGCCCTTTTAGGCTGGTCTCCCGGCGGGGAAGAGGAAATCTTTACTCTGGAAGAGTTAAAACGGCAGTTTTCCCTCGAGCGGGTGGCCAAAAATCCGGCCGTTTTTGACCTGGACAAGCTTAACTGGTTGAACGGCCACTACATTCGTCAAAGTCCCCTGGAGCGGGTTACCGATCTGGTCATACCCTTTTTGCAAAAGGCCGGATATATTTCCGGAGAAGTAACTCCGGAGCAATATCAATGGTTGAAACAACTGGTGGCGGCCGTACGGGATTACCTGACCAACCTGTCCGAGGTTACCCGGCATGTGGACATTTTCTTTGCGCCGGAAGTGGAGCCGGAAGATGAAGAGGCCCGTTCGGTGCTGGCCGGGGAGCAGGTTCCCCGCATCCTGGCCGCCCTGGCGGAGAAAATCGAGGCTACAGATGGATTGAATGAAGAAACTGCCCGGAGCATGTTGAAAAAGCTGCCCAGGGAACTGGGTTTGGGCGCCCGGAAAGTTTACCTGCCCATCCGGGTGGCCCTTACCGGCCGGACCCACGGCCCGGAACTTTTCCAGGTCATCCCCCTCCTGGGCAAGGAAAAGGTGCTGGCCCGCCTGGCCCGGGCAGGTTAATTGTATCCATGCTCCGGTCTGCCACCTGGAGGTTGGGGTTATGTTCAAGCAGCTGAAGCGAGACATACAGGCGGTATTTGAACGGGATCCGGCGGCCAAAAGCCTTCTGGAAGTACTGCTCTGCTATCCCGGCCTGCATGCCATTATCATGCACCGGATAGCCCATTTCTTTTACCGGAAGCGGCTCTTCACCATTGCCCGGTTGATTTCCCATATCTCCCGCTTCCTCACCCAGATTGAAATTCACCCCGGAGCCAGGATCGGCCAGGGGCTGTTCATTGACCACGGGGCCGGGGTGGTCATCGGGGAAACGGCGGAAATTGGCGATAACGTGACCATCTACCAGGGAGTAACCCTGGGAGGAACGGGGAAGGAAAAGGGCAAGCGCCACCCCACCATAGGCAACAATGTGGTCATCAGCGCCGGCGCCAAAATTCTCGGCTCCTTTACCGTCGGGGACAACTCCAAGATCGGCGCCGGGTCGGTGGTGCTCAAGCCCGTACCTCCAAACAGCACCGTGGTGGGGGTGCCCGGCAAGGTGGTCATCCAGGACGGCAAGCGGGTGGGTTCGGCCAGCGCGCCGGATATTGACCTGCGCCACGACCTGCTGCCCGACCCGGTGGCGGAAGTAATTAACTGCCTGATGCACAACATTGAGCGCCTGGAAAAACGGGTCCTGGAACTGGAGAAAAAGCTGGCGGACAGCAAGCCGGCCGAACCCTTAAAGTCTTGTGACGCCGTGGTGCAGGGCGCCTTTTCCCGGCCAAACGAGTCGTGAGGGGGCGGTACGCCGGTCCTGAAACGAAGCCCTGTGAGCTCAGGACCGGCGTACAGGTTACTTCATAGGTACTGTCGCAAAACCAGAAACAAAACGGGCGGCGGTCGTCCCTTAAGGAGCGACTTATCTCACAACGTGAATTTAGAGGAGCGATTGTTCCATGGAAATATACAATACTTTAACCAGGCGTAAGGAAAAATTTATTCCCCGGGAGCCGGGGCGGGTGGATATGTATGTCTGCGGGCCCACCACCTATAACTTCATCCACCTGGGCAACGCCCGCCCCCTGGTCTTTTTTGACACCGTGCGGCGGTATTTCCAGTACCGGGGCTACCGGGTAAAGTATGTTCAGAATTTTACAGACATCGACGACAAGATCATCAACCGGGCCCGGGAAGAAGGTGTCGATGCCCTGGCCCTGGCACGCAAATATATTGACGAATACTACCGGGACGCCGGGGCCTTAAATGTGCGGCCGGCCGATGTACACCCCAGGGTTTCCGAGCACCTCCCGGAAATCATCGATCTCATCAGTACCCTTATTGAAAAGAAGGCCGCCTATGTGGTGGATGGGGATGTCTACTTTGACATCAGCGCCTTTCCCGAGTACGGCAAACTGTCCGGGCGCACCCTGGAGGAAATGCAGGCGGGAGCCCGGGTGGAGGTGGATCCCCGCAAAAAACACCCCATGGATTTCGCCCTGTGGAAGGCGGCCAAACCCGGCGAACCGGCCTGGGACAGCCCCTGGGGCAAAGGGCGTCCCGGCTGGCACATTGAATGCTCGGCCATGGCTTTAAAATACCTGGGGAATAACTTCGACATTCACGGAGGAGGCTTTGACCTGGTCTTCCCCCACCATGAGAATGAAATTGCCCAGGCCGAGGCGGCCAGCGGGCAGCCATTTGCCCGCTACTGGATGCATAATGGTTTTATCACGGTTAACCAGGAAAAAATGTCCAAATCCCTGGGTAACTTCTTTCTGGTGCGGGAAATTCTGGACAAGTTTCCCCCGGAGGTAGTACGTTTCTTCCTCCTTTCCACCCATTACCGCAGCCCGCTGGATTTCGACGACGAAAAGATGGCCGCCGCCGGGCGGGGACTGGAACGCTTTAAAAACAGCATCCGCCTGTTAACCGAGGCCCTGGACCGGCCGTCCCGGGAACAATCAAAACCCGAAGATGAAGAATTTATGGCCGCCCTGGAAAAATACCACCGGGATTTTGTGACCGCCATGGATGACGATTTTAACACCGCCCTGGCGGTGGGCATTTGCTTTGAACTGGCCCGGGAAGTCAATGCTTACCTGCATAGCGCCGCCGGGTCTCCCTGCCGGGCTGCCCTGGAAAAGGCCATGGATCTTTTCCGCTCCTTTAACGAAGTGCTGGGCCTTTTCCGGGTTGATGAAAGGGCCGGGCGTATGCTCATCGAGGGGCGGCATGCAAAAAGCGATGGCCTTGAGGAAGCCCTGATCAATTTGTTGCTGGAAGTGCGGCAGCAGGCCAGGGCGAAAAAGGACTGGGCCACTGCCGACCACATCCGGGACCGTTTAAAGGAACTGGGCATTATTCTGGAAGATACACCCTCTGGGGTGCGCTGGAAAAGACAGGGATAAGGAGACCGGTTGCCTTGGCTATGTCCTTACCCGGGGAGATCCTTCCGAATCCGGAACATTTGCCGGCCCTGGTGCTGGCTTATATTGGCGATGCTGTGTATGAACTGGCCATTCGTCAACATCTGGTGGCCCGGGGGATCACCTCGGTGAATCGACTGCATCAGGAAACCATAAAATATGTACGGGCCGATACGCAGGCCCGGGTGATGCATGCCCTGAAAGGTGAGCTTACCGAAGCGGAAGCTGCCGTTGCCCGGCGGGGCCGCAATGCCCGGAGCGGCCACCCACCCCGGGGCTCCGATGTGATCAGCTACCGCTACAGCACGGGGCTGGAAAGTCTGGTAGGTTATCTGTACCTGTCCGGGCAAAGCGGTCGTCTGGAAAAAATCATTGCCCTGGCCCGTCAGGTGGTGGAGGAAGGATGAGTGTCCAAAAGGCGGCTGGTGAAAATATCATTGCCGGCCGCCACCCGGTAAAAGAGGCCCTTGCGGCCAACCGGTCCATTAACAAGCTCCTGGTGGCTAAAGGAACCGGCAGCGGCGCCCTGCAGGAAATCTTCAACCTGGCCCGGGAACGGGGGATACCCGTCCAGTACGTGGACCGGTCCCATCTGAACGGGCTGGTTAAGGATGCCCCGCACCAGGGAGTGGTAGCCGTGGCGGCGGCCAGAGAATACGTTTCCGTGGACGACATCCTGGCTGCCGCGTACCCTCAAGATCCCTTTTTAATCCTGCTGAACGAAATCACAGATCCCCACAACCTGGGGGCCATTTTGCGCACGGCCGATGCCGCCGGGGCACACGGTGTGGTTGTTACCCGGCGCCGTTCGGCACCCCTTACCCCGGCGGTGGTCAAGGCTTCCTGCGGGGCGGTGGAATATGTCCGGGTGGCCCGGGTGCCCAATCTGGCCCGGACCATTACTTACCTCCAGGAGCGGGGGCTCTGGGTGGTCGGGGCCTGCGGGACGGCCCGGGACATATACTGGGATGTGCGTTTGGACGGCCCCATTGCCCTGGTCATTGGCGGGGAAGACAAAGGCCTGGGGAGATTGGTGCGGGAAAAATGCGATCAGCTGGTCAGACTGCCCATGGCCGGGCGGGTTGGCTCCCTGAATGCCTCGGTGGCGGCGGCCCTGCTGGCCTACGAGGTGGTCAGGCAGAGGAGACAGGCCCATGGACGAGTACCTGATCGTTGACGGTTATAACATCATTCATGCCTGGCCGGAACTGGAACAGCTTTCCGGGTCGAGTCTGGAGCATGCACGCACCCGGCTGGTGGATATTTTAGTCAATTATGCCGCTTTAACCGGGGAGCACGTGGTGGTGGTCTTTGATGCCCACCAGGTGAAACACGGCGGGGACCGGTCGGAAAATGTCGACGGGGTGCAGGTGATTTATACCCCCGAGGGAGAAACTGCCGACGCGGTCATCGAGAAACTGGTTGGGGAGCTGTCCCGGCGGGGAACGGTTTATGTGGCCACCTACGACTGGGCCGAACAGAGGATGATTCTGGGGCGGGGTGCCTACCGGATCACGCCCCGGGAGCTGTGGAAAAAGGTCCAGCGCACGCAGGAGGAAGGAAAAAAGCATTACGACAGCGGCCGGCCGGCCGATGCCTACTTAGAAAACCGCCTGGTGGACGAGATTCGCCTGATTTTTGAACGCTGGCGAAGAAAAAAGGACTGGCCAAAAGGCTAACGAGATAAAAGCCAGTCCTAATTTTTCTTGACGGGTTGCCGGGGCTGAGATATAATTAGTTAGACAAAATTAAAGAAAGAGGTACGGGGAAAATGCCTTGATCCGTGTGGAGAAAAGAGTGTCGGGATCTATTCTTTACCCGGATTTCTGGTGAACGGCGGAAAAGGCTTTTCTTTTTCTTTTGTTTAAGCGGGGAAAGCCGGACACACAAAGCGGGGGGGATATTGTGAGTCTGAGCGTCCAGAGGGAATGTGCGAGCTGTTATCACATGATGGACGATGAGGAAGTGGTGGAATACGCCCGCGAAGGTGATGACGCGGCCCTGGAGTACCTGATTAATAAATACAAAAACTTTGTCCGGGCGAAAGCGCGTTCATACTTCCTCATTGGGGCTGATCGGGAGGACATCATTCAGGAAGGGATGATCGGCCTTTATAAGGCCATCCGTGATTTCCGGTTAGACAAGCTTTCATCTTTCCGGGCCTTTGCAGAACTTTGTATTACCAGGCAGATCATTACGGCCATCAAAACGGCCACCCGGCAAAAACACATCCCCTTGAACTCTTATGTTTCCTTGAACAAGCCCATTTACGACGAAGATTCCGACCGCACCCTTCTGGATGTCATCTCCGGCACTAAAATTGCCGACCCGGAAGAGTTAATCATCAGCCGGGAGGAGTTCTATGATATCGAAGAAAAAATGGGGGAAATCTTGAGCTCCCTGGAATGGAAGGTGCTGATGTCCTACCTGGAGGGTAAGTCCTACCAGGAAATTGCCGAGGACTTAAAGCGCCACGTCAAGTCCATTGACAACGCCTTACAGCGAGTCAAGCGCAAGCTGGAAAGGTATCTGGAAAAGCGAAACAATTAGTCAGCTAAAAGGGTTACTTTCACCAGGAAGGTAACCCTTTGGTTTTCGGTTGGGAGGTAGAAAACAGTGCCATGCCGTTCCTGCTTCCGGTTTCAGGCCGTAGATGGCCCCCTCGCTGTTAGATTAAAAATTATTCATAATTGTTGACCGTTAACATATTTAGCGTTATGATTATGTTTGCCCGGATTCTTTTTGAGCGGTTTTTCATTTAATCAAGCAATCAGGAGAGATGTCGATGAACTTAACCGAAGAGGAAAAAAGGATTGCGGTAGAGCAAACCAGAAATATCCTGCAGGGCTTCTCCGGTGGCCGGGGGAACCTGATTCCCATTTTGCAGCAGGTACAGGAAAAGCTGGGCTATGTGCCCCGGGAGGCTATGGAGGAAGTGGCGCAGTACCTGGGCATTCCGGCCGTGGACGTTTACAGCGTGGCTACCTTTTACAACCAGTTTCGCCTCATTCCCCCGGGGAAACACCAGATCAAGGTATGCATGGGCACGGCCTGCCACATGAAGGGGGGCAATATCATCCTGGACTGCTGGAAGAGACGGCTGGGCATTGACGTTAACCAGGTTACGCCGGACCGGGAATTCAGCCTGGAAAGGGTGGCCTGCGTGGGATGCTGTACCATGGCACCGGTAACGGTGATCGATGAAGAGGTGCACGGCAAGGTAACCCCCACCCGGGTGGACGGATTGCTCTTTTCCTTTGGCGTAAAAATCCCGAAAGGCCAGCAGAAAGAAGGGGAAGCAGTTGAACAGCAGTAGTATAGTGGCAGAAACTTTTGTAAAATTACAACAAAAATCCAGGACTGCCTGGCAGAGCCTGCGGGACCGGTCCCTGATTCTGGTAGGTACCGCCACCTGCGGCCGGGCGGCCGGGGCCCTGGAGATTTTGAAGGTAATTAAAGGGGAGCTGGAGAGACGCGGGATTGACGCCCATGTTTTGGAAGTAGGATGCATGGGCCATTGTTATGCCGAACCCATGGTTACCATTTACAAACCCGGTTTTCCGCCCATCTGTTACGGCTACGTTACAGAGGGCATTGCCGGCCGGCTGGTGCAGGACTTCCTGGCCGGTGACGACCCCTGCCTGGAATTTGCCCTGGCTGCGCTGGAAGCCAACGATATGGTTCCGGCCCTTACCGATTTTCCCCGGGGAATGATTGAAAAGTCCATTATTCTGGACAAGTGTGGTCTAATTGACCCTGAGCAAATCGAGCACTACATCGCCCTGGGCGGGTATGCCGCCCTGGCCGGAGCCCTGACCCGGGAGCCGGATCGGGTGGTGGAAGAAATAAAGGCTTCCGGCCTGCGGGGACGGGGCGGGGCCGGTTTCCCCACCGGACGCAAGTGGGAAACCTGCCGTTTGGCGCCGGGGGAGGAGAAGTTTGTGATCTGCAACGCCGATGAGGGAGACCCGGGGGCCTTTATGGACCGGGCCATCCTGGAGTCAAACCCCCACCAGGTGCTGGAAGGGCTGGCCATTGCCGCCTACGCGGTGGGAGCCCGCCGGGGCTATTTCTATATCCGCGCCGAGTATCCCCTGGCCGTGGAAAGGGTGAAAAAGGCCCTCGAACAGGCTCGCCAGTACGGCCTTTTGGGCGACAATGTCCTGGGCAGCGGTTTTAGCTTTGACGTGGATGTTTTCCAGGGTTCCGGGGCCTTTGTCTGCGGCGAGGAAACGGCCCTGATTGCCTCCATGGAAGGGGAGCCCGGCATTCCCCGCCACCGGCCGCCTTTTCCGGCCACGGCGGGATTGTGGGGTAAGCCTACGGTAATTGACAATGTGAAGACCCTGGCCTACGTGCCCCATATTGTTGAGCGGGGCGCCCAATGGTTCAGGGAGACCGGTACTGCCGGCAGCCCCGGCACAGCCGTCTTTGCCCTGGCCGGAAAAGTGGTCAATACCGGCCTGGCCGAGGTGCCCATGGGCACCACTCTAAGACAACTGGTTTATGACGTGGGCAGCGGTATTCCCAAAGGTAAGTCCTTTAAGGCCGTGCAGATTGGCGGTCCGTCGGGAGGGTGCCTGCCTGAAGCGGCCCTGGATATGCCCATAGATTTCGACTCTTTAAGCCAGGCCGGAGCCATGATGGGTTCCGGCGGAATGGTCATCCTGGATGAGGACGACTGCATGGTGGAGGTGGCCCGGTTTTTCCTGGATTTCACCCAGAAGGAGTCCTGCGGCAAGTGCACCATGTGCCGCCTGGGAACCAGGCAGATGTTAGAGATCCTGGAGGCCATTACTAAAGGGCAGGGCAGGCCCGAGGACATCGACTTGCTTTTAGAACTGGCTGAAGATGTGAAGGCGGGTTCTTTATGCGGCCTGGGCAAAACGGCACCCAATCCCGTACTGAGCACCATCCGCTATTTCCGGGACGAATACGAGGCCCACATCAAGGAACACCGCTGCCCGGCGCTGATGTGCCAGGAGCTGATTGCCTACTACATCCTGCCGGAAAAATGCGAGCGCTCCTGTGATGCCTGCGTGGGCAGCTGCCCGGTGGAGGCCATTTATTCCAACGAGGATCGCATTAAGGTTATTGATCAGCAGAAATGTGTTAAGTGCGCCAGCTGCCTGGAGGCATGCCCGCCCCAGTACAAAGCGGTCATCAAGCTCTCGCCGCCGGAACTGGTGGCCGAAAGGGGGCGTAAGGTATGAAAACAGTCACCTTAACCATAGATGGCCGGACCGTGCAGGCGCGGGAAGGGGAAAAACTGCTCTGGGCGGCCCTGGAAAACGGCATCTACATCCCCAACCTTTGCGCCATTCCCGGAGTAAAACACCCGGCTGCCGCCTGCCGGTTGTGCTTTGTGGAGATCGAAGGCTACCCGCGCCCGGTAACTGCCTGCACCGAGCCGGTAGTGGAAGGGATGGTGGTGTCCACCCGCAGCCCGCGGGTGGACCGCCTGGTGTACACGGCCTTTGAGCTCCTTTTGTCCAATCACCGCCTGGATTGCGCCAGCTGCCCCCGCAACCGCTCCTGCGAATTACAAAGGATTGCCCGGGAACGCCGCTTCTCCCTGCGGGTGAAACGGCTGAGAAAGCTGGAACGGAATCTGCAGGTGGACGACTCCAGCCCGGTAGTGCGCTACGACCCCGGCAAGTGTGTCCTCTGCGGGCGGTGTGTATGGGCCTGCCGGGAAAAAGGCACCGGAGTGCTGGGTTTTGCCCGGCGGGGGTTTGAGCGCAAAGTAACCACCTTTGGGGATGTTCCCCTTGGCCAATCGGGCTGTAACGGTTGCGGCGAATGTACCAGAGTTTGCCCCGTGGGTGCCCTGACGGGGAAGGAAGCCTGATCTTCTCAATTTGAGATCAATGCCGGAAGTGCCAAATTTAGCGGCAATGCTGGCAAAGTTTACCCCGTCGTCGCATAATGAGATGGCTATCCGTTTCGGTTTGAGATAGATGGCTGAAAATTTTGCAGCAGGAAGTGCTTACTTCCTGCTTTATTTTTTCCAGTAGCCGTGATAGCACAGATCTTGCCGCATATTCCGTGCGCCTGCCAGCATTTACATAAAGTCTGGCATAACTCTTGCGAGTATAATCAAGTAGAAGTTGAACCGCGCGAGGTGATAGTAATGGCTGAGGCTTTAGCTATTCCACGGGCTATAAAAATACAGGTGCGGCAAGGCTGGTGCAAGGGGTGCGGGATTTGCGTCGCCCTTTGCCCCAAGGAAGTGCTCTCCCTGGATGGTTCGGGCAAGGTTGCGGTGGTAAATCCCGATCGCTGCGTTGGCTGCGGCCGGTGTGAAATCCACTGCCCGGACTTTGCCATCGGCATAGAGGTGAAGGAACAATGAGCGATGTGGTGGAAATGGCCCGCCTGATGCAGGGCAACGAGGCTGTGGTGGAAGGGGCCCTGGCGGCCGGGGTGCGTTTTTTTGCCGGCTACCCCATCACCCCCTCCACAGAGATTGCCGAGCTGATGGCTGAGCGCCTGCCCGGGTTAGGCGGTAAGTTCATCCAAATGGAAGATGAGATCGCCAGTATGGCCGCGGTAATCGGTGCTTCCCTGGCCGGGGTGAAGGCCCTTACGGCCACCAGCGGGCCGGGCTTTTCGCTGAAGCAGGAAAACATCGGCTATGCGGCTATGGCTGAAATTCCCTGCGTGATTGTCAATGTACAGCGCTGGGGTCCCAGTACGGGTATTCCCACCGCCCCGGCCCAGGGGGATGTGATGCAGGCCAGGTGGGGAACCCACGGCGATCACCCGGTTATCGTCCTCTGCCCTGCCTCGGTGCGGGAAGCGTACATGCTGGCCATCCGGGCGGTGAATCTATCGGAAAAGTACCGGGTACCGGTGATCCTGCTCATGGACGAAGTGATCGGTCACATGCGGGAACGGGTGATTCTGCCCCGGGCCGGGGAAGTGGAGGTAATTGAGCGTAAAAAGCCGGCGGTGGAGCCGAAAGATTATTACCCCTACCGCCCAGGCGATGACGGCGTGCCGCCCATGGCCAACTTCGGAGATGGTTACCGTTACCACGTAACGGGGCTGGTGCACGATGAAAAAGGCAATCCCACCACCGACCCTCAGGTTGCCGAAAATCTAATTCTGAGGCTGCACCGGAAAATTTACGATCATCTGGATGATGTGATTACCGTAGAGGGCTATCAGCTGGAGGATGCGGAGGTAGTTGTGGTTGCTTATGGTGCGGTGGCCAGATCGGCTAAACGGGCGGTCAAGGATGCCCGGGCGGCGGGTATCAAGGCGGGGCTGTTCCGGCCGGTAACCATCTGGCCCTTCCCGGAAAAAGAGGTAGCGGAGCTTGCCCGGCAGGCCCGGGCCGTCATTGTCGCCGAAATGAACCTGGGCCAGCTCAAAGGAGAAGTGGAGCGGGCAGTGCAGGGCCGGGTGAGGGTGACGGGGGTTAACCGGCTGAACGGGGAACTGATCACCTTTGACGAAATCCTGTCCGCCATCAAGGAGGTGACAACGGATGCTCAGTCAGGTTGAATCCCACCTGCGGTCTGACCGGTTTCCCCATATCTGGTGTCCCGGTTGCGGCAACGGCATAGTTCTATCGGCGCTGGTCAGGGCCATTGAAGAGCTGGGGTACGACCCGGACAAAACCGTGGTGGTTTCCGGCATCGGCTGTTCTTCCCGGGCGGCGGGTTATCTGGATTTCAACACCCTGCATACCACCCACGGGCGGGCGCTGGCCTTTGCCACCGGTATCAAACTGGCCAGGCCTGAACTGGATGTCTTTGTCTTGATGGGAGACGGCGACGCCACAGCCATCGGCGGCAATCACTTTATACACGCTGCCAGGCGCAATATAGACCTCACGGCCATCATTTTTAACAACAGCATCTATGGTATGACCGGGGGGCAATATTCACCCCTCACTCCTCCCGGCAAAAGGGCAACTACCGCCCCCTACGGGAATATAGAGCGAAGCTTTGATATTGCCGAACTGGCTAAAGGTGCCGGCGCCACCTATGTGGCCCGGGCCACCACCTATCATGCCACCATGCTGGAAAAATTGATTGTGGCCGGAGCCAGAAACAAGGGCTTCAGCGTCATTGAGGCCATCACCGCCTGTCCGGTGGGTTACGGGCGGCGCAACAAAATGGGCAACGGGTTGCAAATGCTTCTCTGGCAGAAGGAACAAGCGGTAACGGTGAAACAGGCGGAAAAAATGAGCCCGGAGGAGCTGCAGGATAAAATAATCATTGGTGAGTTGTACAGGGGGGAAGCTCCCGAATACACCGCCATGTACGAAGAAATCATTGCCAGGACAAAGGGCAAAAACCAGTGAGAGAAAAAAAGGAGATGATTAAAATGCCCAGAACGATAGAATTCAGGTTGAGCGGTTCGGGTGGCCAGGGCCTGATCCTGGCGGGCGTTATCTTAGCCGATGCGGCCATCCGGGAGGGCAAAAACGCCGTGCAGGCCCAGTCCTACGGTCCGGAAGCCCGGGGTGGCGCCAGCAAGGCGGAAGTGATTATCAGTGACGGTGAAATTGATTACCCCAAAGTGGTCTTGCCCGATGTAGTCCTGGCCATGAGCCAGGATGCGGCCGATAAATATGCCGGGAAAGTCAAAAAGGGCGGCCTGCTGATTGTGGATAACACATACGTGAAAAATGTGCCGCCCACTCCCGCCCGGGTGTACGGCTTCCCCATTAGCCGCCTGGCCCGGGAAAAGGTGGGCAAGGAACTGGTGGCCAATATAGTGGCGCTGGGTATGCTGGCCGGGCTGACCGGTGCTGTCTCCCGCCAGACCCTGGAGCAGGCCCTTTTGTCGCGCATCCCCAGGGGTACAGAGTCTTTGAATCTGAAGGCGCTGGAGCTGGGATTTGAAATGGCTAAAACCTTTTCGGTAAAGGTTCCTGCTTAAAATGAGGTTGTTTTGGATGGGAGCACATTTCCGGGAGATTAATTACCTGTTAGAAACTGCCAGAGGGAAAATGCTTCCGGTGCAGAAGGAATGAATAGGACTGTAATTGATACTGTCGCCAATCCGGGGGAAGATTTCCTTCCGGCTGCTTTTGCGGCAGTTTCTTATTACGGCTGAATTGGGCCACGAGAGTCATCGGGGGAAAAAAGATTGCTATGGAAGAAAAACTTATACGTCCTGTGCCTGACCCAGTTTCTGGTCATGTCTTCAATGCAGCTGATCATGCCTTTTCTTCCCTTCTATATTGAGAAACTGGGCGTTACAGAACCAGGAGACGTAACCGTCTGGACGGGTATCATTGCCTCGGCCAATTTTCTGGCTTCGGCCATTATGTCCCCGGTGTGGGGGAATATGACGGATCGCCTTGGGTGTAAAATTATGGTTCTGCGTTCACTGGTTGCCCTGGCGACATTTGCCGTCTTTTTAAGCCTGGCGCAGAATGTTTACCAGTTTACGGCTATTCGGGCTTTGATGGGGGCCTTCAGTGGCTTCAATGCGGCAGCCATTGCCTTGGTGGCAGTAAATACACCCGAAGAGCACCTGGGTTATGCCCTTGGACTTTTGCAGACGGCCCAGGTGGCGGGAACCATAACAGGCCCCCTGTTCGGTGGAATAATAGCCAGCCTTTACGGATACCATCAGGTTTTCCATTTGATTACCCTGATTAACGCCCTGGCAGCGATAATGGTATATGGTTTGATCAGGGAAAATTTTTGCCCTGGCTGCACCGTACGGCATATTCACAATCCGGCGGAGGAAAGTGGATCTTCCCCCGGACAAACCCCTCTCTGGGTTGTTTTTGTCGTTATTTTCGTTGCCCAGCTGTCCGTACGCATTGTGGAACCAATGGTACCTATCTTTGTGAAATCCTTATACCAGGATGAGCGCTTTCTGTCCTTAATCGCCGGGATAATCATTGCTTCCACGGGTGTGGCCAATGTGCTGGGAGCCCCTGTGCTGGGGCGTCGCAGTGACAGATCCGGCTATAAGTTAACCCTGGTGCTGTCCCTTACCGGTGCGGGTTTTCTGTATCTGGCCCAAACTCTGGCCAGTTCCCCCTGGCAACTGGGCATTTTAAGATTTCTCCTGGGCTTTTGCATGGCGGGCATTTTCCCGTCCGCCAATGCCATAGTGGGGCACCTTTTCCCGAGGGAAAAGCGGGGGAAGGCCTATGGCATAATTTCCAGTGCCACTTTTTTGGGCAATTTTGCCGGGCCGCTGACCGGAGGATTGATTGCCGCCCGGTTTAGTGTGCATGCTGTTTTCCCGGTTACCGGTGCACTGTTACTGATCAATGCGGTGTGGGTGGTTAAATCCCTGGTGGAACCCAGAAAAATTTTTAACCCCGGACAGCAGGAAAATTAAATATTTATGTCGAATACTCAACCCACTTGGTTTTCAAAAAATTTGCAACAGTGACTTTTATGCTTGCAGCGGGATAGTATGGAGGCTTGAAGGTGAAAAAGACGGTGTTTGTGGCCGGCCATGCCAGTCTTCCCCAGGGCATGGCGGCCAAGGGTATATATGGTACCCTGGCCATTGTTGCGGAAATTGATCGCAAGTACGGCGTTATTGTGCAGGCATCCTGCACACTGGTTACTCCGCTGGCACAGGAGTATATCAGATCAATTCTGGTGGGACATAGCCTGCTGGAAGGGATAGAAGAACCAATCCAGCAAATTAAGGAGTGCTATCACGGGGCGGCGCAGAATGCCCTGATTGCCGCCCTTAAGGACTTGTACCGGACTTACCTGAGCGGTTCCGGGCAGGCAAGTCAAAAGGCCAGGTAGCGAAAAAAATAAAAAAAGCGTCTTTAAAACGAAAAAAGTGTCTTTAATAAAGTCCGTCAACTGTAATATCTACAATCGACCGAGCGATCGGGCGGTGCGAGTAGATAGGTAGCCAGTTGTACGCCGGGCGTCAACGGTTACCTATTTTTATTTTCGGATTTTTGTTTTGGTTTTGACTTTTACTTA
Organism: Desulfovirgula sp.; assembly: GCA_020725525.1. Lineage (GTDB taxonomy): Bacteria > Bacillota > Desulfotomaculia > Desulfotomaculales > Desulfovirgulaceae > Desulfofundulus. The sequence goes on from DYEX01000130.1 coordinate 30,145, forward strand.
TGTTCGCACAGGGGGGTGATGTTTGGGAAAAAGAGATACAAAGAAAAAACTTTAATTATTTTGGAGGAGGTATCACAAATGAGAAAGCGGAACTACTTGCTTTCCCTGTTAGCTTTGTTGACGTTGTTCACACTTTTACTGACAGGTTGTGGCGGCAAAAAAGAAGCGGCTCAAAACCAGTCTACTGAAAAAATAGTGGCTAAGTTCAGTCACGTTACTGCTCCGGGTACACCTAAGGGTCTTGCAGCGCAAAAGTTTGCGGACCTGGTAAAGGAGCGCACCAACGGGCGGGTAGAAATTCAGGTATTTCCGTCCTCCCAGTTGTATGGCGATAAAGACGAGTTTGAAGCCCTTCAAGCCAATAACGTCCAGTTTATCGCCCCATCCGCCGGTAAGTTAATCAGTTTCGACCAGCGTTTTCAGATCGGGGACATGCCTTTCCTGTTTAAAGATAACCAGGGGGCGGCCAGATTTTGGGATAGTGAAGCAGGTAAGAAGTTGTTGCAAAGCCTGGAAAGCCAGGGCATGGTCGGTCTTACTGCCTGGCCCAACGGCATGCGGCAGTTCATGAACAGCAAAAAGGAATTGAAAAAACCTGAGGATTTTAAAGGTCTGAAGTTCCGGATTCCCGCCGGTGGTGTATTGGTAGATATTTTCCAGGCACTGGGTGCGGGAACTGCCAATATTCCGTTTAGTGAAGTTTATACCGCCCTTCAACAAAAAGTTGTCGACGGAACTATTGCTACCTTTGATAACATAGAACACGAAAAATATGACGAAGTACTGAAATATCTTACTGTAGCCAATGTCAATAATCTTTCCTATATCGTGATTGCAAACAAACAATTTTGGGATGGCCTCCCACCGGATATTCGGGAAACTGTTGAACAGTGCCTGAAGGAAGCGACGGAATATGAGCGGCAACTGGCCGATCAGCTGGACCAGGAAAGCCTGGCTAAATTGAAGCAGAAAATCAAGGTGCACGAGTTAACTCCGGAGGAACGCCAGGCCTTCGTGGAGGCCATGCAGCCGGTATGGGCCAAGTACGAACCTGTCATTGGTAAGGAGCTCTTTGAGGAAGCGAAAAAGTTGAATCAATAAGTTTTCAGCCCTGAGAAGGGTTTAGTGCGGGAGGTTTCGGGTGTACCATAAACGGTGCACCCGGGTTCCCCCGGTTTTAACGGGTGAAGGGGGGAAAATATGAGCCGTCTCCAGCGTATTTATTCCGCCTTCGAGGAGGCCATTGCCGGTATCTTTTTCTTTGCGGGAGTAACCCTGATCTTTTACGGGGTAATCAGCCGCTATGTGTTTAAAAACCCCCTGTTTTGGGTGGACGAGATTTCTACTTATATACTCGTCTGGGGGTGTATTCTGGGTTGGAGCATCGCCCAGCGGGACGGGCGTCACATCCGGGTTAGTCTTTTGTACAATTATATGCCGTCAAAGGTACAACGCTATGTGAGTATCTTTGCCAGCATTGCCAGCATTTTGTTCTGCCTGTTCCTGACTTACCTGGGATACATTTTGGAAACCAAATACCTGCATACAGGACAGCGGTCCTTAAATACGCAGTTTCCCTTGTGGGCGGTGTACTTTTTTGTTCCCATTGCTGCTTTTATGCTTTGCATCCGGTATATTGAAGAGTTGTACCACCTTTTAAAAAATGGGGGAAAGGACAGGCCGGTGGCAGGGTCCGGGGAAACCGAGGATGGACAGAAAGGAGTAATGTCGCATCATGGAGGCAGCCCTACTCTTTAGTATTTTCATCATTTTGTTCCTTTTACATGTACCCATTGCCCTGAGCCTGGCCATTTCCAGTGTCCTGGTATTAGCCTTAACTACGGACTTCAACCTGTACATGGTGGCCCAGAAGATGTTTTCCGCCCTGGAGTCCCCTCCGCTTATGGCCATTCCCGGTTTTGTCCTGGCCGGTGCCATTATGGCCCACGGGGGGATTTCCAGGTACCTGATTGCCGCCCTGCGGGCCTGGGTCGGCCACCTGCGGGGAGGGCTTTCGGTAGTAACCATCCTGGCCTGCATGATCTTTGCCGCCATTTCGGGTTCCAGTCCGGCCACCGCTGCCGCCGTCGGAGGTATTCTTATACCGGCCATGGTAGAGGCCGGGTATGAGAAGCGTTACGCCATGGGGCTGGTGGCTGCTTCCGGCACCCTGGGTATTTTGATCCCGCCCAGCATTACCTTTGTGCTCATCGGGGTAACGGCTAATGAGTCCATCGGTAAACTGTTTATGGCTGGTGTGTTACCGGGCATTTTCCTGGGCGGTGTGCTCCTGCTTACAGCCATCATTTATGCACGCCTGAAAAATTACGGCGGTGAGCCCAGGGCCGACTGGAAAACCAGGTGGCAATACACCTGGAAAGCCATTCCCGGGCTTTTGCTCCCCGTGCTCATTCTGGGTAGCATTTACGGCGGGGTCTGCACGCCCACAGAAGCTTCAATTGTGTCCGTCTTTTACGCCCTTTTTGTGACCACCTTTATTTATCGTGAAATGACCTGGAACAAATTTCGCTCCATCCTCAGGGAAGCCATAGGCATCACTTCAATGATCTTCTTGATTATTCCTGCAGCCATGACGTTTGCCATGTATTTAGCCAGTGAACAGATTCCCGCTAAAATCGCTCAATGGATCGCCAATAGCAATTTGGGGGTGGGTATGTTCTGGGTGGCAGTAAACACCATGTTCTTTGTAATGGGCACTTTTCTGGAGGCTGTTTCCATCGTACTGATCACCCTTCCCATTTTGATACCAATAATCAAACACCTGGATATCAACATGATCCATTTTGCTGTCATTATGGTCATCAATATGGAACTGGCCATGATTACTCCTCCCGTGGGATTGAACCTTTTTGTTGTTAGCGGGATTGGTCGGGAGCGTCTGGAAGAAGTCGTCAAGGGTGTATTGCCATTTGTAGTGGTTATGATCCTTACCCTTATATGCCTGGTTTTGTTCCCGAAAATTTCCCTTTACCTGCCCTCGCTAATGCGCTAAAATTAAAGATGAAATCCATGTATTTTGTGTACAATTCCAAAAGCGATCTTCCGAGGAGTTCCCTTTGATGAGCTTTATAGCCGGGAACTTCGGTGCAACTGCAGTTATTCACCACCGTGCGGGCAGACCGGGCGGTAAGAGTGGATAAGGCAACCAGTTGTAACTTACGGTTACATGCTGGTTGCCTTTATGTTTTTTAACCCATTTTATCCGACGGGATGAGAAAAGGAGGTTGATTGGGCGTGCGGGAGTTTGAAAAAATACGCTGCGCGATTATCCGGGGAGGTACCAGCAAAGGGGTTTTCCTGCTGGAAAACGACCTGCCCCGGGATCCTGAAACACGGGACCGGGTGATCCTGGCCATCTTCGGCAGTCCCGACCCCCGGCAAATAAACGGCCTGGGCGGGGCGGACTCCCTGACCAGTAAGGTGGCCATTATCGGGCGCTCCAGCAGGCCCGACGCCGATGTGGATTATACCTTCGGGCAGGTCAGCATTACTGCCCCCCTGGTGGATTATAAGGGCAACTGCGGCAATATTTCTTCCGCCGTGGGTCCTTTTGCCATCGACGAGGGTCTGGTTAAAGCAGTGGAGCCGGTAACCACGGTACGCATCTTTAACACCAACACCGGGAAAATCATTGCAGCGGAAGTTCCCGTTAGGGATGGGAGGGCGGTCACCGAGGGTGATCTGGCCATCGATGGCGTGCCGGGTACCGGCGCCCGCATCACTTTAAACTTCCTGGATTCCGGTGGAGCGGTAACGGGAAAGTTGCTCCCGACCGGCAATTTAAAGGATGAAATAACCCTGTCCGACGGGACCAGGCTGACGGTGTCCCTGGTGGATGCCGCCAACCCGGCGGTGTTTTTTAAGGCCGCGGACCTGGGGCTGACCGGCGTGGAACTGCCGGATGCGGTCAACAGCGACCCGCAGTTACTGGCACGCATTGAAGAGATCCGGAGCATTGCCGCCGAAATGATGGGGTTTGCGCACCGTCTGGAGGCTACGGCGAAAAGCCCGGCGGTACCCAAGATCGTCTTTGTCTCCCCGCCCTGTGCCTACAAAACCAGCGACGGCCGGGTTATCGAAGCCGGCCAGATTGACCTGGTGGCGCGGACCATGTCCATGCAGAAGATGCACAAGGCCTTCGCCGTAACGGGTGGGATCTGCACGTCGGCGGCAGCCAGGTTGGAGGGGACGGTGGTCAGCGAGGTCCTGGGCCCATCTGCCCGGCAGGGAAAAGTGGTCAGGTTGGGACATCCTTCGGGCACTTTGGAATTTGAAATTGAAATTACCCGCGATGCCGGCGGCAATCCGCGGCTGGAAAAAGCTGCGGTGGCCCGGACGGCCCGCCGCATCATGGATGGTTTTGTTTATGTGCCGCGCCGGATTTTCTGGCCGGAAGTTTAACTGGTAACAGCACACAAAAGGAGGGGCTGGCATGTACCGCATTACCCTGATTCCCGGAGACGGCATTGGACCCGATATCACGGCGGCTACCAGGACGGTCCTGGCCGCTACCGGAGTGGATATTCAGTGGGAGGAAAAACTGGCCGGAGAAACCGCCCTGAGGGAGTACGGTGAGCTTTTGCCGGAGGACACCCTGGCCTCCATTAGAAAAAACAAGGTGGCCCTGAAGGGCCCCCTGACCACTCCCGTGGGCACCGGTTTCCGCAGTGTTAATGTGGCCCTGCGCAAGGAGTTTGATTTGTTCGCCAATCTCCGTCCTGCCCGTACATACCAGGGCGTTAAATCGCGCTACGATAATGTGGATCTGGTGGTCGTCCGGGAAAATACCGAGGACCTGTATGCCGGTATCGAACACATGGTGGGCGAAGATGCGGCCGAAAGCATCAAGGTTATCACCCGCCGGGGGGCGGAACGGATCGTCCGCTTTGCCTTTGAATATGCAGTGCGGGAAGGACGCAAAAAAGTGACTGTGGTCCATAAAGCCAACATCATGAAGTGCACCGACGGCCTGTTTCTGGCCGTGGCCCGGAAGGTAGCCGAGGATTACCCCCAAATTGAGTTTGAGGATCGCATTGTGGACAACATGTGCATGCAGCTGGTGCAAAAACCGGAGCTGTACGATGTGCTGGTGATGCCCAACCTCTACGGGGACATCATATCGGACCTCTGTGCCGGCCTGGTGGGCGGTCTGGGGATGGCCCCGGGGGCTAATATCGGCACCGATATAGCCATCTTTGAACCCGTTCACGGTAGTGCCCCCAAATACGCCGGGCAGAACAAGGTAAACCCCTCGGCCATGATTTTTTCCGCAGTCATGATGCTGAAATACCTGGGTGAAAAAGAAGCGGCGGCTAAGGTGGAAAGGGCGCTGGCTGAAGTCATCCGCGAAGGACGTGTGGTGACCTGCGACCTGGGAGGCAGCGCCAGCACCTCCGAAATGGCCGAGGCCATTGTAGACAAAATGCGCGGGTAAGGAGGTGGTCCCCTGTGGGAGAGTCGTTAATTCCAATTTACATCATGGGGAAGCGCTACGAGGTACCCGAAGGACTTACTATTATGAAGGCCCTGGAATGGGCAGGTTACCAGCTTATCCGCGGCTGTGGTTGCCGGGGCGGTTTCTGCGGCGCCTGTGCCACGGTATACCGGGTGCCCGGCAACTTCCGGATACAGGTCGGTTTGGCCTGCCAGACGCCGGTTACACCCCATATGACCCTCATGCAATTGCCTTACTTCCCTGTAAATAAGGCCGTTTATGACCTTGACAAGGTGGGTTCGCCTTTAGAAACTCTATTGCAGCTTTATCCCGAAGCCACCCGCTGCCTGGGGTGCAATACCTGCACCAGCGTTTGTCCGCAGAAATTACAGCCCATGTATTACGTGGCGGCGGCGCTGCGGGGGGATTTTGCCCGGGCGGCGGAACTGTCCTTTGATTGCATTATGTGCGGTCTCTGTGCCGCCCGCTGTCCGGCCCAGCTGGTGCCGTACAACATTGCTATCTTTGTCCGCCGTTACTACAGCAAACATATGAGGCCCAAACCCCGGCACCTGAAAGACCGGGTGGCCGAAATCCGGGCGGGCCTGCACGATCAGGCTCTGGCCGGGATTGCCGCTGCCAGTGAAGAAGAGTTGAAGAAGCTCTATTTAGAACGGGAATTTGAAAAGCTATAATGCGGGGGAGGAGATTTCAGGTGGGCTATCCCATAGAAATGCAGGAATCAATTCGCAAGCTGGAAGCTACCCGTGCCTTTCGCCTCCAGCAGGAGATCCCGCGCCTGACGCCGGAAGAAAAAAACCGCCTGCTCGAGCAATGCCACCCCGACTTCCGTCCGGATGGGATGCGGCCGGTAAGGGTGGGTCCCAATAAAGGCCAGCGCATGCAAAATGAACTGGTGGACCTCCTGGAGGCCTACAGCCGTATTGACCCAGATCGGGTGGATCTCAGCCGTATAGATTACGATGTGGATGTCCTGGTGGTGGGCGGGGGTGGTGGGGGAGCCACTGCCGCCCTCATTGCCCACGAAAATGAAGCGCGGGTGCTCCTGACCACCAAGCTGAGGTTGGGCGATGCCAATACCATGATGGCGGAAGGAGGTATTGCCGCCGCCACCCAGCCCAATGACTCTCCCTATTTGCATTTTCTGGATACCATTGGCGGAGGAAGGTTCCAGAATAAGCGGGAGCTGGTCTGGGCGCTGGTGCACGATGCGCCTCTGATCGTGGAATGGCTGAAGGACCTGGGGGCCATGTTTGATACCCACCCGGACGGGGATCTGGTGGTATCCTTTGCCGGGGGGCACTGCCGCCGCCGGGTGCACTCCTGCAAGGACTTAAGCGGTATGGAATTTATGCGGGTCATTCGCGATGAGTTGTGGAACAGAAGGGTGGAGGTGCTGGAATTCAGTCCCGCGGTGGAACTTTTGCTGGACGAAAGAGGCCGCTGTGCGGGGGCCATTTTGATGAACCTGGAGACCCGCGAGCACATCATTGTCCGGGCCAGAGCGGTTATCCTGGCTACCGGCGGCATTGGCCGCCTGCACCCCAATAAATTCCCCACCACGAACCATTACGGTGCCACTGCCGACGGGCTGGTGATTGCCTACCGGGCCGGAGCCCGCCTTTTGCACATGGACGCCATTCAGTACCATCCTACCGGTGCCGCCTGGCCGGAGCAGATGTTGGGCCAGCTAATCACCGAGGCCCTGCGGGGCAACGGTGCCCAGCTGGTGAACGTACACGGGGAAAGGTTTATCAACGAACTGGAAACCCGCGACGTAACCTCTTCGGCGATCATCCGGGAAGTGCGGGATAGAAAAAATGGGGTACGCACACCCACGGGTATGGAAGGGGTGTGGCTGGATACACCTCTAATTGATATCCGTGGTGGAGAGGGAAAACTGGACCGGATGTTTGCCGGCATAGTGCACCGGTTTCGCGAATATGGGATTGACGTTCACAAAGAGCCCATCCTTGTCTTTCCAACACAGCATTACCAGAATGGTGGTGTCGAGATCGATCCGGAAGGGAGAACGGGCATACCCGGCCTTTTTGCGGCCGGCGAGGTGGCGGGAGGAGTGCAGGGCAGAAACCGCCTGGGCGGAAACTCTCTGGTGGACATTTTTGTCTTTGGCCGGCGGGCCGGACAGGCAGCGGCGCTTTTTGCCAGGGAGGGGCCTTCACCTGGAAAGCTTACGCTGGAACACGTGCGCCGTTATCATCGGGAACTGGCAGCCGAAGGTATTGAAAAGGGGCGCGTCTCGCCGCTGTTGCTTCCCGATTATACCCGTCCCGAAGTTAAAGAGCGTCGCTATAGTTAAATTACTAATGATATAATTTGGATGACAAGCATTTGCCTTCACAGGAGAGGACGTGCAAACGGCAGGCAAGTGCTATTTTCAGGACGGAAGAGGTGGTATTTATGGGCTACAATCTCACCCAGAAGATCCTGCTCAATCACTTAGTTTCCGGTACCATGCAACCGGGTCAGGAGATCGCCATCAGGATAGATCAAACTCTTACCCAGGATGCTACCGGTACCATGGCTTACCTGCAGTTTGAGGCTATGGGCATCCCCCGGGTGAAA
>DYEX01000131.1 GCA_020725525.1 Desulfovirgula sp.
CATGTCCTCGCGCACGTTGGTATTTGACGTGAGCGCTGATAAGGCGTTCACGGCCGGGCAGGATGCGGTGGCGGTTAGCTCGGTCAACTCCATCACCGACAACGCCGCTCCGACTCCGAACAAATGCATCAGCGACCAAGCCGTTAAAATCCTCCCCCAATAGGTGGAATAAAAATTGCTGGTTTATCAGTAGTTTGGAGTCCTGCAAGGAGGTGGAAAAAGGAAAATTTTGAGTTTGGCTGGTTTCATTTGAGGCATTGATTGATTTTCAAAGGAGGAATCCATGAGAAAAGGCTTTACATTAATCGAATTGTTGATCGTCGTGACGATCATTGCCGTCTTAGCAGGTGCGGCGATTCCATACGTCCAAGAGTACATCGAAGATGCTCGCATTTCCCGGTGCAAAGCCGATTTGAATGAAATCAAAAATGCTCTGATCCGTTATGAGCTTGATAAAGGGAAGGCATGGCCCAGTACCGACACTGCCATCACCAATCTGGTAGGTCCCTATCTGGCCAAAGCCCTGATCGACCCATGGGGCACGCCATACTACATTGACAGCGGAAACTCGGTGGTCATATCCTATGGTCCAAACCGGACTCGTGATAGCGCTGGCGGAAATCTGGGCGATGATATTGCCGTCGATTTCCGCCCCCCATTCGCGCTGACCAAAGCCTATTGGATTGATGCCGACAAATCGGGATCGGTGACCTCCAAAGATCAATTTTCTCTTCGGTTTTCGCGGCCTACAACCCAGGACACTAACTTCGTGGGCACCAGCTTCAGCCTTGAAATCAATGGGGTGACAGTGGCGCTGGCTGCTGGAGAGATTGGCTATGTTTCGAGCGATGGCTATCGGACGTTCTTGGTCAATTATGTGGCCTCTACTCAATTCGTGCCAGGGCGAGATTCCCTCTTCGTTGATTCGGCGATCCAAGATACGGCGGTTGCTCCCTTTGGCCCGAATACCTGTCTGGCGAACAAGGTAGCAATTCAAGCTTTGCAGTAATTTTAGGTATGACGTCTTCCGGCGGAAGATTCCGCCGGAAGACATGTATTTTAGGGGGTGATAAAATGCCGGGCCCAGGCCGGAACGGCTTGACCCTGATCGAACTTTTGCTGGTGGTAATGATTCTGGCTGTGCTGGTTGGCGGGGCCTTGCCCTTTGTGCAGCAATATGTCGAAGATTCGCGGTTGTCACGTTGCAAACAAGACCTTGATGAGATTCGCCAAGCTTTGATCCGCTATGAGATCGACCACCCTGGAATGTTGTACACCGCCTCTGATATTTCGCTTCTGGTGGGCCCTTATCTGAGCAAAGGGATGAGCGATCCATGGGGTAATCCCTACGTGGTCGATTCAGCCAAATCAACTTGCTTTTCGCCCGGCCCCGATCACCAAAGCGGAACGGCCGATGACCTGTCCATGGATTTTCGCCCACCCTTGGCCATCGCAAAAGCGTTCTACGAAGATACCAATCGGAATTTTAAGGTTGATACTGGCGACCGGTTGATAGTAAAATTCACTCGTCCGGTGCGGCAACTCCCTGGCGATGGTCCTCGCTTGACCATCGCCGATGATGATTTCGTCTATTCGGCAGGGCAACCAGCGAGCGACTATTCAGCTCGCGTTTTTGATGCGAATGCGATGAAGGTTGGCATGACTCTGGATTTCGGGGGGAATCCACCTTTTCGTGTCGGCCTAGACACGATTGCCGCAAAACCGAGCAACAAGATCGTCGATCAGGCCGGCTTTCCCTGTCGAAGCGGGCAAAACGTGATCATTCAAGCCCTTCAATGAAGCAAAAGAATTCTAGGGGAGGGCGGGTTGCCTAAAAATTCCGAGATGAAGTCTAAGGCGGAAGCCCTACCGAGTCAGGCGACGGTTACCCCAGCCGAACCTTGTGTTTTTTGGTCGGTGGCTTTCCCCTTCTGGCTGACGGCAGGGCTGATTCCGGTTGTCGTCTACCAGCGCTTGGTGCCGCTGGATGTCGCCCAAGCCGATGCCTGGATCGGCACCTCTTTGGAAACCGATTTCTTTACCTTCTACAAAGCCCGGCTGCTGGTGTTTCTGGCGCTGTGGGGCGTTCTCGGGCAATTAGACGGTGGGCCTCCCCAGCCTCGCACTTGGTGGCGAGTGCCCTTTTTCGTCTATGCCGGGGCGGCGGTGCTGTCGACCTTTCTGTCCGAACATCCCTGGACGGCTTTGTTTGGGGCTCCCATGCGAAGCGAAGGCTTGTTCGTCCTGCTAGCCTATGCCTGGGTAGGGTTGACCGGCTTATCCTTGGGGTACCATTCCTTCCCCGCCATTCGGGGTTTCGGATGGGCGCTCGGGTGTTCCGGTGTCATTGCCGGGGGCATTGGTCTGATGCAGGCTATAGGAATAGATGTTTTTCGCCAGGGGTGGTGGCGATGGTTGATATTTCAGGAAGAATTCAAACCTTTGGCATCCCGTCCCGAACTAGTCGCCACAGGGACCTGGGCAGCGTTTTCTACCTTTGCAAATTCAAATTATTGTGGAAGTTTCGCCGCTCTCGTTTTGGTATTTTTTCTGGCTTTAGCTTTTTTTGCGAAAGGCTTGCGACGGTATTGGTTGATTTTGGTCCATGCAATCCTCTTGGGGTTTCTTTTGGGGAGTCGCTCGAAGGCCGGGTGGTTGGGATGCCTCTGCGGAACGATAGGAATCCTGGTAGTGGGGCGGCGAATCTGGCGACGGCAGATTCCCCTGCTGATGTGTTGGATCGCCTTAGCCATGTTTCTGGTTTTCGCTCTCGACTTCGCTAGTTTGAAGAAGGGTGGGGAAATGGAGAGATTTCTGACTCAGTTCTCTTCTCAGAAAATTTCGCATTCCACCTACCTGGCGCCTGATTTTGAGACGATTCGCCTAGCATCCGAAGCAGTCGAAGTGTTGTTTCGATCTGGCTATGTGAAAATTGGTTGGAATGGCGATCGATTCGAGTTTTTCGATCGATCCGGGCAGGTGGGGTCAGTTCAGTATCGTGGAAATTTGGCGGTTTTTCCCGAAGGGCGCTTGCACGGATTTGTCATCAAAGTAGCGTCGGAAGCCAAGATTGTGAAGGTGGAACGCGGCGAGGTCATGGTCCATTTCCAGTACACCAAGTGGGGGTTCCACCTGGTGGACGGGCGGGGGAAGCCTCACCTGTTGAGGCCGGTAGAGCATTGGGGATTTGATGGCCGTGAGCGGTGGGGGAATGGGCGAGGGTTCATCTGGTCACGTACTTTCCCCCTTCTGAAACGAACCTGGTTGCTGGGGTTCGGTCCTGACACATTTTTGCTGTATTTCCCGAATCATGATTTCATTTCGACTATTAAAGCAGGCTATGGGACAGGGTGGCTCGTCGATAAACCCCACAATTGGTTCTTACAGGTAGCCGTCAATACTGGAGGAGTATCCCTGTTGGCCGTTCTGGCCTTGCTCGGGGCATACCTGGTTCAATCCGCGAAGCTGTATGTTCGAGCCGAGTTCGAAGATCCGCGAGAAGTGTATGGGGTAGCGCTTGCCTTGGCCATTTTTTCCTACGTCATTGTCAGTTTTTTCAATGATAGCGTAGTCGGGGTGGCCCCGGTGTTCTGGGGGATGCTTGGCGCCGGAATCGGCCTCAACCTTTCGCTTGAAAAACGCCGGGCGCAGATGCGAAACGGAAACGCATCCTCGCTAGCGGGCCACCTCGATGGCTAGCTCCAGAGGTGGGCAGAACCACACGCCATACGCAGGTGGAAGGCTGCGAATTTCGCGGAGACCCGAGAACTAATCGGGCCAACCAAGGAAAAAGGGGTTGAGCTTGGCAAGGAGCCTCAAGAAGCGATAAGCATGGGTAAACCACTGAGGGGAAAAATCTCATGGCGGGAGGCTGTTCCCTTCTACCGGGGGCCGGCATGGTGTCTTTTGGTGATTCTGGCGGTGATTCCCTTGATTCTTTACCTGCGGGTGATCCCTCTCGAGCCAGAACGCATTCCCTATTGGGTTGGGACCAAGGAAAATTGGGATTTTTTCGGGTTCTACCGCGCTCGCTGGTTGACTTTGCTGACTGGGTTGGCCTGGTTGCTGAGCATGAAGGAAAGCGCCGATTCAGAAAAGGACGACGTGCCCGTGTGGATGAACCTTGCTCTAGGCGTGTATGCCTTTTTCATTGTCGCTTCGACCGTATTGGCGGAGAGCCCTTGGTTCGCTTGGAATGGAGCTCCCGATCGGCAGGAAGGCACTCCGGTCTTGCTTTCCTACCTAGCGCTGGTGTGGATCGCGGCACGAGAAACCGCCCAGAAAGGATTTGCGCGGGCTGCGGTTGTGGTAATACTAGGTGGCGGAGTGGTCATGAGTGTGATCGGTGGGTCCCAACTTCTTGGTTATGACCTCGTTAAGACCGAGTTGGGGAATTGGGTCGTTCCGAGGAAATTCGAGGGAATCATTTCATCGGCCGGTTTGATCCAGAGCTCTAATTGGGTGTATGGCCTTCTGCCCAATCCGAATTACATGGGTGGCTACGCGGCCATGTTAATGGTTCTCAGCTTTGGGATCTTGTGGTTCTGGCAAGGCTGGAAAGCGGGGGTGGGGGTAGGATTGAACTGCCTCTTCTTTACCATTTGGCTAGGTTCGCGCTCTAAGGCCGGTTTGTTAAGTGGAACCTTGGGTATGCTCCTCGTGATAGTTTTTGGCCGATCAAAATGGCGGGAAAAACTCATCCATTTGATTATCTTGGGCTTCGCCTATGGGGCGATTTTCTTGGTGGCGGATACGCTTTCAATGCGGATCTCCAAATCGGGATCCCAACGGTTGCTTTATAACCTCACTCCAGATCGGATCGCCCACCAACAGTCGGCACCGAGCGATCTGGTCGATTTAATCTTGGCTTCCGATTCTTTCGAGTTGATCCATTTTAGCAGCCGAATCCGCTGCCAATGGAGCCCCGTGAGTGGCTTCCGGTTTTACAATCAAAAAGGAGAAATGGTTCCTTATGAAGTGAAAGGGCAGACGTTGTTGTTTCCGTCTGGGCAATTCCGTGGATCGTTGGTGAAAGTGGCTACCGAGTCGAAGGTCGTGCAAATCACGCGGGAAGATGTCGTTTACAATGTCATGTACACGGAACAGGGGTTTCGACTTTTAGATCCATGGCTTCGTCCCGTTCAGGTGAGGGAGGCTCGACGTTGGGGCTTTGCCCAGAGCCAGCGGTGGGGAAATGGGCGGGGCTACATCTGGTCGCGCAGTTTGCCGTTGCTTTGGGATGCAATGTTGATGGGGTTTGGTCCTGATATGTTCGTTTACGCATTTCCCAATGATGATTACCTGTCGAAAGTAAAAGCAGGGTATCCTTTCAATTGGTTGGTCGACAAGCCGCATAATTTATATCTTCAAATTGGCATCAACACAGGCGGCATCTCACTGATGGCGTTTCTTTTCCTTTGTGGGAGATGGTTGTGGGAAAGCTGCCGTTTGTACTGGCATTCAACCTTCGAGCGTTCACAAGAAAAACTGGGTTTGACAGTAGCAGCGGCAGGGGTTGCATACCTGATCGCGGGCATGTTCAACGATAGCGTGGTGGCAGTGGCGACTATTTTCTGGGTTTTGCTTGGAATAGGTATTGGATTGATTCTTCAGGAGAATAAAAGACTTTTGGCGACACTCTCGTTGGGTGGAAAGCGATGACGTTCGGTTGTGTCTTGAGGGGGGGCTTGGTTCCCGTGGCGTTTGGTGTGCCTCAAATTGCTAACCCGATCTCTCACAGGAAGAGGCTGTTGCACCAATGCCCACAACGGGCAGTTTTTCGGGTCCTCGCTATTTGAAGTGGGTAAAGGCAACCACGGCGGTGAGCCGAGGACAGCCCTTGCTTTGGGGCCGTTTCCCCGATACCTTTGGCCTGGGGCAGGCGAAGGCCGGCCCCTGGCCCTGGGGTTCGGGGAAACGGAGCGAAGGGATGGGTCCCAGGTTGCCGCTTGCGGCAATCCTGGGCCGCCGCGCCCCCAAAGCAAGGGATCCCGCAGGCCACAAGGTTTACGGGGCAAACCCACACGAAACAGCGAAGAACCAGTTTTTCTATACGGTCCACCAGCAGGCACGCTCCAGATCAAGGGCGCTGTGTACCGGAAGTCCGAAAAACGGATTCATGCAACAGGCTCAGGAAGTGACCCCGTGGGTGCTGAAGCAAGGGGGCAGATGTCCACGTGGGTTTCAAGCCTTGTACTCGTTTTGGCGTTTGTGGCAACCTGAGATGGCCGGGGCGGGCGATGACAGCGTGTGAGCGGAAGCGGAGGTGACGGCGATGAACGGAGCGGGACCTGGGCTTCGGGTTGATCCGTGGCTGCCTGAAGAGCAGGTGGGCTGGCGGTCTTCCGCGAAAGGGCGGTTTTTCAATACGACCGGGCCGTGCAACCCCGTTGAACATTACATGCTCTCGCCCAAGCAGCGGTTGGTGGGGGCGATGCTCGACAAA
>DYEX01000132.1 GCA_020725525.1 Desulfovirgula sp.
GAACGAGAGGCTAAAGAGTTTGCGCCTTTGGGATTTGGAAAAGTTCTTGGGGTTAGTCAGCCAAATAAAGCGGGTCTTCCTCAGGATCTCATTGGCAGAGGCCTCTTCCCGTCGGACTTGATCAACCGCGTCATTCACGATCTTGGTCAGATGGAACCGATCGAAGGTGATCTCCGCATTCGGGAGATGCCTCTGGACCCCCTTGATAAAGGCCCCAGACATGTCGCATGCCACCCGACGAATTTGATGGGGGGTCCCGCCCTGCTCCTTGAGGTGACAGGCGAATCGATTCACCGTATCTGCATCTTTGCCCGACGTGGCGTAAATCAATCGCTTCTTGTCCAGGTCGAAAAAGAGGGTCACATACCGGTGGCCCCGACGACTGGCGGTTTCATCAACTCCGACAGTCGTCACATCGTCGAGACGACGGGCTTTGACAGCCTGTCGAACATAATGTCGAAGCACCCGCCACACCCTGGTGTCATGTTCGCCGATCAGATCGGCGACAGCACTGATCGGCATTTCCTGCCCGAGGGCCATGACAAAGGCTTCAAACAGAAGGGTAAAGCCGGAGCCAGCCCGTGCCCAGGGAACGTCCACTTTGCGGATGGTATTGCAAGACTTGCAGTCACAGCGAGGAACCCTCGCATGCAGGAAGGTGGCATGCTGAAAAAAGTTCAGATGCCGCCAGCAGTCCTCGGTAGTGTCATAGGCCTTGCCAAGCGATTGGCAGTTGGGACACAGAAAAAGGCTGCCAGGATCGAAGTCAAGATGAATGTCCAGCCGCTTCTCTGCCGCGGAGAACTCGATCTTGACAACCTTCCAGGGAGCAACCAAACCCAAGGCCGCAGCGAACAGTTCTTGCTGAGTCATACCCCTCCCCAAGAAGCAAAAGTCATCTAAATGATACCTTACCCACGCCAAACAGCGAAGAACCGGATTTCGAGTGTATCGCCGTCGCCTGGCTTCCGGCTCACGAATCTCTTGCTGCCTTCGACGAGCAGCTTTATATTCCTCTTTCGAAAATCCCTTCAGCCAGTCTTCCCGCTCTTGCTTGCTGGCCAAGCCGTGGAATGCC
>DYEX01000133.1 GCA_020725525.1 Desulfovirgula sp.
CCAGTATTCCCTGACGCCGCTCTTTTCGTGAACCTTATACTTGGTCCGCAGGTCGTAATAGCCGGTGCCGGGAGAAAGGATTTCCACCACCAGGTCCGGGGCGCCATTAATCCGTTTCTCTTCGATAATGAACCGCCTTTCGTTAGAAATATAAATTATGCCCGGCTGGTAGGTTTCCCTTTCTTCCAGATAGACATCCACAGGAGCGTACAAAACAACGCCCAGTCCTTTTTCCAGGACATAACCCGCCATTTTTAATTCCAGTTTCATGGACACCATCTGGTGGTATGGTGTGGGCGAGGGTGTCATGACCAGTTCCCCCCCAATCAGTTGATAGGGTGAACCTTCCGGAAGGCGGCAGTAGTCTTCGTAGGTATACCTTTGCCGGCAGGCCGCCGGCTCACCCGGGACGACGCTCATTTTTCGCACCTCCCTTTCTCCGGTACTGGTTCTGGCATTGTCTTAATCCGCGGTTTTTTCATTATTTTACCTGAACACAGCAGTTTGCGCAAACTATCTGAACCTGCCTGGCTGCAAAAATAAACAAATTAAAGTATTCCTGGACAGCAGCGTAATTATTGCCGGCCTGGCGTCGAGAACCGGCGGTTCGCCCGGCACTCAGATCAAACCAGATCTCTGAAGGCCTCTCTCAACAGTCTTTTGGTGTAAACATGTTCCGGGTTTTCGAATATTTCGAAGGATACACCCGTTTCCACTATTTCACCTCGATACATAACATAAACTTTGTCGGCAATTTTACGGGCCAGATGCAAATCGTGAGTAATATAAAGCATGGCAAATCCATGCCTGTTCTGGAGTCCTTTGAGCTCCCTTAAAAGATTGGCCTGGGTGGAAGGGTCCAGCATCGAGGTCACTTCGTCGGCAATCAACAACTTCGGTTTTGTCACCAGGGCGCGGGCGATGGCCAGACGCTGTCGCTGTCCTCCACTTAAGGCGTAACAGTAACGATTTAAAAACTCCGGGGAGACGGGCAGCTGTACCTTCTGTAAAGCCTTAATTGCTTCTTCTTCCCTTTCTTCTTTACTGCCCCACTTAATTATGTCCAGCGGTTCTCTAACCACTTCCAGAACCTTCATACGGTGGCTGGTGGCAGAGAACGGATCCTGGAAGATTATTTGCATACCACCCAGCATTTTAGTGGCCCATCTTCCCTCCACTTTTTTGTTTTTAAAAAATACCTGGCCCGCATCGGCCGGCAAAACCCCTGCCAAAATGTGGGCAAGCGTAGATTTGCCGGAA
>DYEX01000134.1 GCA_020725525.1 Desulfovirgula sp.
ATACTTCCCGATTTTCCGTGTCGTGTAGGAGTTAAGGTGGCAGAGTAGTGAAGGCCACTTGAGGCGTTGAAACCAGAGAAATTTTTTCTCTATGGCATTCCCCCTTTAAGTGTTGCAGAGTAGTGAAGGCCACTTGAGGCCAGCCTATCGGAGGGCGTAAACTGCTTTAGCTGTCGTATCTGTCTCTATTTGACAGAAGTTGATACCCAAAAAGTAACAGCGGGCAGTACCGGCATTGTAGTAACACATTGGTGGAGCGGGCGCGCCGGTCAAAACGCGACGCAGTGTACTGGTCAAGAAAATTGCTAAAATAAGGCAAATTGTTGAAAATATGATAAGGAGATTTTTGAATATGACGACCATACTTAGAGAAGAAAAAGTATGCGCTTTATGCGGTAAGATAAGCGAACACAGTGAGATTGGCTCGACAAACGCCTTTGGGTCACCTGATTTGGATACGCGACCCCCTGAAATGAAACGTTCGACTATTGGCATGTGGATCCAGGCCTGTCCGTTCTGTGGCTATTGTGCCCCGAATATTTCTGGGATAATTGAGAGAGCTGCAGAAGTGGTACGGAGCGATTCCTACCAGCAGCAACTAAACGACCCTGAATTTCCAAAACTGGCGAATGCCTTTCTATGTTTTTCTCAGCTACAGGAATTTGCCGGTAATTTTGCAGGGGCGGGCTGGGCCAGCGTTTACGCTGCCTGGGTTTGTGATGATGCCGGTTTTGAAATGGCGGCGCGGAAATGCCGGCTGAGCGCGGTGAATTTATGGCAAAAGGCGAAAGAAAAGGGGCAGAGGTTCGCCGAACAGGCTGGGGCAGAAGAAGCCATCCTGGTTGATTTGTTGAGACGTGCGGGTCAATTTGAATTGGCCTTGAAGATCTGCGAAGATGGGCTGAAGAAAAGTCCCGAGAAAACAATCATAAATATTTTGCAGTACCAGAAGCGACTTATTAATAATGCTGACGCCGGTCGTCATACAGTTGCCGAGGCAATAAAAGGAAAACGGTAATACAACCCATAACAAGGAGGTTCGCAGCAGCTACCAACGGGCCAGCAAATGTAGATAATACGGCGCCCGGGGCGGCAAGAAGGTCAGGCAGGGGTTTCGGGAAATGATTGCGGGAGTGGCATGGGAGGAAGCCGAAAAAGAAGGAAACGATTAACCCGGAAGAAGGTATATAATACACCGTATGCGGCGAATGGTTTCCGGAAGTATATCCAGCCGGACGCAATTTAAAGTGGGCCAGAGGGGGCGAAGACCCCCTGACCAGGGAGGTGCGACTTTTTTGCGCCTGTACCCGATGGGTCTTCAACCGGATATTGGAAGGCCGTTCCCGTGAAGAACTCAAAAAAGAAGGCCAGAAGTTATCCGGCATAAACTTCCGTTTTTGTGACGATGCCATATTAAAGGCAAGGGCCATTATTGAATCACAGAGAGAGCTGCTGGCGCTGGAAATCGAAGAAGCCGGAACGAAACTGGCTCGTGCTAAGAAGAAACCTGGCCGGGCGTAAAAAGACCCGGCCGCAGCGATAAAAACTGGTAACCTGGTAAAAATCGAGAAAGCCGAACGCACCGTACATGGCCGCAAAGCGCGGGTCAAGAAACTGAGTGATAAGCTGGATGAACTGGCTTAAATGAAATATTGACTAAGGTCAAAACACCTTTTTCCGGGTTAACTCCTCCTGCACGTCATTTAAAGCCTCGCCGAAACGCTGGAAGTGCACCACTTCCCGCTCCCGTAAAAAGCGCAGGGTGTCCTTGACGCCGGGGTCGTCGGTCAGCCGGATCAGGTGTTCATAGGTGGTGCGGGCCTTCTGCTCCGCCGCCATGTTTTCATGCAGGTCGGTGACCGGGTCTCCGGTGGCCTGGACGTAGGCGGCCGTCCAGGGTACCCCGCTGGCATCCACCGGGTAGACCGCCCGGTCGTGTTCGGCAAAATAGGCCCCCAGATCTTCCCGGCGCAACTGTTCCGGGGTGGCACCCTTCAGCAAACGGTAGATCATGGTACCAACAATTTCCCAGTGGGCCAGCTCTTCGGTGCCAATGTCCGTGAGCAGGCCTTTTGCTTTATTCGTGGGCATGGTGTAGCGCTGGGTCAAGTACCTTACGGCAGCCGACAACTCACTGTCGGGGCCGCCGTACTGGGCCATCAGATACCTGGCCATGCGCAGGTCGGTCTTATAGACCTTTACCGGATATTCCAGCTTTTTTTCGTAAATCCACATCCTCTCCAGTCCTTTCTGTGAGTTAAAATTGTATTTCCCAGGGCCAGGGATCTTCAATCCAGCGCCAGGGATATTCGCTGGGCGAAAAGCCATAAGATACCAGCGGGCCGTACATGCGCTCGTACTGGGCCTTCAGCTGGTTCAAACGTTCGGTAACCAGGTTGTAATCATTCAAAGGTTCCTGTTCTGTGGGATGGGTGTCCAGGTAAAGGGTTAATTCTATGGCCACGAATTCCAGAGCCATAATATCATGCAGCAATTGCAACCGCCTCGAATCCACTTATTTTCCTCCTTTCCAGAGGGGAGTCACATTTTAATAGGGGTAGGGGCTGTAAAGTTCAGGGAAAAGGGTGCCTTTTTCCAGAGCCTCGGCCGGGCTGTATGTTCTGCCGTAACGCTGGGGGGGTACATAGGCCTGGGCCAGCCGGAGTGGAGGGTAAAAGGCAGTGGTATGGGCAGCCGGGGTAGCGTCTGCGGCGGCCGCTTTTATTTCCTGCTCCGGCGTTTTTTCGGGTGTGGTCATTCCAGTAAGCCTCCTCTAAGTGGTATGAAAAGAAATTTCTTACAAATACAATATGTTAGGCCAGCATATAATGACACCGCAAAAAGTGTAATCCTTGAGTTTTCTGCCCAAATGATGAGTTGCTGACTAAAAACCCCCGGCGGGTGGCGCCGGGGGCTTCTTTCATTCCGCAATGCTGGCCAGTTTTTAGGCCGGCTTTTTCTTTTTCTCTTCGGGCCGGTGAGGGCGTACAGGACCACCTTTTGGGCCGTGGATGCTTTATTTGTCAGAAACTAGATCCTCCGGAGGCTTATAAATTTTATAGGGATTGTAAACCTTAAGTGACAGCCGGCGATATTACCGGGCCGATACTGGTTGCTGAGGTGGGAATCCGTGTTGCACCCTGCGCAATCCGTGTTGCACCCTGCGCACAGAAGTTTTACCTGCTTAATGATCATTGCCGTCATTTTATGTCTGGTTTATCCGGTGCCGGTTCCAGCAGCAGCGGTTCCCTCCAGTTCCATCCTGGCCGGGCGTGTGATCGTGATTGATCCCGGTCATGGTGGGGACGACCCCGGGACGGTGGGATGTCACGGTATTGTAGAAAAGGATGTGGCCATGGAGATCAGCCGGCGGGTGGCGGATGTTTTCCGGCAGGCCGGAGCCCGGGTGGTGCTGACCAGGGAGGGGGACCGGGAACCGGCGGGTCCCGGGGGAAGCGGCGGGGAAAAGATTGAAGCACACGATCTGGCCCGCCGGATGGAGCTGGCCAATAAATGCGGTGCTCATCTTTTCCTGAGCATCCATTTAAATCATTTTCCCGAGCCCGATGAATACGGGGCACAGGTTTTTTACCAGACCGGTTCCCAGGAAAGCCGTAAACTGGCCGAAGCCATTCAGGCGGAGCTGAACAAGAACCTGGTTGATTCAGGGCGCCAGGCTTTGGCCGGGGACTTTTATGTCTGCCGCAACTCCCGCATGCCGGCGGTTATAGTGGAAGTGGGGTTTTTAAGCCACGAAGAGGAATCCCGGCAGCTAACCGATCCCGCCTATCAGGAGCGGGCTGCCCGGGCCATCCTCCGGGGTGTGGTCAATTACTTCCAGGGCAAAAAGGGGGAGGTGAAACAGCATGGTTAACATTACCCGCCTCGTAACTTTCTTGCTCGTTTTAAGCCTGGCCGCCGGTCCCGCTGCCGCAGGCAGCAGTATGCCGGTGACCGGGGGGCTTTCCAGTCAACCGGTACAAAATATTGATTACTCACCTTTAAAAAAACAGATGGAAAAATTTGTACAGGGGAAAAAGTCCACCTTTGCCGTATACTTCGAGGATCTGGCCTCCGGCACCAGTTTCGGCATTAATGCAGGCAAGCCAATGGTGGCGGCCAGCACGGTCAAGCTGCCCATGGCCCTGTATATAAACCATCTGGTGGTACAGGGTAAAATGCACTGGTACGACCGGGTGAGTTACCGCAAGGCTACGGATTACGAAGACGGTTCTGGAGTGCTGCGTTACGAAGCCAGGGACGGAGATACCTACTCCCTGCGCCTGCTGGCCAATCTCGCCATCACCATCAGCGATAACGTGGCCTTTCGCATGCTGGCCAGGCATGTGGGCCGGCCAAATTTTATTGCTTATATGAAGCAACTGGGTGGGCGCACCGTCTATCCAGGAGGTAAAAATTTAACCACCGCCCGGGATCTGGCCACCTATGTCAGGGCCACCCTGGATTTTGCCCGGCGCCATCCGCAGGAGGGCCTGCGCCTGCTGGACGATCTGGCCCACCCGTCTTTTCATACCGGCTTACCGGGGTTGCTTCCGCACCAGGTCATGGTGGCCCATAAGGAAGGGGACCTGGAGGGGATAGCCAACGACTGCGGGGTGGTCTTTGGCCGCCGGCCTTACATCCTGGTGGTTCTGTCCAGTGGTGTGAGGGATACCCGGCAGGGTTTTGCCGACATCGCCCGCTTAAGCAGGATGGCTTACGATTTTCAGGAATCTCTCCCGGCGGCTGAAATATTCCCGGTATACCAGTCACCGGTAAATGTTTCAGTAAAACCGCTCCCACCGGCACGGTGCCGCGTTGTCCAAAGCGAACGACTTGCGAAGCGCTGGTAACGGCACCCGGCGAAGCGAGGGTAACCGGACTGCGGCGCGAAACCAGCGGCACCGAAATGTAACTAAGAAAAAGGTGGCTTACTGAAACGGTAAAAAGATGACAGTAAAGTGCAACTGCCATGCCGCATTTGCAGCGCCGCCAGTCCGGTCCGAAGCGAGCCGCGGTGCCGTCAGCGCGGAGCACTGGAGTGAGCGTGGACAACGCGGCACCGTAGCGGGGTCATTGAACATTTACAATCACCGAAATAAGGGTAAGGAGGTTTATCTAATGTTTGCCCGGAAAATCCTCAGTACATTGTTGATTTGTTTATTTACCCTGGCCTGTGCCTTACCGGCCTGGGCGGTGAAAGAGAAGGAGGAGGGCACCAGCGGCGGGCTGGACACTACCGCCGAATCCGCGGTGCTCATGGAAGCCCATACGGGCAAGGTTTTATGGGCCAAAAATCCCGGTAAGAAATTACCCATGGCCAGTGTAACCAAAATCATGACCCTCCTTCTGGCTGTGGAAGCGGTGGAACAGGGCAAGGTCGGCCTGAAGGACCGGGTGGTGGCCAGTGAAAACGCCTGGGAGATGGGTGGCTCTCAGATTTACCTTGAGCCCGGCGAAGAATTCAGTTTCGAAGAAATGCTTATTGCCGTGGCCGTGGGATCGGCCAATGATGCCAGCGTGGCCGTGGCCGAGCACATCCTGGGGAGCGAAGAAGCCTTTGTGGAGGCCATGAACCGGCGGGCCAGGCAACTGGGCTTAAGGCACACCCACTTTGTCAATTGCACCGGCCTGCCGGCCAGGGACCATTACACTTCGGCTTACGATATGGCGGTTATTTTGCGGGAATGTTTGAAGTACCCCCTTTTCCGCCGCATCTCGTCCATTTACGAATATGATTTGCGGGGCGGGAAGTTCAAGCTGTGGAATACCAACAAGCTGCTCAAGTGGTATGAGGGAGTGGATGCGGGCAAAACGGGCTGGACCAACGAGGCCAAATACTGCCTGGCTTCTTCGGCAGAACGGGATGGCCTGCGGTTGATTGTGGTAGTCCTGGGCACGCCCGAACCAAAAAGCCATTTCCGGGAGTCCATCAAGCTGTACAAGTATGGCTTTGCCCGCTACAAGGCAGTAAACATCTACCCGGAGGGTGCTAAAGTAAAAGCCCTGCCTGTGAGCAAGGGAGAGGTGGACAAGCTTGATGTGGTGACTGCAGAGGGGGTTACCGTGGTGGCACCCAAAGGGGAAGACCGGGGATTCAAAACCCACCTGGAACTGCCCTCCTACGTAACCGCTCCCGTGACCAGGGGGCAGCAGCTTGGCTGCTGTGTGGTGAAAAAGGACGGGCAGGAAGTGCTGCGGGTGCCTCTGGTGGCCCGGTACGAAGTTAAAAAGGCCGGCTTGCTGCAGCAGATCAAAAAGGTCTTCACCCGCCTGCACGGCGTTCGCTAAAACAAGGTGCCCCGGGACAAGGGGCACCTTAAAGTTTGCATTTCGACAGAATATATGGTAACATTTAGCAGGAGAATCCCTCCCCTCCGTAGAAGTTCTAAAACTGAAACCGTAAAAATTCGCGAAAACCCGTTTGTTGATACCGTTACAAAACCAATGGTGCGGGCGGCCGTCGTTGTACCTTACCAGTGAGTGCTGGGCCGCCCAGGTGGTTATGCTACAGTATCTAAAACGCGGCAGAGGTGATCTATGGTGGAACTGGATCTGGAAATCAGACAGGATACCCTGTTTGTCCGGTTGGAAGGGGAGCTGGACCTGGGAGTAGCCGACTTCCTGCGCAATACTCTGGAAGGATCTTTAAACAAAAACCCGGTCCGTCACCTGGTGCTTAATTTAAGCCGGGTCTCTTATATTGACAGCTCCTGTCTGGGTGTTATCCTTGGCCGCTACAAGCGCCTGGCCCGGGAAGGGGGCAGGGTCTCCCTGGTGGGATTGCAGCCCCATGTGCGGCGTATTTGTGAGCTTTCGGGGCTGTTGCGGATCATGGGTGAGTATACCACGGAAGAGGAAGCTGTGGCCAAAGCCGGGTGAGGGGGGATTACTATGAAAGTGGTTAACCAGCTAAAAATGGAGTTTTTAAGCGTACCGGAAAATGTGGCCTTTGCCCGGGTGGCCGTGGCCGCCTTTGCCTCCCAGCTGGACTTTACCATCAACGATCTGGAGGAAATTAAAGTGGCGGTATCAGAGGCGGTGGCCAATGCCATCGTCCATGGTTATGAAAATTCCCCTACCGGTATCGTTCGGGTGACCGTCACCCTGATGGAAACCGGAGCGGAAATCCGGGTGGAAGATAATGGTAAGGGCATTGCTGATGTAAAGAAGGCCCTGGAACCGGCTTTTTCCACCGATCCGGAACGGATGGGACTGGGGTTTGTGTTCATCCAGTCCTTTATGGACCGCCTGCATGTTGATTCCAGCCCGGCCGGGGGAACCCGGGTTACCATGATTAAGACCATCAACCGGGGTGCAGCAGCGGCTTCCCAGGGGGGTCATTGAGGTGACTGCCCCATGAGTACCCGGTTAGTGGAAATGAATTTACCCCGCTTCCCCCTTTTGGGCGATGAAGAAATGCGGGAACTGCTGTGCCGCGCCCGGGCCGGGGACAGTACTGCCCGGGAAAGGCTGATTAACTGTAATTTAAAGCTGGTTTTCAATCTGGTCCGGCGCTTTCAAAACCGGGGTTACGAACTGGAAGACTTATTCCAGATTGGCTGCATTGGCCTGATGAAGGCCATCGATAAATTCGATTTAAATTACGATGTTAAGTTCTCTACTTATGCGGTACCCATGATTGTCGGGGAAATCCGGCGCTTTTTGCGGGACGACAACCCCGTTAAGGTAAGCCGGTCGGTGAAGGAAACCGCCTACCGCATCCAGCAGGCCCGGGAACGTCTTACCGGCCGGCTGGGCCGGGAGCCCTCGGTAGGGGAAGTGGCTGCAGAGCTGGGGATCTCCCGGGAGGAAGTGGTCACCGCCATGGAAGCGGCTCAGGCCCCCACCTCCATTTATGAAACTCTCCATCAGGACGAAGGCGATCCCATTTATCTTCTTGACCAGCTCCGGGATGGAGGGGAAGGGGAGATGCCCTGGCTTGACCATATTGCAGTGAAGGAATTGCTCACGTCCCTGCCCGAAAGGGACAGAAAAATCCTCATGTGGCGATTTTTTGAAGACAAGACCCAGGCAGATGTGGCCCGCCGGCTGGGCCTGTCGCAGGTGCAGGTCTCCCGGCTGGAGCGCCAGGCTTTAAAAAAGCTCAAGGAAATGATGCAGCCCGGGGATGGTTGAACCCCGGGTAACTGTTCAATAAAACCGCTACCACCGGCAGTGGACCCAGCACTCACTGGAAATACCAGGTCTTCGTAAAACCAAAGGTACCAATTGAACCTGAAATATCAGGAGCAGAGCCATATTGTGGTGAGTGCTGGGCGGCACCATAACGGGATCACTGAACATTTATAACCCCGGGTCTTTTTATTGTTTCTTAATTGTTTCTTAACCGCATAAAACCCCCTTTTAACGTAGATAATAGCCTTAGCTGTTAAAAAAGTTTATCAAAGGGGGATGACTTTATGCATATTAAGGTTTCGGAATTAGTCGGTGAATCACCCAACGGGTGGAAGGCCGCCGTCCAGGCGGCCGTGGACGAAGCCTCCAAAACCATCAGCGACATCGTTGGTGTGGAGGTGGTAAACCTGACCGCCAATGTAGCAAACGGCCGGGTAACCGAGTATAAGGCCAATGTAAAGATTGCCCACCGGGGCTAGCGGCAATAAACAAGGAAAATCAGCCTTTTCCGTGTTGCCCGGAAGGGGCACCTTGCAAACTCAATCCAGAACAGTCCAGCCGGAAACCCAGAGCCGGAAAAACCAGGCCCGCCTGTGGAAGAGCAGGCGGGTCTTTGGTTTTCCCCGGGGATAGGGGTGGGAAAAATGAAAATTTGAACGCGAATTCAAGCCTGTTGTCGGGCAGGGCCAATCCTGTTAAACTAAAAACAAGACCATAACGCAGAGGAAGGTGCGGAGATGAAAGAAAGGGAGGAACTGCTGCGGCGCATTACCGTCAACCCTGCTATTTTTCAAGGGAAACCCATCATCCGGGGCATGCGCATCAAAGTGGAGAACGTGCTGGCTCTCCTGGAGCAGGGTGCGACGGCGCAGGATATCCTGGAGGACTATCCTGAACTGGAGCCGGACGACATCAGGGCCTGTATTGCTTACGCCAGGCACCTGGTGGCCAATGAGGATTTGAGCGCTGTCCGCGTGGAGGCAACTCAATGAAGTTTCTTGTTGACGTTTGCGCTGGCAGTAAGCTGGCCGGTTGGCTCCGTGAAATGGGCCATGACGTGGCGGAAGTGAAGAGCGTGAACTGCCGCATGGCCGACGATGAGGTTATGGCGTGGGGAGCAAGAGAGTGGCGGGTTATAATCACGCTGGACAAAGATTTCGGGCAACTGGCTGTGGCCACCGGCACGGCACGCGCCAGCATCGTTCGTTTGCCTGACATTCCTTTCGAGGAAAGGAAACGGGTTCTGGCCGCGGTGCTGGCCCGGTACAAGGAGGATTTGGAAAAGGGCAGCATTATCACTGTGACCGAAAACCGTATAAGGGTGAGGAGACTTACCGCGAAAAACTGAGTGGTCAGCTTTCTGGGAGAAAGCCAGGCATTACGCCCGGCTTTTTTTTAGACCATGCGGTGAGGGTGATAAAAACGCGGCCCTGGGACAGGGGGATCTGCCGGAGTACCTGGCGTGGGCAGCTTACCCAAATAATCGCACGTTAGCCTTTCAGGACTCCCTTCCGGGCGCATAATCGTCTGGTTGGGAGGAAACCATAACAACCGGGGGTGAGACCTGATGGCCGAGGTGAAAGATTCTCAACCACTTGAGATACAGAAGAAAGAATATCAAAAGATGGTCCAGGAGGTTCAACCGCGGCCTACCGTAGGCCGTAACGTTTTCTGGGCTTTTGTTGTGGGAGGGCTGATCAGCGTTTTAGGGCAATTATTTTTGAACTTTTTCCAGGCCCGGGGGCTGGCCTTGCCGGAAGCAGGAGCGGCTACGTCCACGGTGCTGGTTTTCCTGGCCGCCCTGCTCACCGGGCTGGGGGTATACGATGAGATTGCCAAAATTGCCGGTGCCGGTTCCATCGTGCCCATTACCGGCTTCGCCAATTCCATGGTTGCCCCGGCCATGGAATATCGCGGCGAGGGACTGGTTCTGGGAGTGGGGGCCAGGCTTTTTACCGTGGCCGGACCGGTGCTTGTTTTTGGCATTGTGACAGCCTGGATAGTAGCCATTTTGTACTACTTCTTCCGGTAAGGAGGTGGATCCTTTGCCGGCACCCAAAAAAAACGGGCTGCAGACCGTGTGGTTTCAAAACCCACCGGTAATCATTTCTACGGCCACCATTGTGGGAAGCAAAGAAGGTCAGGGGCCTTTGGGTCATACCTTCGACAAGGTGGTGGAAGACAACTATTACGGGGAAAACACCTGGGAAAAAGCAGAGCGGCGGATGCTGAAAGAAGCCATGCAAAATGCCATCCAGCGGGCCAGCCTGCAGCCCCAGAATGTCGACTACCTGCTGGCCGGTGACCTTCTGAACCAGATCATCAGTGCTGATTTCGTCGCCAGGGATCTGGGTATTCCCTTTATCGGTCTCTACGGGGCCTGCTCCACCATGTATGAAGGCCTGGCCCTGGGGGCCATGCTCATTGACGGCGGTTTTGCCGAATATGTGCTGGTGGGGGTATCCAGCCATTATTCCACGGCCGAAAGGCAGTACCGTTACCCGACGGAGCAGGGCACCCAGCGCCCCCTGTACGCATCCTGGACGGTAACCGGGGCAGCCGCGGCAGTACTGGCCCACCAGGGGAACGGTCCGGTGATTACCCACGCTACCATCGGCAAAGCTGTTGATTTGGGCCAGGGAGATCCCAATAATATGGGGGCGGCCATGGCTCCGGCAGCCGCCGATACCATGGCCCGTCACCTCATGGATACCCAGCGGCAGCCCGATTACTACGATCTCTTTATCACCGGCGATTTGGGAACTTACGGGCGGGAACTGGCCCTTAAACTGATGCAGCAAAAGGGTTATGACATTTCCACCCGGTTCAGTGACTGCGGGGTCCTGATTTATTCCCCCGGGCAGGACGCCCATGCGGGGGGCAGCGGCTGCGCCTGTGCGGGTGTGGTCACCTGTGGCTACCTGATGCAGGAAATTAAAGCCGGCCGCTTAAAGCGTATCCTGGGGGTGGCTACCGGGGCCCTGCTCAGCCCCTGCAGCTACCAGCAGGGAGAGACTATTCCCGGCATTGCCCATGCCGTGGTGATAGAAGGACGGTGATTTGAAAAACATGATTTTTTTAAAGGCGTTTCTCGTGGGCGGTCTGTTATGTGTGATTGCCCAGCTCCTGATGGACTTGACCAGCCATAAGGTTACCCCCGCCCACGTGCTGGTAGGTTTTGTTACTGGAGGAGTTATTTTAAGCGCCCTGGGGTTGTACCAGCCGCTGGTGAACTGGGCCGGGGCGGGGGCTACGGTGCCCTTGAGTGGTTTCGGCCACCTGCTGGCCCAGGGAGCCATCGGTGGGGTAAAACAAAAGGGAGTCCTGGGGGCCTTTTCCGGAGGGGTGGCCGCTACGGCCGCGGGCATAACTGCAGCGGTCGTTTTCGGTTACCTGGCCGCCCTGGCCTTCCGACCAAAAGGATAGGAGTGAATTTCATGAGCCAGCAGACGGCAGACGTGAGCCAGCAGGCAGCAGGTGCCGGCAATAAAACGCCGGTGAAAAAACGACTGGAAGAAAATACGGAATTCCTGAAAAAGGCTCTGGGAATAGGGGAAAGCTACGATGTTATCCTGCGGGAACTGAACATTGGCGGGGTCAAGGCAGCCCTGATCTTTGTGGACGGGCTGACCAACGATCAGATTTTTACCCTTATTTTGGAGCACCTGGCGGAACTGGAACGGGAAGGGATGACCATCAATACCTTCCGCAAGCTTTTTTACCGCCACGTCCCCTTCACCGAAGTCAGCCAGGTGGAGCACCTGGAGGACGTGGTGGAAAAGGTGCTTTCCGGCCCCCAGGCACTGCTTATTGACGGGGAAGAGAAGGCCATTATCATTGATGCCCGGATTTACCCCGTGCGCCAGCCCGAAGAGCCGGATCTGGAAAGGGTGGTGCGGGGTTCCCGGGATGGTTTTACCGAAACGCTGGTTTACAACACCGCCCTCATTCGCCGCCGTCTCAGGGACCCCAGGCTGCGCATGGAAATCCTCCAGGCGGGCAAACGGTCCAAAACCGATATAGTTATTTGCTTTTTGCAGGATGTGACCAACCCGGATCTGGTGGACAGCATCAAGGAAAAGATTAAAAACATCAACATTGACGGGCTGCCCATGGCGGAAAAAGCGGTGGAGGAATTAATTACTCCCGGCAGCTACTGGAATCCCTTCCCCCGGGTGCGCTACACCGAGCGGCCCGACGTGGCTGCCATCCACCTGCTGGAAGGACACGTCCTGGTGCTGGTGGACACCTCTCCCAGTGTGGCCATTGTCCCCGCTACCTACTTTCATCACCTGCAGCATGCCGAGGAATACCGCCAGAGCCCGGCAGTGGGGGTATGGTTGCGGGCGGTACGCTTTGTGGGGGTGGCCGTGTCCATCTTCCTGTTACCCCTCTGGTTTTTAGCCGCCCTGCATCCCGAACTGTTACCACCGGCTTTAAAGTTCATCGGCCCCCAAAAAATTGGAGCCGTTCCCTTGATCATACAGTTTATTATTGCCGAGTTTGCCGTTGACATGGTGCGGCTGGCCACCATCCACACACCCACGGGCCTGTCGGTGTCCATCAGCTTGATCGCCGCCCTGCTTATAGGCGATATTGCCGTTTCCGTGGGTTTATTTGCCCCCGAGGTGATTTTGTATACGGCGGTAGCCGCAACCGGAATCTTTCTTACCCCCAGTTACGAACTTTCCCAGGCCAACCGCCTGGTGCGCCTGTTCTTGCTGGCGGCAGTGGCTGTGGCCGGCCTGCCCGGCTTTATCATCGCCATGCTGGCAACCTTTGCCTTTCTGGTGGCTACCAGGTCCTTTGGCATCCCTTACATGTGGCCCCTCATCCCCTTTAACTGGACGGCCATGAAGAAAGTGCTGGTGCGTTCCCCTGTGCCAATAGACAACATCCGCCCCAGCATCATAAAACCCCGGGATAAATACCGGCAGGCCATACCCGAACCGTCCCGGAAACGGTAAGCCCCCAGCCCGGGGGCTGTTTTATTTTTTGCCCGTTGGGCCATAATAAGAATATTGCTACGCCGGAAAGGAGTGAACCCATGACCCTTAAGGTAGGTATACCCAGGGCCCTGCTCTATTACTACTACTTACCTTTGTGGCGTACCTTTTTTGAAGCCCTGGGGCTGGAAGTGGTTATCTCCAGGCCAACCACCAAAACTATTTTAGAAGCCGGTTTGCAGAACTCGGGGGATGACGTCTGCCTGCCGGTACGGTTAGCCTTTGGTCACGTGCTTGATTTAAAAGACCGGGTGGATGTGCTTTTTTTGCCCCGGCTGGTAAGTATAGCCCGGCGGGAATATATATGTCCCAAGTTCCTGGGCTTTCCCGACATGGTCCGGCACGGGATTTCAGGGCTGCCGCCCCTCATAGATCCAAACTTTAACCTTTACCGCAAGGATAGCCCTTACCCTTTCTTTGTTGCCCTGGGCCGCAACTTTACCGGTAACCGGCTCGCCATTTACCTCGCCTACCGCCGGGCCATGCACGCCCAGGCCCGCTATGTGCAGCTGTTGGAAAAAGGGCTTTTTCCGGAACAGGCACTGGCGGTACTGTACCGGGGAGTTGCGGAAGGGCAGGAACCGGGTGGCGGTGGCCCGGCGGTGGCCGTAATCGGCCATCCGTACAATATTTACGACCCCTACATCAGCATGAACCTCTTGAGCCGCCTCGCAAGAAGCGGGGTACGGGTTCGCAGTGCCGACAACCTCCCGGAAACCCTCGTCCGGGAACAGGCCGCCAGGCTGCCCAAGCATCTTTTCTGGAGCCTGGGACAGCGCATGATCGGTGCTGCCTGGCACTACCTGCAGAGCCCGGATGTGGACGGCATCATCCACGTGGCTTCCTTTGCCTGTGGCCCCGATTCCCTCACCGGGGAACTGATCTCCCGGGAGGTGAGGCGCCGGGGCAAGCCCTTCCTCAACCTGACCCTGGACGAGCATTCGGCAGAAGCCGGGGTGGTGACCCGCCTGGAAGCCTTTTTGGACATGATGGAACGCCGGCAGTTTCTTCCGGCAGGGGAGAGCGTATAATGAAGGTCACCTTTCCTCACATGGGACATATGTGGATCTGTCTTGCGGCCATGCTGGAATACCTGGGGGTGGAGGTGGTGGTACCGCCGCCTACCAGCAAACGCACCCTGACCCTGGGAGCCAGGCATGCCCCCGAATTTGCCTGTTTACCCCTTAAATTAAACCTGGGCAATTTCATGGAGGCCAGTGAACTGGGGGCGGACACCATTCTCATGGCCGGCGGGTGCGGGCCCTGCCGCTTTGGCTACTATGCCCAGGTGGAGTACGCCATCCTGGAAGACCTGGGTTACAAATACCGCCTGGTGGTGATGGAACCTCCCCAAAGACACGTGGGGGAGCTGCTTTCCAAGATCAAATATATCACCGGCCACAGTTCCTGGTGGGAAGTGGTGCGGGGTATTCGCTTCGGGTACCAGAAGGCCCGCATGGTGGACGAGCTGGAAAGACGGGCCCATTACCTGCGTCCCCGGGAGATCCACCGGGGCAGCACCGATAAAGCGTTCAAACGTGCCCTGCGAGAAATCATCGCCGTCAAACACCCGCGGGACTTGCCGCAAGCCGGGGAACGGGTGCGCAGGATCATGGCCGGGGTGGCCATAAGGCCCCGGCCGGTTCTGCGCGTGGGCATCGTCGGTGAAATCTTCACCCTTTTGGAGCCCTTTGCCAATTACGATCTGGAAAGGAGGCTGGGCTACCTGGGTGTCCAGGCCGACCGGTCCATTTATTTGAGCGAGTGGATCAACGATCACCTTTTCCTGGGTCTGGTCAGAGGGCTGCGCAGCCGCAAGGAGGCCTGCCGGGCGGCGCCTCCTTACTTGAACCATTTTGTAGGAGGCCACGGGCAGGAAACCGTCGGCAGCACGGTCATGTACGCCCGGCAGGGTTATGACGGTGTGATCCAGCTCCTGCCCTTTACCTGCATGCCCGAAATTGTGGCCCACAGCGTGCTGCCCGGGCTGAGCACCGGGCTGGGCATCCCCACGTTAACCATCACCGTGGATGAGCAGTCCGGGGAAGCGGGGCTGATGACCCGCCTGGAGGCTTTTATAGATCTGCTGGCCAGAAAAAAAGGAGTGGTATGATGAAAGGATACCTGGGCATCGATGTTGGTTCCGTAAGCACCAACCTGGTCTTTATGGACGAAAACGGTGAAATCAGGGAAGCCATTTACCTGCGCACCCGGGGGCAGCCCATTTTTGTTTTGCAGGAGGGATTGCGGCAGCTGGCTGAACGCCTGCCCGGGAATATCGTTATCAGTGGGGTGGGCACCACCGGCAGCGGCCGTTATCTGGCCGGGATAATTGCCGGGGCCGATGTGGTAAAAAATGAGATTACCAGCCACGCCGTGGCCGCTTCCACCCTGGTGCCGGGAGTGCAGACCATCCTGGAGATTGGGGGCCAGGACTCCAAAATCATCATCCTGCGCAATGGCGTGGTGACCGACTTTGCCATGAACACTGTTTGTGCCGCAGGCACCGGCTCTTTCCTGGACCAGCAGGCGGCCCGGTTGAATATTCCCATTGAAGAATTCGGTAAGCTGGCGCTGAAATCCACTGTTCCGGTACGTATAGCCGGCCGTTGTGCCGTTTTTGCCGAGTCGGACATGATCCATAAACAGCAGATGGGCTACAGCCTGCCCGATATCCTGGCCGGTTTGTGCGAGGCCCTGGTCCGCAATTACCTGAACAACGTCGGCAAGGGCAAGGAGATTCTCCCCCCGGTTGTCTTTCAGGGCGGGGTGGCGGCCAACGCCGGTATGCGGCGGGCCTTCGAACAGGCCCTGGGCCTGGAAGTACATGTACCCCCCCATTATAACGTGATGGGGGCGGTGGGGGCGGCCCTTTTGGCCCGGGAGAAAATGGCCGGCGGGGGAACCAGCCGGTTCCGGGGATTCGGGGTGGCCAAAACCCGGTTTAAAGCCGGAGGCTTTGAATGTGAGGGTTGCCCGAACCTGTGCGAAGTGGTGGAAATCACCCGTGAAGGCGAAGTTATTGCCCGCTGGGGGGATCGCTGCGGCCGGTGGTCCAATTCCCTGGGTTATAAAGAGAACGCCGTTTAAAAAGGGACGGTTGAAAACCCGTCCCTTTTCACAGTTAAGCCCGCACCGTCCAGTTGTAACCGTTGTTGTTATCCCAGTTGTTGGCCGAATCTTTAAAGCAAAAAGACATTTGACTGTTCTGCATGCGCAGGGTACTTTCCCAACCCCGCAGGGTGCGGTCCATTTTAATGGTACTTACATTTTGCCAGTTTTTCGGGTCGCCAAACCCACAGTGTAAGTAAACCTGATCGGCACCACTTTTAGCCAGAAGACCGTTGTAAATAATATTCACTTCATTAAAACCGGCCGGCCTGACCTCTACGCCCTTTGGAGCATCGTGCCAACCCTGAATCAAAATAATCACCTCCTGCCTTGTTACTTTTAAATTTCAATATTTAGGTTTTCCCGTATCGGGACGGGTATACCCGGACATTTATTCCTTCTATGGAAGTTAACTCTTAATCATTAATTCCCGCCTTCAAGAAGGAATTGCATACACCCCGGCGAAATAATAATGGGTCTGTGCAAGCGGATACCAGCTATATTTTAAGAGAAGGAGCATAGAAGAGATGAGTGAAACTAAAATCTTACTCACGGAAAAGGAAATACCTGCTCACTGGTACAACATCCAGGCCGACATGCCCCAACTACCCCGGCCGCCTTTACATCCGGCTACCGGTAAACCAGTCGCGCCGGATGATTTAAAGGCCATTTTTCCCATGTCCCTGATTGAACAGGAAATGACCCGGGAACGCTGGGTGGAAATTCCGGAAGAAGTGCGGGAAATTTACCGCCTCTGGCGGCCCAGCCCCCTTTACCGGGCGCGCCGCCTGGAAAAGGCCCTGGATACCCCAGCCCGCATTTTTTATAAATATGAGGGAGTCAGTCCGGCGGGGAGCCATAAGTTGAACACCGCCGTACCCCAGGCTTATTTCAACAAACAAGAGGGCATCAAAAGACTCACTACGGAAACAGGGGCGGGCCAATGGGGTGTGGCCCTGTCCCAGGCCTGTAATTTTTTCGGCCTTGAATGTACCGTTTACATGGTAAAAGTCAGCTACTACCAGAAGCCTTACCGTCGCTCCATGATGGAAATATTTGGAGCCAGGGTTTTTGCCAGCCCCAGTGAAGAAACTGCTGCCGGGCGGAAGATTTTAAGTGCCGAACCCGACTCTCCCGGCAGCCTGGGTATTGCCATCAGCGAAGCGGTGGAAGACGCTGCCGGCCGGGAAGATACCAACTACGCCCTGGGCAGCGTGCTCAACCATGTCCTTTTGCATCAAACGGTGATCGGGCTGGAAGCCAGGGAACAAATGGCCAAAGCCGGGTACTATCCCGATGTGGTCATTGCCTGTTGCGGCGGCGGGAGTAACTTCGGCGGGCTGGCTTTCCCCTTTGCCCATGATAAATTGGTGCGGGAAGCAAAGGTGCGCCTGGTGGCTGTAGAACCCAGTGCCTGTCCCACCCTGACCCGCGGCAAATTTGCTTACGATTACGGTGATGTGGCCGGGTTAACACCCCTTCTACCCATGTATACCCTGGGGGCGGAGTTCATCCCTCCCGGTATTCATGCCGGGGGCCTGCGCTACCACGGGGATTCTCCCCTGGTAAGCCAGCTGGTCCATGACGGCATTGTCGAGGCCCGAGCCGTGGATCAAACTGTCGTTTTTCAAAGTGCCGTTATGTTTGCCCGTTCCGAGGGTATCGTACCCGCTCCCGAATCGGCCCATGCCATTGCCTGCGCCATTGAAGAGGCTCTGGCAGCCAGGGAAGCCGGAGAGGCGAGAACCATTCTGTTCAATTTAAGCGGTCATGGTTTCCTGGATCTGCCCTCCTATGATGCCTATCTGGCAGGCAAGCTGGAGGACTACCCCCTGCCGGAAGAAGTGCTGGCCCGGTCCCTGGCCCGGCTACCCAGGGTAGATTTGGGGTAACAGTACAGTAACATACTGAGTAAACGCCTGTTAGCTGCAGAGGCGCGGCGTTGAAAAACGGGAAAACTTATTGACAGTACTCAACACCCATGTTAAAATGGGACAAATTGTATACATTATGCCTCATCTCCCTTTGGAGGTGAGGTAGAGGTTGCGGACAGCAAGAGTACCCTGGTGGAGGAACCGGGTTCCGGAGAAACCGGGGGAAAGGGTTGCCCGCCGAAGTTCAGCCGTTGCCCGGAACGGCTGGGCTGGGCCGTCATCGAAAAGGTGCCGGACTGTCACCCGGTGGTTGCCCTGCTGCCGGGTGGAGCGCTATCTCACCAGGGGGAGAGGGCGTATTTTCGTTTGTGCTTAATGACGGCCCCTCACCCGGGAAAGCCGTCTCATTTTATGTTGCCGGCACCAAAGATTTTTTTCCGGGCGTATTATATAACCGTGGGAGGTTTGAACATGAAACTACACGGCACCATGACGATTAACAGCCGGGGCCATCTGGAAATTGGTGGCTGCGACGCTGTAGACCTGGCTTCTACTTTTGGTACCCCCCTTTATGTGGTGGATGAAGAGCTTTTCCGCCAGAACTGCCGGGAGTACTACCAGGCCTTTACCGGAAAATACGGTGCCGAGGTCATCTACGCGGCCAAGACTTTGCTCACCCTGGCCATCTGCCGCCTGGTGGAGGAAGAAGGTCTGGGCATGGATGTGGTTTCCGGCGGCGAACTGTATACTGCTCTGCAGGCCAAATTCCCCATGTCCCGGGTTTATTTCCACGGGAACAATAAATCCAGGGAAGAACTGCGCCTGGCCCTGGAGGCCCGGGTGGGCCGGTTCATGGTTGACAATCTCTACGAACTGGAAATGCTCAACCAGCTGGCCGGGGAAATGCACACCAGAGCAGGAGTAATCTTGCGTTTAACCCCCGGGATTGAGGCCCACACCCATGAGTACATTAAAACCGGTCAGATTGACAGCAAATTCGGCCTGGTTATTGAAAACGGTCAGGCCCTGGCCGGGGTAAAACGGGCCCTGGAAATGAATCACATTATCCTTTACGGTTTGCACTGTCACATCGGTTCGCAGATTTTTGAGCTGGATTCTTACGCCCACGCAGCCGGGGTAATGATGGATTTTGCCGCGCAGGTGGCCGGAGAAACCGGCTGGGCACCGTCCGAACTGGATCTGGGGGGCGGTCTTGGCATTTACTACGCCGAAGGGGATCAGCCTCCCCCGGTGGCCGCATATGCCGATGTAATCATGCGGGCCGTGCAGGAAAAAGCCCGGGCGCACGGGTTACCCGTGCCCAGGGTTATTGTGGAACCCGGGCGTTCCATCAGCGGTCCGGCGGGCACCACCCTCTACACCGTCGGAGCGGTAAAAGACATCCCCGGGGTGCGTAAGTATGTCGCCGTAGACGGCGGTATGGGTGACAACCCCCGCCCGGCCCTTTACCAGTCCCGCTATGAGGCCTGCCTGGCCAACAAGGCCGCCGCACCGGCGGAAGAAGTGGTCTCCATTGCCGGTAAGTGCTGTGAATCCGGGGATATGCTGATCTGGGATATTGCCCTGCCCAGGGTTCAACCCGGGGATATTCTGGCCGTCAGCTGTACCGGTGCCTATAACTACTCCATGTCCATGAATTATAACCGCCTGCCCCGGCCGGCCATGGTGCTGGTCAGGGACGGCTGTGCCGATATCATTGTGGAGCGGGAGACCTATGCCGATCTTTTGCGCAATGACGTGATCCCGGAAAGGTTGCGCAAGAGCCGGCGGTTAAATGTGGCTTCGGCACGCTAAACCTTTCGTCCGTCAGCACCCCTAAAGAAGGGGTGCTTTTTTGTACTGTCGCAAAGCGGAGCTGCGAAGGAGCATTTTTGGTTACGAAGAAGGAAGATATGATATAATCAAAAGATAGTGTACCAGGATAGTGTACCACGAGGTCTAGGAGAGAGGAGCTGTCCATGGATATTATTACCACCCACACCAATACGGATCTGGATGCCCTGGCCGCCATGGTGGCTGCCCAAAAGCTCTATCCCGAAGCGGTGATGGTCTTTCCAGGTAAGCTTTCCCGGAATGTAGAGGAATTTATGGCCTTGCACAAAGACGCCCTGGCCGTGTCCAGCTTACGGGATATCCAGCTGGAAAAGGTGCGGCGGGTGGTGCTGGTGGACACCAAAAACCCCAGAAGGCTGGGTAAACTGGCGGAAGTGCTCAGCCGTCCCGGGGTGGAAATACATATCTACGATCATCATCCCTGGGCCGAAGGGGATGTGCGGGGCACTGTGGAAGTGGTGGAGACGGTGGGGGCCACCGTAACCCTGCTGGTGGAAAAAATCAGGGAACAGGATATACCCTTAAACCCCCTGGAAGCCACTATTCTGGCCCTGGGTATTTACGGGGATACCGGTTCTTTAGTGTTTACCAGTACCACTCCCCGGGATGTGGCGGCGGTGGCCTTTCTTCTGGAAAAGGGGGCCAACCTGGGAGTGGTGGCGGAGTTTCTCGGCCGGCCCCTGACCGAGGAACAAAAGTCCCTGCTCAAATCTTTACTGCTTTCTGCCCGCCGTCATCAGGTAAACGGAGTGAAGATCCTTTTGGCCACCGCTTCCGTAGAAGAATTTGTGGTCGGCCTGGCCCTGCTCACCCACACCATTTCGGAGATCGAACGGCTGGATGCGGTGTTTACCGTGGTCGAAATGGAGGACCGGGTATACATTGTCGGGCGCAGCAACGTGGCTCAGGTGGATGTGGCCGAAATCCTTTCTCCCTTCGGGGGAGGCGGCCACCCGGCGGCAGCCTCGGCCACCGTTAAGGGGGCTCCCTTGAGCCTGGTGGCTGAGAAACTGATGAAAATCATCCAGCAGAAAGTACGTCCTCCCCTGACGGCGGCGGGGATTATGTCCAGCCCGGTAAAAACCGTTACCCCTGAAACAACCATCAAAGAAGCCAGCCGCATTATGATGCGCTACGGGCATACCGGTTTGCCCGTAGTGCAAAAGGACCGTCTGGTGGGAGTGATTTCCCGCCGGGATGTGGAAAAGGCCAACCTGCACGGTTTGGGGCATGCCCCGGTAAAGGGCTTCATGAGCCAGAATGTGGTCTGGGTCACTCCCGATGTTCCCGTGGCTGAAGTGCAGCAGCTGATGATTGAACACGATATCGGGCGCGTACCCGTGGTGTCAGACGGCCGCCTGGTGGGCATTGTTTCCAGAACCGATGTCTTACGTACC
Organism: Desulfovirgula sp.; assembly: GCA_020725525.1. Lineage (GTDB taxonomy): Bacteria > Bacillota > Desulfotomaculia > Desulfotomaculales > Desulfovirgulaceae > Desulfofundulus. The sequence continues at coordinate 21,382 of DYEX01000134.1, forward strand.
ATGCACGGCGATTTTCCTTCCCGGTACCGGGCCATTTACTCCGGTCACGTAACTGCTGGCGGGGGAAATATTTCCGAGCTCATGCACCAGGTTCTGAGTTCAAGGGAGTGGGGAATTATGCGCCGGGCCGGCGAAATCGCTGCCGGTCTCGGCTACCGGGTTTTTGCTGCCGGTGGGGTGGTACGGGATATTTTACTTAAAGCGAGCAACCTGGATATAGACCTGGTAGTGGAAGGGGATGGCATAAGCCTGGCAGAAGCCCTGGCCGGGGCCTACGGTGCCCAGGTTCGTGCCCACCACAAATTTGGCACAGCGGAAGTGCTCTTCCCCGATGGCTTTAAGGTAGATGTGGCCACGGCCCGGGTGGAATTCTATGAGTATCCGGCCGCCCTGCCCCGGGTAGAAAGTTCCTGCCTGCGCCATGACCTTTACCGCCGGGACTTTACCATCAACGCCATGGCCGTGGATTTAAACGGGGAACATTTCGGTAACCTGATCGATTATTTTGGTGGCCGCCAGGATTTACAGCAGGGGCTGATCCGGGTATTATATAACTTGAGTTTTATTGAAGACCCCACCCGGCTTTTGCGGGCTGTGCGCTTTGAACAGCGGTACGGGTTCAAAATTGAACCCCAGACCTTGAAGCTGGTACATGAGGCTGTGCGCCGGGAGGTTCTCGTCCGCGTTTCTCCCGAACGTTTATGGGAAGAATTAAAGCACATCCTTACGGAAGAAAAGGCCGGAAGAATGCTGGCCCGCCTGCATCAGCTGGGCATGTGGTCCTTTGCTTTTCCCGGGGTGACTTACTGGGAAGTACAGCCGGTGCTGCATGATCTGGGGGAAGCCCTGGCACTGCTGGAAGAATGGGGTTTCACCCCGGACAATGAACGGTGGCTTTGTTATTTTATTGCTGCCCTGCACTGGACTGATCCTGAAACCGCCCGGAATTTATGCCAGCGCTACCATCTGAACAAACGCCAGACGGAAAAAGTGCTGGTTACCCTGACCAAATGGCGTTCCGTTTTATCACAGCTATGCTACCGTGATCCGGTGCGGATGAGTGAGCTGGCCCGGGCTCTTCTGGTTTTGCCCCGGGAGGCCCACCCCCTCATCCTTACCCTTCTGGATGAGGAGTGGTTAAGGGAGCGTTTCCGGCAGCTGCTTTTACTCCTGCGGGATAGTAAACCCACCGTAGACGGAACATACATCAAAAGTCTGGGCTACCGGCCCGGTCCCATTTTCCGCAAAGCCCTGGATGCGGTCTGGCAGGCCCGGCTGGACGGCCTGGTGCAAAACAGCGACGAGGAAAAGGCGTTTGTACAGGAATTTCTGCGCTGTCACGGGGGAGAGGATTCCCATGTTTAACCTGCCCAGTTTATACGAAATGGGCATCATGCTGCCGGCCGTTGTTTTAGGGCTTACTTTCCACGAGCTGGCCCACGGCTGGGTGGCCGATCGCCTGGGGGATGCCACGGCCCGCTACCAGGGCCGGCTGACCTTGAACCCCCTGGCCCACGTGGATGTTATCGGTTTGATCATGCTCTTTGCCGTTGGTTTTGGCTGGGCGAAGCCGGTACCCGTCAACCCCTATAATTTCCGCGGCGATATGCGGCAGGGCATAATGCTGGTCTCCCTGGCCGGGCCGGCCGCCAATATGTTGCTGGCAGTTGCGGGGGCGGTGGCCCTGGGCCTGGGGGCGTGGAAGCTGCCCTATGGCCAGGACATTGTTTTAAAAATTATATACATCAATGTCATCCTGGCGGTTTTTAACCTTCTACCGATCCCCCCGCTGGACGGTTCGAAAATACTGGCCGGGCTCCTGCCTGGCCGGCAGCAGTGGCTTTATACGCTGGAAAATTATGGCACCATCATCCTTTTGCTGTTATTGTTTACCGGTATTATCGGGAAGGTGCTCAGGTGGATTATTGTTCCCCTGTACCATGCCCTCATTGGTCTGGCGAAAGCGGTTGCTTTCCTGGTTTCTTAATGCAAAGCAAGATGGGAAGGGAGATACCACACCAATGTCTGCGCAAAGAATTCTAAGCGGCATGCGTCCCACAGGCCGGTTGCACATCGGCCACCTGAGCGTGCTGGAGAACTGGATTGAACTGCAAAAGGACAACCAGTGCTTCTTTTTTGCCGCCGACTGGCACGCACTGACTACGGCTTTTGAACATACCGCCGGAATCAAAGACAATGTCCGGGAAATGGTCGCCGACTGGCTGGCCGTAGGTCTGGACCCGGAGAAAAGCGTGATCTTCGTCCAGTCGGATGTACCCGAAACGGCAGAGTTACACCTGCTCTTTTCCATGATTATTCCCCTGGGCTGGCTGGAAAGGGTGCCCACATACAAGGATCAGGTGCAGCAGTTTAAACAAGAGGGCAGGGATATTATGACCTACGGTTTCCTGGGTTACCCGGTGTTGCAGGCTGCGGATATTTTGCTTTACCGGGCCGATGCCGTGCCCGTGGGCGAGGACCAGCTTCCCCACCTGGAACTGTGCCGGGAACTGGCCCGGCGGTTTAACCACCTTTACCGTCCCATTTTCCCGGAACCACAGGCCAGGCTGTCCCGTGTGGCCGTTCTTCCCGGCGTGGACGGCCGCAAGATGAGCAAAAGCTACGCCAATGATATAGGCTTGATGGCCGGGCTGGATGAAATCAGGGGGCGGGTAAACGCCATGATTACCGACCCGGCTCGCATCCGCAAAACCGATCCCGGCCATCCCGAGGTATGTGTGGTGCACAAGTACCACGGCATTTTTACCGGAGACCGGCTGGCTGAAATTGAGGAAGACTGCCGGGCCGGCCGGGTGGGCTGTGTAGCCTGCAAGAAATTGCTGGCCGGGTCCCTGGATGCGGTACTGTCTCCTTTGCGGGAACGGCGGCGCCAGATTGCCGGCCGACCCGGCTATGTAGAAGAGGTACTGGCCGAAGGCGCCCGCCGGGCCCGGGCAGAAGCTGCCCAAACCATGGTCATGGTGCGGGAGGCCATGCAGATTTAGATGCATGATTTCCCCCTTTCCGGTAAACAATGTTGCCGAAAGGGGGAATTTAATTTGCGCAGATCACTTTTGCTTATTGTCTCTCTGCTTTTGGTTTGGGGCATGGCCGGTTGCGCCGTAGCCAGAAAACCGGCCCCGCCGGAACAACCCCGGACTGTGGTTATTCCCGAAACTACCCGGGTTTCCTTTGAGCGGGTGGATCTGGCCAGGGCGCCGGATGCGGTTAAGGATGTGGCCAAAGCCCTGGAAAACACCGATGCCAGCACCTGGGTACGGGCGGGAAATGACCTCTACCTGTTATTAAGCATGAGTCCCCGTAGCAGGGAATACAGGGCGGAAATCACCGAAATACGCCAGCGCAATCCCAGGGCCGATTTCAGCTGGCTGGATGTGCAGGTCAGATACGCCAGACTGGCTCCCGGGGAAACTGCCCCTACCGCTCCCGTTTTCACCGTTGTGCGGGTGGGCCGGTTGGACCGCCCGGTCAGCGGTGTGGCTTTTGAATTTAACCGGGAGAAGGGTCCCGGCCCTGCCCCGATGCCGCCCGCCGGGCCGCATGCAGCCGCAAAACGTGCCCCGGCAGGGGCTCCGGAAACGACCCCACAGGAAGGGGGAGAAGCAAGAATAGACGAACCCGCCCCGGGCCGGGAAACCACCAGCCCGGTAAAGGTGGTGGGCCGGGCCAGACACCCTGCCCGGGAGGTGCAGGTTCGTCTGGTTGAAGAAGGCGGCCGGATACTGGCTGAAAAAACCATCACTGTTGGCCGGGATACCTTCACCGATTTCGAAACTTCCCTCAGTTACGGTCCCCCAGCCTCGCCAAAGGAAGGCTTTGTGGAAATAGTGGCCTTCACCGGGGGTAAGGAGCAAAGCCTGGCGCGGGTACCGGTAATTCTCAAATGATCACCAGGACCTGAAGCCCCATGATGGCCGGGAAGTTAAGATATAATTTCCTGGCCATTTTATTTTGCATACACTTAAGAGCCGGCGGAAAAATATGACTGGTGGTGTTTGGTGTGTGGTTGTGGTTACTGGCCTTAATCCTGCTTTTCATATTATGTGTTCTGGTTTTGATGCCCCTAAATCTGGAAGTGTACTACCGCCACCGGGGACAGGATAATCACCTGTCACTGGTAATTAGTACCTGGTTTGGTGTTAAATATCATTTTCTTTCGCCTGGCCGTCGCCCAATACCTGTGCTCAGGCTGAGAGCAGGAATGAAGGGAACTCAGGATCCTGCTCCGGAAAAAGAAAAAAGAAGCCCTCCCGGCGGTCCCGTAAGAACGTATCTCCGGCTAATTACTTATTTCCGTTTGGGGAAAAGGTTCTGGCCTGCCCTGGAATTTCTTCTGCACCGCACAGAACTCCGCCGGCTCGAGTGGCGCACTCTCGTTGGCCTGCCCGACGCGGCCTATACCGGCATGGCCGTGGGAGGGCTGTGGTCCCTTAAAGGGATGGTTCTGAGTATACTTTACCGGCTGATTAGTAAAACCTCTACTTTGCCCGAAGTGGCCGTTGTACCCCACTTTACCGGTCCATCCTTCGGCCTTTTGATTCACTGCATATTTACCATCCGGATTGGCCATATTATGGTTACCGCAATCAAAATAGCTTTGGTCTTTATCCGTGATGCTTTGTGGAAGGCCTTGCCTTTGAATAGACTCCTCAAGGGGTGAAATACGGTGCCGGAGCATCCAATTGAAGGTTTAATGAAAACAGCCATGGAAAGTATTAAGGAAATGGTCAATGTTAACGTTGTTGTTGGAGATCCCGTGGAGACGGCCGATGGAACGGTAATCATACCCGTCTCCAGGGTTGCCTGTGGCTTTGGTGCCGGTGGCGGGGAACTGGAAGCCCAGGGCCGGCAGGGCCAGGACGGAGAGCAACTCCCGTTCTTTGGTGGGGGCAGTGGAGCAGGGGTGTCGGTACAGCCGGTGGGATTTCTGGTCGTGGGGAACGGACAGGTCCGCCTTCTGCCCGTGGACGGCAATGCCGTAATTGACCGCCTGATTGACCTGGCCCCCCAGCTGGTTTCCCAGATACAATCCCTGTTCAAACGGGATAACCGCCAGCAGGCTATGATGTCGCCGCCACCGCCACCTCCTGGAGCGACCATTCCGCCGATGTGAATGAAGTAACCGGCATCAGGCGGCACAGTCAGCCAGCAAAGGCACGGCGTTCCCCGGGAGAGCGATGCAGCAACGCCGGCAGCAGCACTCACTGGCAATGGTCTCTCTTTGAAGCCTGCTATAACCAAACAGGAACCGCAGGTTAATCTGGTAAAAGCTTTTTTTAGTGAGTGCTGCGCGAAACCAGCGGCACACAAGAACTGCTGAAGATTAAAGAATAGCCCCTGAGCAATGACCATTTGCCGCTCTTCGGAATATACTGGCAAAAACCAGGAAGATAAGGAGGTGCGGGAAATGGTTATCGTCGTCGGCGGCGGGTGGGCGGGTTGTGCGGCAGCCTTTGCCGCGGCCCAGGCCGGTGCGCGGGTCACTTTGCTGGAAAAGACCGATATGCTCCTGGGCACCGGCCTGGTGGGTGGGATTATGCGCAACAACGGACGGTTTACTGCCCTGGAGGAAGTATGGGCCATGGGAGCCGGCGACTTCCTGCGGCATATTGAGGGAGTGGTCAGGCACCGCTGGCTGGATTTTCCCGGACACCGCCACGCAACCCTTTACGATGTGACCAGAATTGAACCGGTGATACGCCGGGCGCTTTTGGACATGGGTATTGATGTGCGGTTGCAGAAAAGAGTGGTGGGGGTTTTTAAAAAGGGACACATAATTACTGAGGTCTACACGGCCCAGGGGAACAATATCCCCGGGGATGTGTTTATTGATGCCACCGGCACAGCCGGCCCGATCAAAAATTGCTCCCGGTACGGTTCCGGATGTGCCATGTGTGTTCTGCGCTGCCCTGCCTTTGGACCCCGGGTAAGCCTGACGGCGAAAGCGGGGATTGAAGAAATTAAGGCCGGTGACGGCTTCCCTCATTTTGAGGCCATGAGCGGCTCCTGTAAACTGGACAAAAAATCCCTGGCTCCCTGGCTGGTGGAACGGCTGGAAAGGGAGGGCAAGGTAGTGCTGCCCCTGCCCGCACACCTTCAGAAGCGCGAATTGCTCGACAAAAAGGCCTGCCAGCAGTATAACCTGGAAGAGTTTGCCCACAACCTGGTGTTGCTGGATACCGGTCACGCCAAGCTGATGACACCCTATTTCCCCCTGGAAGTGCTGCGTACCCTGGAGGGTTTCCAGCAGGTCCGTTACGCCGACCCTTATTCCGGAGGTAAGGGTAACTCCATCCGCTTTATGGCCATTGCCCCCTGTAATGACGCCCTGCAGGTGGAAGGTGTGGAAAATCTTTTCTGTGCGGGGGAAAAAACCGGGCTGCTGGTCGGGCATACCGAAGCTATTGCCACCGGTTTCCTGGCCGGATACAATGCAGTCAGCTATCTGGCGGGCAAAGAACCGCTTGTTCTGCCGGAAGATCTGGCCACTGGAGATATCATTGCCTGCATGCACCGGGAAATGAAAACACCCGGAGGGTTAAAGAAAAAATATACCTTCTCGGGTTCGGTTTATTTTCAGCGCATGCAGGAGCGGGGATTGTATACCACTGATGTGCAGGCCATCCGGGAGCGGGTAGCCCGGTTGGGCTTGCTTGATATTTACAGGCAAAGGCTCTTAAAATAGCAATATCCATTAGAGGAAACATTAACCTGGCCGGTTCTATTTCTCTGTTTTCCCTCATAAAACTGAAAATATAAAAGACCTCTGGTCTTTTGGGGGGTGGTAGAGGGTGGTCAATTATGTCTGGCTGGGAATGATTGTCTTTGGCATTCTGGTGGCCGGAGCCAACGGACAGGTAGAGGTGGTGACCAAAGCGGCCCTGGAAGGGGCGGATAAAGCGGTCAAAACCTCTTTAAATCTTATTGCCATTATCACCTTCTGGCTGGGCATTATGAAGCTGGCCGAGGCTGCCGGGCTGGTGCGCGCCCTGGCCCGTCTGGTCAGGCCCATTACCCGGTTCCTTTTTCCCGATGTTCCGGCCAACCATCCGGCCATGGGGGCCATCATTATGAACCTGAGTGCCAACATTCTGGGGCTCGGCAATGCCGCGACCCCCATGGGTTTGATTGCCATGCAGGAGTTGCAAAAGTTAAACCGGGACGACCCCAAAGCGGCCACCACGGCCATGTGTACCTTTCTGGCCTTGAATACCTCCTGCATCACCCTTATTCCTACCACCATCATCGGTATCCGGGTGATGTACGGTTCTACCGATCCTACAGCCATTGTGGGGACAACCATCTTTGCCACCGCCTGCGGAATGACCGTGGCCGTAATTGTAGACCGGATGCTGCGCATTTTCCATGGCCGCCAGGGGTGATCTTGCCGTATGTGGGCCGATTAACGAAATTTTCCGCTGGACAATCCCGATAATAGCACGAAAATTTTTAGCCGGGTATGGTTGAATGCCCGGTTTTTTGTTTCCAAAATTATCAGCAAAGGAAGGAAAATCCTATTTTTTGCCGAAAGTACTCGCAAAAAACGGAGGTGCTAGCCTGGTGGTTGCCGGAACTCTTTTACATATGACCTTACTTCCCCAAGGAAATTAACATGCAGGCCAATCCTTTTTGCAAAGGAGAGAAAAACCATGTTAAATCTTTCTGCCTTGCGGCACGAAAAAGAAACGCTGTATCTGACCATCGGCAGCATAGTAGGGGGAGTTGTCTGGCTTGGCCTTGTTATTTGGTGGCTTATAGGTGTAATCTCGTCATTCGGTGTTATGCTATTTGGTACGATTTTTTACTTAATTATTTTGACCTTTGTTTACTGGCTCACAGGACAGTATTTTAAGGCGCAGGTTTTCGGCAATGCCGTCAGGGTAAGCAAAGAGCAGTTCCCCAAAGTGGCTGAAATAGTAGAAGAAATTGCCAGGGAACTCAATTTAACTGAAGTTCCCGACGTTTTTGTTTTAAGCGGCCAGGGAGCTTTAAATGCGCTGGCCATAAGGTTTTTGTCCGGGAGATACGTCTTACTTTACGGCGAGTTAGTTGATTTAATATTAAGAAGAAGCGCTTACGAAGAACTTAAAATGATCATCGGCCACGAACTGGCCCACCATGCCTTAGGCCACGTGAGTATTTGGAAGAACTTTTTGTTACTTCCGTCCAGATTAATTCCCTTCCTGGGGGCCGCTTATAGCCGGGCCTGCGAGCTCAGCGCCGACCGGGCAGGTATGATCCTGGCCGGGAACAGCGAAGCCGCGGGAAGGGCCCTTCTCGCCCTGACCCTGGGGAGCGAAGCGCTGGCTGCTGCAGTTGACCCGGAAGCCTTTACCGCCCAGGAAAAATTTGTGCCTCCGGTTATGGGTTTCATTTACGAGCTCTACGCCACCCACCCCCGGATGACCAGAAGGATTATTGAATTGAAAGAGTACGAAAGGCGCCTTGCCCTAACTCCTGGCCTGGTTTCCGGTCCGGCTTATCCAACCCTGGCGGGAGCACCAGGAAAAGCTGCTTCCCAGACGTTTACCCCGCCGGTTGAGCCGTTAAAAGAGATTGCCGCCGGCAAAGAAGAGAGTTTCTGCCCGGATTGCGGTCATGAGTTTTCTTTCGGCGACCGTTTTTGCCAGAACTGCGGCCGGAAGCGGAGTTAACCGTCTCCTGAAGAGAGGTATCAAGAGGTGAATAAATGTCCCCACTGCAGTTTTGAAATTACCAGGGAAGGGGCCAGATTTTGCCCGCGGTGCGGAGGAGCACTTCTTCCAGAAGAGGCTACCGAAGCAAAGCTACCAGCAGAAGAAAAGAAAACCGGGGACGCAGCCAGGATAGGAAAAGCCTTTGGGTATTGTCCGCACTGCCAGGCTCCCTTAACCAGGCCCGGCCAGAAATTTTGCGGCCGCTGCGGGCAAAAAATCCTGCCGGAGGCGGAGACTGAAAAATCAGGCAGATCTCAAAAAGTCGTCTCTTTTCAAGAGCCACCTTTGCCTGCCCACCCTGCGGTTTTACAAGGCCGCAGGGCTTCGTGGATTATCCCCGCCCTCATAGTCATCATCCTGCTTGCAGGCGGGGGTTTTGCCTGGGGGTATTTCCAGGGTTATTTCCTTGATGCCAGACCTCCCCAGGTCATGATTACCTCCCCGGCCGGCGACAAACAAGTTGTTCTCCTGCCGGGAAAATCAGCCCGGGAAAGCATTGAGATTGCTGCCAGCGACAACCGCAGGTTGAAAAAGGTAGAGTTGTTTTTAAACGGCGCTCTGGTTAAGCAGTTTGAAAAGGGTGAACCTTTTGTTTATAAATGGTCAACAAAAGAGGAGGGGGAGTATACCTTTCAAGCATTTGCCTACGACAACTGCGGCAACAAAAGCAACTCCGACCCGGTGGTCATCACTGCGGCGAAGGTGGAAGTGGAACGGGTTGCGGGTGGAGTGGCTGATCTCGCCGGGGAAATAAAGAAGATAGAAATGGCTATCTACGGCCATTACGAAAACATTCCCGACAATCTTGCTTTGGCTTACAGCTACTTTTCCACAAGATACCAGAGCAAAGTGCCTTTAGAAAACTGGGTTAAAGGCTTTCCCCATACTATTTCCGATACCGTGGACAGGGTAAAGGTTACTTATCTTTCTCCTTCCCAGGCCACGGCAGAAATTAACCTGACCTCAAAAGACAATACCGGGGAAGGGAAAATTTTAATCAGGGAATGGGCCGGAAAATGGCAACTGGTAAAGGAGTGGGGGGAGTGGAAGTTAGATGAGCCGCAGATTAAAAAAGTTGCCGAGTATTACGAATAAGTTAATCTTTCTGGCTGTCATTATTCTCCTTCTGACAGCCCTGGTTTACTCTAAAGAAGATATTAAAGATAAGGCGCTGGCCAATTTGGTTTATGTTAAAGAAGCTTCCATCCTGCAGCATCCTCCCGCCCCAAACGTGCTTAAGGAAAACAGTAGTTTCGGCGGCAAAGAAAATCCGCTCTTGATGAAAGAAGTAGAAGAAATAATTAACTCCCTGGAGCCGGAGGAAATGGTGGGGCAGCTCTTAGTGGTTGGTTTTAACGGGAAAGAGCCGGATTATTACATCAGCCGGATGATTAACCTAAGACATATCGGGGGAGTTATTCTTTTTACCCGCAACATAGAAAATCCTCTTCAGGTAGCCAGGCTCACCAACCAGCTGCAAAACATGGCACAGGCTAACGGTGATCCTCCCCTGTTTATTGCCGTTGACCAGGAGGGCGGGGAGGTAAACCGCTTTAAAACAGGACTTACAGCTTTTCCTGCTCCTTTTGAGCTGGGCAGGCTGGCTTCCCCCCGGGCAGCAGAACTGGCCGCCCGGGATGTAGCAGAAGAGCTAAAAGCCACCGGCATAAACGTAAACCTGGCCCCGGTGATTGACGTGGCTTCTGAAAAAAGCCTCATGGCCCGTCGCTCTTACGGCAACGACCCGCAACAGGTGGCTTTACTGGGGGCTGCCGCCGTTGCCGGGGCAAAAAAAGGAGGGGTAATTCCCTGCGTCAAGCACTTTCCCGGCCTGGGGCGGGTCCTTGTCGATCCTCACGAAAAACCGGCCGAAATAAAAGCTGACTTTGCCACCCTCTACCAGAATGACTGGCTTCCCTTTCGCCAGGCCATCAAAGAAAACGTGGAAATGATTATGGTCAGCCATGCCTGCTATCCGGCCCTGGATGCCCAGAACCCGGCTTCCTTATCTTTTTTCATCCAGACGGTAATTTTAAGAGAAATGCTGGGCTACCAGGGTTTAATCATCACCGATGATTTGGAAATGGGGGCCGTAAACAAGGAAAATTCCACCGGCCAACTGGCTGTCCGGGCGGTAAAGGCAGGGGCCGATCTGCTCCTGATCTGCCACACCCCGGAAAAACAAAAGGAAGCTTATGACGCTCTTTTGGCCGCCGTACGAAGAGGGGAAATAGACGAGCAGCGCTTAAAAGAATCCTTGCGGCGGATTATTGCCTTAAAGCTAAAATATAAGCTAAAGGAAAGCAGCCAGGTTGATTTAACCAGGGTAACAGCCCGGGTTAATACTCAAGCGCACCGGCAGGATGCGGCAGAAATAAGGGCGGCAATCGAAAACTCTACCTTGCCCTCCGGACGCTAATGTCGAAAAACCTTCTATGCGTCATAAGTAAAGCTGGCTGACTTTGCCACCCTCTACCAGAACGGACTGGTACAAAGTGATTTATCCCCTGTTTTAAATATGGCTGGAGCAAACTTTACACAATTAATTTATGCTGCCGGCTTACTTCCGCAAGGGTTGTCAGCAGGTTGGCTTTCTAAGGCAGTTCTATCTTGTCCACTTCTTTCATAGAACTAAAGCGAAGAGGGATAACGGAGCCTTTATTTGTAAATTAAGCAGGAACTACGCGGCAATCCTGTGTTCGTGAAGAAGCTCTTGAAATGGTGAGGACATAATCTGTTTATAAACGGTGGTGGGTACTTTGTACGAAATAATTACTGAAATCTCCCGCTGGGCAATCCCGCTGACTTTGCTTCTGGTACCCCTGATTGCCATGTTAAGGGGTGTTTCCGTTTTTGAAATCTTCGTGGAAGGGGCGGCGCAAGGTTTTACCACGGCCATTAAGACCATCCCCTACCTGGTGGCCATGCTGGTGGCCATCAGCATTTTCAGGGCTTCCGGGGCCATGGAGCTGATGGTCCAGACCCTGTCGCCGGTTCTGAACCTGATCGGTTTTCCGGCTGAGGTGCTGCCCCACGCCATCATGCGCCCGCTGTCAGGCAGCGCCGCCCTGGGAATCGCCACGGATCTCATTGCCACCCACGGCCCGGACAGCTTTATCGGCCAGCTGGTTTCCACCATGCAGGGCAGCACCGACACCACCTTTTATGTGCTGACCCTCTATTTTGGTTCCGTGGGGATAACCCGCTACCGTTATGCCGTTATCTCCGGTCTGGTTGCTGATCTCACCAGCCTGGTAGCTTCGGTGTTCATCGTTAACCAGCTGTTTCGCTAAAAACATACGGTTCAGGCTGAGCGCTGGTCCCCGCTCACCCCCTGGCTTTCGCGTAAGTTGCACACCCCGGCTTGCTTCGGGCCGGCTCTGGTTCTTTCACGGATGGTTTTCACCACTGAATCTTGCAGCCCCTTTTGTGGTAAAATGCTCCTGGGGTGATGCCCATGGAGCGCCTGCAGAAAGTGATGGCCCGGGCGGGGGTGGCCTCCCGGCGGCACTGCGAGGAACTGATCACTGCCGGTCTGGTTAAGGTCAACGGACAGGTGGTGACCCGGCTGGGAACCCGGGTAGATCCCCAAAAGGATACCATCGAAGTGGCCGGCCGTCTTTTGCCCCGCCAGCAAGAAAAAAAAGTATATATTTTACTGTATAAGCCCCGGGGGTATATTACCACCGTGGCGGACCCACAGGGGAGGCCCAAGGTGATGGACCTGCTTCGGGGGGTTCACCTGCGGGTATATCCCGTGGGCCGGCTTGACTATGACAGCGAGGGCCTCCTTCTGCTCACCAATGACGGGGAGCTGGCCTTTGCCCTTACCCATCCCCGGCACCGGGTACCCAAAACCTACCGGGTGCTCGTAAAAGGTCTGCCCGACAATGACAAACTTGCCCGGATGGCCGGCGGTCTTGTGCTGGAAGATGGTCCGACAGCTCCGGCTAAAGTACGCCTGGTAGGGGAGAAAAAAGGCAATGCCCTTTTGGAAATCACCATCCACGAGGGGCGCAAACGCCAGGTGCGGAGGATGTGCGCGCATATCGGTCATCCTGTACTTCAACTGAAAAGAATTCGCATCGGTCCCCTCACCACAAAAGGACTCAAACCCGGCCGGTATCGCTTTTTAACCCCAGAGGAAGTCAGGCAGTTACGACAGGCAGCAGGATTGGGGAAATAGATATTCACCGGAGCGGCGGGAAATGACCGCTCCCAGGGTAATTATGCGACAATGTCTTAACGGGCTTTATCACCAGGAAGGAATTTCCCGGTCCCCAGCGAAATAACAGGAAATGCGTATTATTTTGCTGGGGGGTGAAGTTTTGGCTGGATTTGGGCCCGGGGAAAACCTCGCCAGAGAGATCAAAGCTAAAGTAAGGTTGGACTTTAAAGGAGTAGGTCGACCTGGCCGTCTTTTTTTTGGCGGCAAATCCACCGATAAGGCTGCTGAAGAAGCCCGGGAGCAACAGCTGGCCTTACTGCGCTACGTACCCATACAGGGCATACATATTGAAGACGTGGATTTAAGTTTGGACATTTATACCGTCTACGACGATGTAAACAACCAGGAGGTTGCTTATGCCCCGGTGGTTTTACAGTTAACCGCCGATACCCTTGAGGATCTGGTTCGCTTCGTTGCCCGCGATGATTTTCGCAAAATCGAAATTATCGCCCCTCCTGCCCTATCTTTAAACAAACATGAGGTGGAAAGATTGATGTTTCGCGTTTTCGAGGAGTTCAAAAAATACCGCCAGCATTTGGAGCGCAAGTATAACGTAAGGTGAAGCTCCTGCCGGAATTAGCGGAAGTCGGCCCCTATTGTTTTTCTGTTGCGGTTATCCTATAATGTTTGTACCAACGGGGGGTTCACGGCCCGAATGGAGGTGAGCGGGATGGCCCTGCCGGGAAGCAGGCAGGTGGCCCGGGTAGCCCTGACCATGGCTTTAAGTGAGGGTAGGGAACAGGAACGGGAGTTAAAGTCCCGTTTCGCCCGGGAGGGTTTTAAAACGGCTGCAGTGGATTGCGGTGGGGATTTTATCTCCTCAGTAAATAAGATTACCGAGCGGGCAGTGGTAGCTGCCAAGCGGGAAGGTGTAATCAGGGAAGTCCACGCCGAGGAAGGGGCTGTGGCCGGAGCTACCCGGGAGGCCCTTTCCCAGATCATGTCCAAGGCCATTGGTTTAAACGTAGGGGGCAAGATAGGTATTGCCCGGCACCAGGATCATATCAGTGTGGCTGTTTTCTTTGGCGTGGGACTTCTACACCTGGACGATGTGGCGGTTGGACTGGGGCACAGGGCGGTTTCTTCATAAAGGTTTGCCCCTGGGTTTGAGGCCATTGCTTGCTTTTATATGAGACCCCCCAGGACGAAGCACCCGGGTTTGTCCAGGGGTGGTTCACATTCAACATTACGGGGGGATGGTAGGATGGCAAAGATCTATGTACGGGGTATCCGGGGAGCAATAACGGTAGAACGGAATACGCCTGAGGATATCATCCAGGCTACGGGTGAACTTTTGCAGGCCATCATGGACGAAAACGAATTGCAACCAGAGGACATTGCCAGCGCCTTTTTTACCGTTACTGCCGATCTTAATGCCGAATTTCCGGCTACGGCAGCCCGGGAACTGCTGGGATGGAAATACGTACCCCTTTTATGTGCCCGGGAAATTGATGTGCCCGGGCGCCTGCCCAGGTGCATCAGGGTACTGGTCCATGTGAACACCACCCGCTCCCAGCGGGAAATCAAGCATGTTTACCTGCGTGAGGCCGTACAACTGCGTACAGATTTACTACCCCAATGAACACCTTCAAAAACGCCCTGAATTGACCTCTTGACAAAACCACTTCTCCGTGGTAAGGTACCGTTAACAGAATACCGGGCTGGTTGAGTCGAGTGTAGTAGAGCAGAGTTGAGGGGAGCTGCAGTTGAGACGTGGCGAGTCTTGATCTGGTTGGAACGGGTTGGACCGCCGGCGCTCAGTGGAGCGCCGGCTTTTTGTTTTGTTAACAGGGGGGTTGCAGTTTGATTTTTCCCTCGGAAAAAGAGTATTTAAAACTGGCCTGCCATTACCGGGTGATACCGGTAACTGCCGGGTGGGAGGCAGACATGGAAACACCCATCTCCCTTTTCACCCGTTTTATTAACAAAAAGCCTTCCTTTCTTCTGGAAAGCGTGGAGGGTAATGAAAAACTGGCCCGCTATTCCTTTATTGGTTTTGACCCCTTAGCCGTTTACCGCCAGCGGGGCAGGTGGGGACAAATTCACCCTTCGGAAAACTGTTGCCGGATTTTAACCGAAGCCTTCGAAAACGGTGAAGTAAGGCTGGTAGAAGCCCAAAAGGAAAACCTTCTGGTAGAAGGGAACCCGTTTACCGTACTGGAGCAGATTCTGCGCTGCTGGCGTGCTCCCTCTTTCCCGGGGTTCCCCCGCTTTTACGGCGGCGCCGTGGGCTACTTTGGCTACGACCTGGTACGCTGGCTGGAACGACTGCCGGAACGGACCGGAGATGACCTGGGCCTGCCCGACATGATCCTCCTCTTTACCGGCACCCTGCTCATCCTGGATCACCTGCGGCACACTTTAAGGGTGGTGGTGAATACCCTGCCCGGGCCAGACCCGCAGGCAGCATACCGGCTGGCAGTTAAGACCATTGAAGAAATTTGCCGCTTGCAGAGCCTTCCCCTGAGCGGTGAACCGCCAGGTGGTCAGACAGAAATAGCCATGCAGCCCCCTGCTGCCGGGGTAAGCGCCGGTATAAGCGCCAACCTGACCCGGGAAGAATTTATGAACCTGGTGCAGAAGGCCAAAGCATACATACGGCAGGGAGAAATCCTCCAGGTGGTCCTTTCCCAGCGCCTGCAGGTGCCCTTTAACGGCCATCCCTTCCAGGTCTACCGGCGGCTGCGCCGCATCAATCCCTCACCATACCTGTATTACCTTGACCTGGGTGATGTGGTAATGGCAGGCTCTTCGCCGGAGATGCTGGTACGGGTGGAGGATAAGGTAGTGGAAACAAGACCTATAGCGGGCACACGCCCCCGGGGAGATACTCCCGCTCGTGATGAAGCGCTGGCAGAAGAATTGCTGGCCGACCCCAAGGAGCGGGCGGAACACGTGATGCTGGTGGACCTGGGGCGCAATGACCTGGGCCGGGTATGCGAGCCGGGGAGCGTAACCGTGCCCCAGTTCATGGTCGTGGAGAAATACTCCCACGTCATGCACCTGGTCTCATCGGTACGGGGCAGGCTGGCCCCCGGTCAATCGGCCTTCGATGCTTTCAAGGCCTGTTTTCCGGCCGGTACGGTTTCCGGGGCACCGAAGGTGCGGGCTATGGAAATCATCGAAGAGCTGGAGCCTCATAAAAGGGGTCCCTATGCCGGAGCAGTGGGTTACCTGGGATTTAACGGCAACCTGGACACGGCCATCACCATCCGCACTGTGGTTTTTCACCGGGGCTACGCCCACGTGCAGGCCGGAGCAGGTATTGTGGCCGACTCCGTGCCGGAAAAAGAATATGAAGAAACCATGAACAAAGCCCGGGCCCTCCTGCAAACCTTAGCCGCAGAGAGGAGGGATGAGTGAGGAATGGCAAATCAAGCAATCAAGCTATTAATGATTGATAACTATGACTCCTTTACCTATAACCTGGTGCAATATTTTGGGCAGCTGGGTGTAGCCGTGGAGGTCAGGCGCAATGACCGGGTTACTCTGGAAGATATCGAGCTTATGGAACCCACCCACATAGTCATTTCTCCCGGTCCCGGCAACCCCGATGGGGCAGGAATTTCCCTGGCCGTAATCAGGCACCTGGCCGGCAAAGTACCCATCCTGGGAGTTTGCCTGGGCCATCAGGCCATCGGCCGGGCTTTTGGCGGGCGCGTGGTCCAGGCCGGGCAGCTGATGCACGGCAAAACATCACCC
This sequence comes from Desulfovirgula sp., assembly GCA_020725525.1. GTDB lineage: Bacteria > Bacillota > Desulfotomaculia > Desulfotomaculales > Desulfovirgulaceae > Desulfofundulus. The sequence continues at coordinate 38,029 of DYEX01000134.1, forward strand.
ATCCACCACGATGGGCGGACCGTTTTTGCCGGATTGCCTTCCCCTTTTGTGGCCACCCGCTATCATTCCCTGTTGGTGGAGAAAGATCACCTGCCCGAATGCCTGGAGGTTAGTGCCTGGACGGCCGGGGAAGAGATTATGGGTTTAAGGCACCGGGAGTTTACCGTCGAAGGGGTGCAGTTTCACCCGGAGTCCATCCTTACGGAATACGGGCGGGACTTACTGGCCAACTTCCTGCGCTGCCGGGGTGGCCGGTGGACTGCCTGATCCGCCTACCAATTCCAGCCGAGAGGAGCCGAGAAAGATGATCAAAGAAGCCATCAGCCGGATAGTGGCAGGGGAGAATTTAACTGAATCAGAAGCAGAACAGGTAATGGATGAACTCATGACCGGCCGGGCCACTCCGGCCCAGATCGCCGCTTTGCTTACCGCCCTGCGCCTGAAAGGTGAAACCATTGAGGAAATTACCGGCTTTGCCCGGGCCATGCGTCGCCATGCCACCCCCATTCAGTCCAAACAGCCTTTACTGGTGGATACCTGCGGCACCGGTGGGGACGGCGCCAGCACCTTTAACATTTCCACCGCCGCAGCCGTGGTGCTGGCCGGGGCGGGAGTTCCGGTGGCCAAACACGGCAACCGCTCCGTGTCCAGCCGGTGCGGGTCGGCCGACGTTCTGGAAGCCCTGGGGGTAAATCTGGAGCTATCTCCTGCTGCCATAGAGGAATGCCTGGAAGAAGTGGGCATGGCCTTTCTTTTTGCCCCGGCACTGCACGGGGCCATGAAACATGCTGCCGGGCCCCGGCGGGAAATCGGCATCCGCACGGTATTTAACATCCTCGGTCCCCTGACTAATCCTGCCGGAGCCAGGGCGCAGGTCGTAGGAGTATACAGCCCGGACCTGGTCCCTGTTATCGCACGGGTCCTCTCCCGGCTGGGGACCAGACGGGCCTTTGTGGTTCACGGTGCCGGCGGCCTGGATGAAATCTCCCTGGCCGGGCCGGCAGTGGTGGCGGAAGTGCGGGAAGGGGAGATCAGGGAATATTTTTTGGATCCGACGGATTACGGCTTTGCCCGGACTCCGGTGGAAGCACTGGCCGGAGGCAACCCGGAATACAATGCATCCCTGATCCGGGATATACTGCAGGGGGTTCCAGGACCCTGCCGGGATGCGGTGCTCCTTAACAGCGCCCTGGGCCTGGTGGCTGCCGGTAAAGCCGGGGATCTATCCACCGGGCTGGCCCTGGCCGCACAAAGCATTGACAGCGGCGCGGCTGGCAAGAAACTGGAACAGCTGGTGGCCTTCACCCGCCGTGCCGCCAGGCAGGTGGCCAGTCTTTGATTCTGGACCGGATTATTGCCCACAAATACCGGGAAGTGCAGCAATATAAAGAGATTCGTCCCCTTTCCCGGCTGACAGGGCAGATGGAGACACTCCCTCCCACCAGAAATTTAGCCGCCTTCCTGCGGAGGCCCGGCGAGGTGAGCCTTATTGCCGAGATCAAACGGGCATCGCCCTCCAAGGGCTGGCTAAAGAAAGGGCTAAAACCGGTGGAGCTGGCTCAATCCTACCTCCGGGCCGGGGCTAAAGCCATCTCCGTCCTTACCGATAACTATTTTTTCCGTGGTCACCGGGCTTTTTTACCTCTGGTGCGCCGGGAAAGCCCGGTCCCCCTTTTGCGCAAGGACTTTATCATTGATCCCTATCAAATTTATGAAGCCCGGTGGCTGGGGGCCGACGCCATTTTACTCATTGTAGCCGTGCTTGACGACCGCCAGTTGACCGGCTTCCAAAAGCTGGCTGACGAACTGGGCCTGAGCTGTCTGGTGGAAGTACACACCGAAGAGGAACTGGTACGGGCCCTGGCCTCCGGCGCCACCTGTATCGGTATTAATAACCGGGACCTGCACACTTTTAAAACAGATCTGGCCACCACCTTCCGCCTGCGGGAGAAAATTGCCGACCCCAAAACAATCGTGGTCAGCGAAAGCGGCATTAATTCCAGGCAGGATATGCTGGCCCTGGCCAGATACCGGGTTGATGCGGCCCTGGTGGGAGAAGCCCTGGTCAGAGCAGACAACGTAGAGCAAAAGATAAGAGAACTGCTGGGGAAGTAAAGGATTTAACGACGGAAGGCATCACGACCTTCAGCCCTGCCTGCAACCAGCCTTCTGGCACTGGAGGAGAGTTCAACATGGTACGGGTGAAAATCTGCGGCATTACGAATCTGAAAGACGCCCTGGCAGCCGCGAAGGCGGGGGCAGATGCGCTCGGTTTCATCTTTGCTCCCAGCCCCCGGCGCATTACACCGGCACAGGCCCGCCTCATTTGCCGGGAATTACCGCCCTTCATCACCAGGGTAGGTGTGTTTGTCGATGCCCCGATCGAGGAGGTCCGGGCGGTGGTGGAATACTGCGGGCTGGATGCACTTCAGCTACACGGCAGCGAATCCCCGGACTGCTGCCGGGCCCTGGGCCGCAGGGTGATCAAGGCTTTCCGCGTTGGTGACGCGATTAACAGGGACGAGGTTGCTCATTTTCCCGCCGATGCCATTCTGCTGGATACGTACATTGCCGGCCAAAAGGGCGGCACCGGGTGCACCTTTGACTGGCAGCTGGCCGCCGGTTTAAAGCTATCCCGCCCCCTCATCCTCGCCGGCGGGTTAACACCGGAAAATGTCCGCCAGGCCGTAGCCACAGTCCAGCCCTACGGGGTGGACGTAAGCAGTGGAGTGGAAAAGGACGGCCATCCGGGGAAAAAGGACCCGGAAAAAATCCGCCGCTTCATTGCCGCAGCCAAAGGCCTTTAACTCATAACACAGGGAGGAACTTACATGTCTTTACCAGACGAACGGGGCTATTTCGGACCCTTTGGAGGCCGCTACGTGCCGGAAACTCTCATGCCGGCCCTGGAAGAATTAACCGCAGCCTACCAGAAAGCCCGCCGGGACCCGTCTTTCTGGCGGGAGCTGGAATATTATCTCCGGCAATATGTTGGACGGCCTTCACCGCTGTACTTTGCCCGCCGTCTGAGTGAATACTGCCAGGGGGGCAGGATTTATCTCAAGCGGGAAGACCTCAACCACACCGGTGCCCACAAGATAAATAATACCATTGGCCAGATTCTTCTGGCCCGTCGCATGGGTAAAAACCGTGTTATTGCGGAAACCGGCGCCGGCCAGCACGGAGTGGCCACGGCTACCGCTGCCGCTTTGTTCGGCATGGAATGTGCCGTTTACATGGGGGAGGAGGATATGGCCCGCCAGGCCCTGAACGTCTTCCGCATGCGCATCCTGGGCGCTACGGTGGTTTGTGTCCAGACGGGCAGCCGTACCTTAAAAGACGCCATGAACGAGGCCATGCGAGATTGGGTGACCACCGTGCAGACCACCCATTACCTGATCGGCTCGGTGGCCGGCCCCCATCCCTATCCCATGATGGTGCGGGATTTCCAGCGCGTGATTGGTGAGGAAACCCGCCGGCAGGTGCAGGAGCAAACCGGGAGGCTACCCGATGCGATTGTGGCCTGCGTGGGTGGGGGAAGCAATGCCATAGGCATATTCCACCCCTTCCTGGAGGATGAAGGAGTAAAACTGGTCGGGGTAGAAGCGGCAGGGTGCGGGTTGGATACCAATAAACACGCCGCCACCCTTAACCGGGGCCGCCCGGGAGTGCTACACGGCTCGAAAAGCTACGTCTTACAGGATGAAGACGGTCAGATCAATCTGGCCCACTCCATTTCCGCCGGCCTGGATTACCCCGGCGTGGGTCCGGAACACAGCTATTTGAAAGAAACGGGCCGGGTTACCTATACTGCCGTAACCGACGGGGAGGCTCTGGAGGCCTTTCAACTGCTCTGCCGCACCGAGGGAATCATTCCCGCCCTGGAAAGTGCCCATGCCCTGGCCCATGCAGTGAAAATGGCAAAGGAAATGCCCAAAGACGCCATCGTGGTGGTAAACCTCTCCGGACGGGGGGATAAGGACGTGGAAACCGTCGCCCGCATCCTGGGCAAAGAGGGCTAAAAAGCCCTGCTTCCTTCACCACTTGACGAGGGACGACCGCCGCCGAAGAATAGTGCAAAAACAGGTTTAAGTACATTAAGGAAAGGAGTAAAGCCAGGCTCCAGGAACCCTCGGGTTTTGCCTGGGAACAGTCATGAAAGAAAACCGCATCACCAAACGTTTTGCCGCTCTTGCTCTGGAGGGGAAAAAGGGTTTAATCACTTACATCACGGCCGGGGATCCGGATCTGGACAGCACCGCCCGCCTGGTAAATACCATGATTGCAGCCGGGGCCGACATGGTGGAAGTGGGTATCCCTTTTTCCGATCCGGTGGCCGACGGCCCGGTTATTCAGCAGGCTTCCGCCCGGGCGCTGGCCCGTGGCGTGAGGGTAAGGGACATCATCCGCACGTGTGCCGTGATCCGGCAGAGCACCGATGTTCCTTTGATCCTGATGACCTACTATAACCCCGTCTTTCAGTACGGGCTGGAAGATTTCGCCCGGGACGCCGTACTGGCCGGAGTGGACGGCCTGATCGTGCCCGACCTGCCCTTTGAGGAAAGTAAGGACCTGCTGGGGTATACTGACCATTATGGGCTGGCCCTCATACCCCTGGTGGCCCCCACCACCACCGAAACCCGGCTGGCCGCCATGGCGCCGGTCGCCCGGGGGTTTGTTTACTGCGTCTCGGTTACCGGAGTAACCGGTGCCCGGGAGGAAATCAGCACCGACCTGGCGAAGTTTACGCAGAAGGTGCGACGGCACGTATCCCTGCCCTGCGCCATTGGCTTTGGCATTGCCGGGCCGGTGCAGGCGGTCCGGGTGGCACCATACTGTGATGCTATGGTGGTGGGTAGCGCCATCGTCGACCTGGTGGCCAGGGCGGGTAACGGCGACCCCGCGCCGGCGGTGGCCTCCCTGGTAAGGGAAATAAAGTGTGCTATCGAAAAATGTGCCTGATGTTTTAACGGTTTTGTTTAAGGAGGTTTGCAGCAGCTACCAACAGGCCGACAAATATTGATAAAACATAACAAAGCAGTTGCAATATACTATGGAACTCTTAACCATCAGCAAAGCGGCAAAAAATCAGGCAGGGGTTTCGGGAAGTGATTGCGGGAGTG
>DYEX01000135.1 GCA_020725525.1 Desulfovirgula sp.
ATAACGCCCCCGGTTGCAGCCACCCGGCTACCTCTTTTTGGCAATGATTATTTTGGAATCCAGTGCATCGCCAATCTTTCCCAGCGGGAGGCCGGCAAATTCAGCCGTTTCGATCACCTTTTCAATGGAGAAATATCCAGACAGTAGTTCCATATAATCTTCAAAGGAAAGGTCTCCTTCAAAACTGTACACCCTGTCTCCTTTTTTCACGCCGGCGAAGGTGGTCAGATTCCACTCCAGATCCAGGAGAATATCTTTTGTTTCTTCACCTTTCCGGTAAAAACAGTGCTTGCTGATAAAAAGCCCGCCCTCGTTTAGGCTGGCGTGGATTTTAGGCACCAGTCCCGGACTTTTACCGCCGGGATTGTAGGCAAAAAAGACCAGGTCGTAGCCGCTGCCCAGGTCGTCTTGAAAAAAGTTTCCGGCCATGACTGTTACCTTTGCCCCGTGTTTTTCAATGTACGCCCTTGTTTTTTGAGTAACCCCGGGAAGATCGTAGACGAATACCTGCAACCCCGGGTTTAATTTTGAAAACGCAATGGCGTACAGGCCGTGGCCACCACCGAGATCGAGAAGTTTTCTTGCTTTTTGAAATTCCGGAAGTCCGGCCACAATCCGGACTGTTTTTGGCAGTTCCCCGGTCAGGTGTTCTGCGGCTATGGCGTGGATGTGATCCTCCCCGAAAAAGTCTTCTTCGCGGATCTTAACCGGTCCACCCTTCAAAATCGCGGGCAATTTTTCCCAGAGCCGGAATGTGCCCCGTAAGGTTTTCAAAACATTCTCCTGCGCCAGGGGGGAACCGGTTCGCAAATAAAGGTTGCTGATTTCAGCATTTTGATAAGCACCGTTAACTTCCACGAGGAAACCAAGCTTTTCCAGACACTTGCAGATGATGCGGGTGATCCGCAGGTTTAAGCCCAGTTCACGGGAAAGTTCAACGACCGGGCGCGGAGATTCCAGGTGGTCAAAAAGGCCGGTTTCAACGGCCGCCGAAAGAAGGCAAAACACTTTATAATTTACGGCGCAATTATTTAAGCGTGAATATAACGGCTGAACGTCGACAAATGGCTCCTGGCCAAACACATCCTCAATTGCTAAAAGTTTTCCGCCCATAATTGTTTTCCTCTTTTCAAAGTGTTTTTCATTATGTTTAACCGCCGAACAGGAGGTCTAAAAGTTCTTCCCGCAGCACTTCCGCGGGCGTACCCTGTGCCCAGATGCGACCCTCCTTCATTAAAATCAGCCGGTCGCAAACTGCTGCCGCCGTTTTCAGCTCGTGGGTCACCATCAGGGTGGTCAGGTGGCGGGAGCGGTGGATTTCACTGACCAGGGTCATGATCTCCACCCGCGCCCGGCGGTCCAGGGCCGCG
>DYEX01000136.1 GCA_020725525.1 Desulfovirgula sp.
CTACGACTTTTCAAAAATCGCCGGTTTTTTGACAGTTGCTTTCCATTCTGGCATTGCTTTACAATGCAAAATGCCCATTTTTCAAGGCTTCGCGGATTTTTGGGGGTAAAATAACAGTTTCTGGCTTTCAAACTCGAGTTTTACTTAAAATCCGCATTTTTATTTTCGGTGAAGGGGGATGTACGGTTATGACTACTGTTGAAAAGAGGTATTTCGTGTTTCGTACCGCCGATTCGGAGAAAGATTTTATCTGGAGCGAACTGCAGCAAGGCCGCCTGCGGCAAGGGTGGGGTATTCCGGGCACCCAGTTAAAAGAAGAAGACGGAACAATTGTAAACAAGGATGTTTGGAAGCAGCGATACAAACAGGCAGCCCAAAATATCTGGGAGGACTCCGTCACAGACCAAGAAGCCGAAAGCCGTTACTGGATACTTTATCCCCTCCTGGAGGCGAAAGAGGGAGATATCGTAGTGGTGCCTAAAGTGCCAACCTGGGGGCATTTTGTGATAGCCCGCGTTACCTATGGGTACTCTTTTGACTTTAACTTAAAGCCAGATGATGCCGATTTCCGGCACAAACTTATGGTCGATCCGAACAGCTTGCGGGTTTTTCCTCACTACACCAATGAAGAAACTCTGATTGTTGCTGGCAAGCTGCGCGGATATCAGAAAGCCGTAAACAACGTATGGGACGAAAAGATGAAAGAAGCTATTGAAAGGCTGCTGGAAACTGAAGACAAGACTATAGGTTCCAAAGACATCGACCGAATCTTTAGAGAATCAATGGAAGAACTTTTGAGAAAAGTGCTACATAGTGTACAGAATTACCCACCCGGTACCTTTGAGAGCCTCGTCAAAGGAATATTTGAGGCCAGCGGATACGAATTAGTCCGTTCCCACTTTTTCGACGGTTCCGGTGGAGACGCAGACTTTGTTTTTAGCCTCAAACCTCCAATTCTGTCAGAGGTTGCCTCTAAGAGCCTAACTGTGTATGTTCAGGTCAAGAACAAAAAAGGCGTTGATAATGGGGATGTTAACGGTATAGATCAGTTAACAAAAATTGCCAAAGAGCCAGATGCTTTGAAGATCTTGATCTCAAGCGCAGACAATTTTACTGAGGAATGCATACGCAAAGCCGAGGAAAATGGTGTTACCCTTATAGGAGGATTAGATGTTGCTAGATTGCTTCTGTTCAAAATCTAGATAGTTACTTCGAGCAACCACCCACTTGATGAGAAGCCGCTTTCGTAAGATATGGGCGAGCAGGAACCTATCAGGCAACCGGTACACCGGTCCAGCCACCTGCCCGTCTGTGAGCGCCGTGAAAGCTTTTGTCCAGCCAGCAGGTTGCAAAGTGCCTGCCACGGTAATTTTATCGTTCGCCGTGAAGTCGCCGGGTAGGTGCTTTAGCTAAACGTAATCGCTCAGGAAAGGGTCGCATACGGCCATCGTAATCCCTCCTCCCTGCCTGTTTTTGCCTCAGGATAGCAGGAGGAGAGGACACACTTGTGTCCGCGAAACTTAAGACGGGAAATTTTCTGATGCCGTCTTTTTCCGCTTAAAACTCATGGGACACTTAAAAGATGTGATATGAGCAGGTCTCGCATGGCCCACTCATACAGTTTCTTCAAGGCGGTAGCCCATCGCTGATTATTGCTCCTGATTACAGAATATGGTATACTGGACAACGAGGTGAAGTCCGATGGCAGTTGAACGTTTGGTTGAGGAAATCAAAAAATTGACCCCAAAGCAAAAGGAAGAGTTATTCCGCAAATTAGGAATCACCCATCCCATACCAGAAAACGAAGAATTGCGTGGCGGCCCTGATGACCCCCTGGCAGAGTTAATCGGCATGCTGAAGGGGCCGGCTACTGGCTCCCGCAAGTACAAGGAGGATTTGTATGGGGGCGAAAGACCTTTATAAGCTGTTCATTGATACCGGTGCTTTTATCGCCCTTATTGACGAACGTGACTCCCTGCACCAGGCATCCAGAACCTTTTATGCCTCGTTAAGTAAGCGAACGAACCTGATTACCAGCATTATGGTTGTCTCAGAAACCTATACCTGGTTACGCTACCACGCTGGACGTGACCTGGCCATCCGGTTTCTCGACATCATTGACCGGTCGGAGAAAGCCGGAGCTTTACAAGTAATTCTCCCGGACAATGGCACAATGGATAAAGTCTATACCGTTCTCAAGAAGTACCATGATCAGGACCTGTCCTATACTGACGCAGTCAGTTTTGTCATTCTGGAAACCAGGAACATCCAGGATGTATTTGGTTTTGATTCTCATTTCTACATTATTAAGCGAAATCTTTGGCCATCCGTTAAACCCGGTGAGAGGTAATGACCTAACGTACCTGTAGGTTCTCCAAGCTTCCAGCAATTACTGGGCTTGTACCCTTACACAGAATGTTTTATAGCGGCACCCCCCACGAGGAGGTAAACGGGCAGCAGGGATAGAATTGCAGGTAACCTCTGCGGGAGATATGCAGTGATTTTATGACTGCCTCAAACTGGGTGGCCCTTCCAGGCCGCCCTTTTTCTAGTCCGTAATTTAATATATTTGTCACCCGCCGAACGGGCGGTAAAACAGCCAGGGTACCTGCTGGCCACCGGAATTGGAAGATTCCTTTGGGGAAAGGCTGGAAGCGGTAACCGTTCAGAAACTTTACCACCTGCGCGGGCGGACACATATGTGTCCGGCTGCC
>DYEX01000137.1 GCA_020725525.1 Desulfovirgula sp.
GAATGTGGAATTTGTACTGGCGGACATAAGCTGTACGCCATTTCAGGAAGATACTTTCGATGAGATCATCTGCAACTCCTGTTTTCCTCATGTTACCGATAAACCCCGTGCGCTGGCCGAAATGGCCCGCATTTTAAAGCCCGGCGGGAGGCTGGTCATCTGCCATTCCATGAGCAGGGAGGCAGTAAACGATTTGCACCGGTCGTTAGGGGGGGTGGTCGCCAACGATCTGATTCCCGACGATGATAAAATGCAGGAATTGTGCAGGCAGTGCGGGTTAGTGGAGATTGAAATTATCAACACAAGGGAGAAATATGTTTTGAAAGCACGTAAACCCGTTTTAAAAAGTTAACCGGGAATAAATATGGAATGCTGTCAGCGCGGAAGCCAGGGAGTGAGCGTGGACCCAGCACTCACTGGATATACCAGGTCTTCTTAAAACCAGAGGTACCAATTGAACCTGAAATATCAGGAGCAGAGCCATATTGTGGTGAGTGCTGGGCGGCACCCGGGCTGGTTCACTGAACATTTACAATGGAGGAGGGTCCATCGCGTTGAAAAGGGTTTATTCGCGCGTTGCGGCAATTATTCTTGCAGTTCTTTTGTTAGCTATCTCTGGATGTGCGGCGAAAGAAAGTCCGAAGCTAAAAGTTGCTACGGGTACGTCATTGATTGCTGATATTGTCAAAAATGTTGGCGGTGATAAAGTAGAAACCGTGAATATTGTCTCCCCTGCTGCCTGCCCGGGGCATTTTGACCTGAAGCCGGGCGATGTGCAAAAGCTGGCCGAGGCCAGGCTATTTTTGCGCCACGACTGGCAGGGGAAAATGTTTACCAAAGAACTGATAGAATCGGTGCATAATAAGGACCTGCAGGTGGTTGAAGTTGCCGTGGCCGGTAACTGGATGGCACCCCCGGTGCAAAAGGAGGCGGTTACAAAAATTGCCGGAATATTGATGGAAAAAGATCCATCTAACAGGGCTTATTATGAGCAAAATGCTGACCGCCTGGTTTCACAGATTGAGGCAAAGGGCAAAGAAACCCTGTCCAGGCTTCAGGCTGCCGGCGCAGGCGGCGTGAAGGTACTCTGTTCCGAGATGCAGCAGGGGTTTTTAAAATGGGCCGGTTTTGACGTGGTGGCTACTTATGGCCGGCCGGAGGAGCTTAACCCGCAAAAAATGCAGGAGCTTATCAACAAAGGGAAACAGGCGGGTGTAAAGCTGGTGGTGGATAACCTGCAGAGCGGCCCGGACGCAGGCAAAGGTATGGCGAAAGAATTGGGGGCGGCACAGGTGACCATCTCCAATTTCCCGGGAGGGTTGCCGCAAACGGATACCTGGAGCGCCGCCCTGGACAAAAATGTGGAGTTGCTTTTGGATGCGCTTAAGGAGGTAAAGTGAGATTACTTGCGTGCGGTGGAACAGTATTCCGGAAAATGAGCTGTTCAACGGGGCTGCTCTAATAAAGATAGAAGATGCCGTCGTTTCCTACCGTGAAGATGTAGCTTTACGGGGCGTTTCGCTGTCAGTTGGAAAGGGCGAGCTGGTCGGCATCATCGGGCCGAACGGGGCCGGTAAAACTACCCTCCTCACCCTGGTGAACGGGCTGGGTAAACTCCTCCAGGGGCGGGTGGAAGTGCTGGGCTACTCGATTCAAAAGGGCTGCCCGGCCTTTTTGCGCCGGCGGATTGGCTACGTGCCGCAAATTCAGAACATTGATCCCCGGATGCCGGTGAGTGTGCGGGAAGTGGTCATGATGGGGCGCTACGGCCGCCTGGGCCTGCTGCGCCGGCCCGGACCGGCCGACAGGCGGGTGGTGGACAGCATGCTGCAGCTGGTAGGCATGAGCCACCTTGCCACTCGCCCCATCGGCCATCTTTCAGGAGGCGAGCAGCAGCGGGTGGCCATTGCCCGTGCCCTGGCCCAGGAGCCGGAGATCCTTCTTCTGGACGAGCCGACCGCGGCCCTGGACCGCCGGGCGCGGGTGGAGATCATGACCCTGGTCAGTGAAATCCACCGCTCCCGCCACCTGACCACCCTGATGGTGACCCACGAGCTGAAAACGGCGGCAGCAGTTTGCGACCGGCTGATTTTAATGAA